>JAOPYG010000459.1 GCA_025964685.1 Actinoallomurus sp. | reverse complement strand
CGCTTCGCTCGGTCATGGGACCTCCTTCGTCGGCCTCATGACCGAAGGTGCTCTGCTTGCCGGTTCCCTCGCTTCGCTCGGTCACTGGGCCCCCTCCTGGCGCGGCGCGGTCTCGATGAGCGTCGAGCGCCCCTCCGCGACGAGCGTGCCGTCCTCGGCCCGGTACTCGGTGACCACGACGGCGAACCGCATCCGGCCGCCCCGTTTCCCCGCCTTCTCGTACCGGTCCTCGATCCGCTCGACGACCCTCAGCACCTGGCCGGCCCACGGCGGCGGCCCGTGGAAAACGTACTCCTGCTGGCCGTGCAGGAGGCGCCTGCGGTCGAAGCCCACGTCCACCCGCGCGCCCTCGGGGGCCCAGAGCGCGGCACTCGTCAGGAAGGTCGGCGGTGCGATGGCATGCGGTCCCCGGTAGGCCGGGTCGTCGCACTGCATCGCCGCCGCGAACTCCTGGATCTTCCCGCGCTCGACGACCACCTCGTACTCGGTGCCGCGACTCATCGTTTCCCCCTTGTTTCCACGGTGAGAACCTGACGTGACGTCGCGTCAGAACGATGAGATCCGTAACGGCCGCTCCGTCGATCACAAACTAGCCGACAGGCTCGCCATCTGCCACTGGTCCGGTTGCAGATGAGTGACACAACTGTCAGAATATTCTCGTACGGCGACCAAGTGAGGAGTCCGTGTGCGCGGCTACGAACACGCTTTCATCGGCGGTGGCCGGCGTCCGTCCTCGGCCGGCGCCACCATCGAGGTGCGTTCCCCGGCCACCGGCCAGGTGGTCGGCACCGTGCCGGACGCGACGGACGCCGACGTCGACGCCGCCGTGGCCGCCGCGCGGCACGCGTTCGACGAGGGGCCCTGGCCGGGTACGAGCCCGGAGGACCGCGCCGACGTGCTCGGCCGGCTGGGCAAGGCGCTCAGGGCCCGCTCGGACGAACTGGTCGCCCTGATCTCCGACGAGGTCGGCTCACCGCGCGCATGGGCCCGTTTCGGGCAGCTGGGCACAGCCCTCGGCGTCTTCCGCGCCTACCGCGGCATCGCCGCCTCCTACCCGTGGAGCGAGACCCGGCCCGGTGCGTTCGGCAACGACGTACGGGTCCGCGCGCTGCCCGCCGGAGTGGTCGGCGCGATCGTGCCGTGGAACGCACCGCTGTTCACCGCCGCGTTGAAGATCGCCCCCGCGCTCGCGGCGGGCTGCACCGTCGTGCTCAAACCGTCCCCCGAGGCGCCGCTGTCGGCGTTCGTGCTGGCCGAGGTGGCCGCCGAGATCGGCCTGCCCGACGGCGTGCTCAACGTGGTGGCCGGCGGCGCCGAGGCCGGCGAGCGCCTGGTCGGCGATCCCCGTGTGGACAAGATCAGCTTCACCGGTTCCACCGCCGTCGGCAGGCGGATCGGCGCGCTGTGCGGTCACGACCTGCGCCGCGCCACGTTGGAGCTGGGCGGCAAGTCCGCGGCCGTGCTGCTCGACGACGTACGGCTGGACGAACGCACCGTCGGCGGCCTCGTCGGCGGCGCGATGGACAACAGCGGCCAGATCTGCATGGCGCTGAGCCGGATCCTGGTGCCCCGCTCCCGCTATGCCGAGACGGTCGACGCGCTCGGCGCCGCCGTCGCCGCGCTCACAGTGGGGGACCCGTCCGATCCCGGAACGGAGGTCGGCCCGGTCATCTCCGCGGGTTCGCGGGACCGTGTCGAGGGCCACATCCGGCGGGCGGTCTCCGACGGAGCCCGCCTGGTCACCGGGGGCGACCGGCCCGCCGGCCTGGACCGAGGCTGGTACGTACGCCCCGCGCTGCTGGCCGACGTCGACAACCGGATGGCGATCGCCCGCGAGGAGATCTTCGGCCCGGTCGCGACCGTCATCCCCTACGACACGCAGGACGAGGCGGTCGCCATCGCCAATGACTCCGACTACGGGCTGGCCGGCGCCGTGTGGACCGCGGACCCGGTCAGGGGCGAGGCCGTGGCGGCCCGGCTGAGAACCGGGTCGGTCGCGGTGAACGGCTCTGCGCCGATGGACCTCGGCAGCCCGTTCGGCGGCATCGGCCACTCCGGAATCGGCCGGGAGGGTGGCCCGGAGGGCATCGCCGCCTACGTCGAGACGCAATCGATCGTCCTGCCCGCCAACTGATCAGGAGGACCATCCGTGGAGACTCTCGCCGCGGTGCTCTGGGAGCGCCGGGCACCGTGGTCGGTCGAGCCCATCGAGCTCGACCCGCCGGGCCCGCAGGAGGTACTCGTGGAGCTGCATGCCTCGGGCATGTGCCACTCCGACGAGCACATCGTGACCGGGGACATGCCGTTCCGGCTGCCGTGCATCGGCGGCCACGAGGGCGCCGGCGTGGTCAAGGAGGTCGGCTCGCAGGTGACCTCCCTGGCGCCGGGCGACCACGTCGTGTTCGGGTTCATGCCCTCCTGCGGCCGGTGCCCGTCCTGTTCCACCGGGCACCAGAGCCTGTGCGACCTCGGCGCGCTGCTGTACTCCGGCCGCCAGATCGCCGACGGCACCGCCCGGCACCACGCCCGCGGCGAGGACCTGTCGACCGCGTGCCTCGTCGGGTCCTTCGCCCACCACACGGTCGCCAACGAGGCGAGCTGCGTGAAGATCGACCCGGCCGTCCCACTCGACCTCGCGTGCCTGCTGGGCTGCGGGTTCGTCACCGGCTGGGGATCGGCCGTCTACGCCGCCGAGGTCCGGCCCGGTGACACCGTCGCCGTCGCGGGCGTCGGCGGCATCGGAGCCGCCGCCATCCAGGGCGCGAAGCTGGCCGGCGCCCGGGTGATCGTGGCGATCGACCCGGCAGCGGAGAAGAAGGAACAGGCGCTGGCGATGGGCGCGACCCACGTGGCCGGCTCCTGGGACGAGGCGCCGTCGGTCGTCTCGGACGCGACGTGGAACCGGGGCGTGGACAAGTTCATCGCCACCATGGGAGTCGGGGACGGCGCGCTGGTCGCGCCGGCGCTGGCGATGACGGCCAAGCGCGGCCGGCTCGTGGTGACCAACATCCACCCGATGGCGGAGAACTCGATCAACGTCAACCTCATGGACCTGACGCTGAACGAGAAGCAGATCGTCGGCACCCTGTACGGCTCCGCGAACCCGCGCGCCGACATCCCCAAGCTGCTCGAGCTGTGGAGCTCCGGTCAGGTCGACCTCGGCGGGGTGGTGTCCAGGACGTATCCGCTCGAAGGCATCAACGACGGCTACGCCGACATGCGCACCGGCCGCTTCCTGCGCGGAGTGCTGCGCTACCCGGCCGCCGGTTGAGCCGGCGACGACGAGGAGATCCCGCGAGATGACGACACTGGAGAGCCCGCCAGGGGAGATGCTGGACGACCTGACCTGGTGGACCCGCCCCGCGGCCGAGCGCGACGCGCTGTTCGCCCGGCTGCGAGCGGAACACCCGAGGCCGTTCGTCCCCGAGCTCGACCTGAGCGGCACACCCAGAGGCGGCGGCTTCTGGGCGCTGACCCGCCTCGATGACATCGCCGAGGTCAGCAGGCGCCCGGAGGACTTCTGCTCCAGCAGGGGCACCAACATCTTCGACCAGCCGCCCCGGCTGCGGGAGTACCGCGGGTCGATCATCGACATGGACAACCCCGAGCACGCCCGCCACCGGCGGATCGTGTCGCGGGCCTTCGCCGCCAGGACCCTGGCCGCGCTGCGCGCCGACATCGCTGGCACCTCGCAAGAGATCATCGGCGCGGTCGCCGGGCGGGGAGAGTGCGACTTCGTCACCGAGATCGCGGCCCTGCTGCCGCTGCGGATCGTCAACAACATGATGGGCATCCCGCGCGCCCACGAGGAGTTCATCTTCGACCAGACCAACATCGTGCTCGGCGCGAGCGACCCGGAGTACGTCCCCGACCA
>JAOPYG010000437.1 GCA_025964685.1 Actinoallomurus sp. | reverse complement strand
ACAGGTCGACCAGCAGGCACACCGCCGCCGCCGTACGGCGCTCGGTCTCCAGCACCTCGAAGTCGTCGACCTCGAGACGTACGCGGGGCCGCGACGACGACGTGGTCACCGTCCCGCCCCGCCGCATCGCGTTGGAGAGCGTACGGATGACGTCGATCGGCTGCTCGTCGCCGGACCGCCACGGGCGGCTCGCGCCGGTCAGTTCGCCCGCCTGGCCGGCGTCGACCTGGTCGTGGTCGCCCTTGCGCGACGACTCCAGCTGGGCGAACACCCGGCGGAGCGCGGTCTCGCCCAGTCGGCGCACCGCCTTGGGCGTGAGGTCGAGTGAGCCGCCGCGGCGTTTGAGGTAGCCCTGGCGTTCGAGCTCGGCCTCGATGCGCCGCAGCGCGGCCAGGTCGTCCACGGCCTGCCGGCCGAGCGCCCGGCGTACCGCCTCCTCGTCGATGTCGTCCATCCGCGCGCCGGGGTAGTCCTGGCGCAGCGCGCCCTCCAGCTCGGCGAGGTCGGCCAGCTCCTGCAGCGCGGTCGTGGCGTCGCCGAGTGACATCGGGTCCTCGCCGTTCATCCGCTCCGAGCCGGACCAGTCGAGGTCGGGCCGCCGCTGCCGCAGCGACGAACCGAGCCGCTGCATCTCCATGGCCAGCCCGGCGTCCTCCAGCGTCTGCGTCATGAGCGCGGCGAGCTCCTCGCGCTGTTCGGGCGTGAGCGAGGCGAGCAGCCGCTCGGTGGCGGCGGCCCGGCGTGCCAGGGAGTCGACCAGCTCTTCCAGGTTGGACGGGTTGTCCGGGAAGAACTCCCCGTACTCCCGCATGAAGTTCTGGAAGTCCTCCTGCGTGTGCTCGCCGCGCCTGTCCTTCTCGAGCATGTCGTTGAGGGCGGACATCATGTTCTTGACCCGCTCCATGGCGGCCGGGTCGGGGTTGCTCATCGCCTGCTTCATGCCGCGGAACTGCGCGTCCAGCACGTCGCGGCGCAGCAGGTCCTTCAGTTCCTCGAAGGTCTGCCGCGCCTCCGGCGAACGCCATTCGTAGGAGGACAGCCGGCGTACGGCCTGCGCGGTGTCCTCCGGCAGCGTGCCGAGCTCGGCCTCCCGCAGCCGCGCGTCGTCGCTGGGGTCGGGGAAGAGCGCGGTGCGCTCCTGGCCGACCGCCTTGTCGAGCAGGGCGCGTGCCTCTTCGAGCGTGCCGTCGAGCCGTCCGCTGCCGCGCAGCTGCTGCCGCCGGGCGCGGACCTGCCGCAGCAGGTCGTCGAGGCCGCGCCGCCGCTGCTCGCCCGGGAGGCCACGGCGCAGCAGCTCGCGCAGTGCCTCGGCCGGCCCGGTGCCCTCGAGCATGGACTCACCCATGGCATCGAGGGCGGCGCGGATGTCGTACGGCGGGGCGAGCGGATCCGGTCCATCGTGATAGGGCCCGTACCGGTATCCGGACACGGTGACCTTCTTTCCTCGTGAAATGCCTCGCTAGGTACGGTACGTCGAGGTGCCGTCGGAGGTGTCCTTGGACAGACGCCGCATGAGGTAGAGCCCTTCGAGGGCGAACTCCAGGGCCGCCGCCGCGTGTCCGGGCGACTCCCCCTCCATGCCGAGGCTCTCCAGGATCTTCGACAGGCCCGGGACCGGACCGATGCGGTGCAGCAGCTCCGCGGCCGGCACGAGCTCACCGGAGTCGACGGTGGCACCCCGCTCGAAGCGGTCGAGCAGGCCGTTCAGGTCGGCCGCTCCGAGTGTGCGCCGCCAGGTCTCGGACGTGGCACGGCGCAGCAGGTGGGCGAGCACCTCTTCCTCGCGACCCTCCTCGCTGACCTCGAACTCCACCTTGCCGAGCAGGGTCGGCACGACCGACGGCAGGTCGCACACGCGCGCCACCGGCTGGTCCTCACCGGCGATGGCACCGCGGCGCAGCGCGGACGCGGCGACGGTCTCGGTGCCCGCGATGGCGAACCGCGCGGACACGCCCGAGCGGGTGTCGATGGACGGCGACTCGCGTACGAGCCGGGTGAACCGGGCGATGACCTCCATCAGGTGGATCGGCACGGCGGCGGTGACCTGCGCCTCCTGGCCGACGAGCACCAGTTCGTCGTCGAGGTCGAGCGGGTAGTGCGTGCGGATCTCGGCGCCGAAGCGGTCCTTCAGCGGCGTGATGATGCGGCCACGGTTGGTGTAGTCCTCGGGGTTAGCGCTGGCCACGAGCAGGAGGTCGAGCGGCAGCCGCAGGGCGTAGCCGCGGATCTGCACGTCGCGCTCCTCCAGCACGTTGAGCAGCGAGACCTGGATGCGTTCGGCCAGGTCGGGCAGCTCGTTCACGCAGAAGATGCCCCGGTTGGTGCGCGGCACCAGGCCGTAGTGCACCGTCTCGGGGTCGCCCAGCGTGCGGCCCTCGGCGACCTTGATCGGGTCGATGTCGCCGATGAGGTCGCCGACGCTGGTGTCGGGCGTGGCGAGCTTCTCGCCGTAGCGGTCGTCGCGGTGCTTCCACTCGATCGGCAGGTCCTCGCCCTGTTCGGCGAGCAGCCGCCGGCAGCGCACGCACACCGGGGCGTACGGGTGGTCGTTGATCTCGCATCCCTCGACCACCGGTGTCCACTCGTCGAGCAGGCCCCCGAGCGTGCGGATCAGCCGGGACTTGCCCTGACCGCGCTCACCGAGGAGTACGAGGTCGTGGCCGGCGATAAGGGCGCGCTCCAGGTGGGGCAGCACGGTCTCCTCGAACCCGACGATGCCCGGAAAGCGGGGTTCTCCGGATCGGAGACGGGCAAGGAGGTTGTCGCGTATCTCGATCTTCACCGGCCGGTGGACATGACCACTGGCGCGGAGGTCGCGAAGTGTCGTTGGTCGCGTGTTCACTGTCCTCTATCGCTTCTCGTTGTGGCCGGCCGAAGGAGCGCGATATACCGCATGTCGCCGCCCACTCCGCTCGCCTCGTCGGGCTCGCGTGCTGGCTCGTGTTCGTTCGACACTATGCCCGGATTTTCGGATCCGCATCCGGAGCGGGCCGATGGGGCACGGTGGCCTCCCTACCGGGTACACCCGGTAGGGAGGCGCGCTGGCCTCAACCGGACGGCATGAAAGGGCCCCGTGGCCGGGCCGGGAATCCTCAATACGCTGTGGTAGACCGTAAGGAATCGGCACATGGGTGAAGGGAGGCGAGGCAGTGGCGCGGTTCGGTGATGGCCTGGCCGTCGGTCCCGATCTGGTCGCGGCCGCGGATTCCGCGGTGGCGCAGGCCCGTCTGCCTCTCGACGGCCCACCCGACCTGGTGTTCGTTTTCGTGTGCGCGCAGAATCCCGACGCGGTCGAGCTGGCGGCGCGGCGGGCCATGGAGGTCGCGGGCACACCCAATGTGATCGGCTGCGGCGCGCCCGGCGTGATCGGCGGCAACCACGGTGTCGAGGACTCCAGCGCGGTCAGCGCGTGGGCGGCACGGCTGCCGGAGGCACGCATCGAGCCGTTTCGGCTGGAGACGCTGAAGTTCCCCGGCGAGGACCCCGAGGCGGTCCAGCGGCTCGCCGTGGTCGGCATGCCGCAGACCAGCGACGACGACGTGGTCGCGGTGCTGCTGGCCGACCCCTACAGCTTCCCCGTGGACGCGTTCGTGGAGCGGTCCGGTGAGGTGCTGCCGGGCCTGCCGCTGGTCGGCGGCCTGGCCACCGGGCAGAGCGGGCGCGGCACCGCGCGGCTCTTCGCCGACGGCGAGATCGTCGACTCGGGGGCGGTCGGTGTGCTGCTCGGTGGCTCGGTGATGACCACGACGGTGGTCAGCCAGGGCGCCCGGCCGGTCGGCCCGCCCATGGCGGTCACCAGGGCCGAGGACAACGTGCTCTACGAGCTGGCCGGCGCGCCCGCGCTGACCAAGCTCGAGGAGGTCGTGGCCGAGCTGCCGGAAAAGGAACGCTCGCTGATCGAGAGCGGCCTGCTGATCGGCGTTGCCATGGACGAGTACGCCGACCAGTACGAGCGCGGCGACTTCCTGGTCCGCGGAGTGATCGGCGCCGATCCCGAGGCCGGTGCGCTGGCCACCGGTGACGTCATCGAGGTCGGCCGCACGGTGCGCTTCCAGGTGCGAGACGCCGGGGCGGCCGATGAGGACCTGACGCTCCTGCTCGGCGACCTCGGTCTCGCGCCGGTCGAGGGCGCGCTGCTCTTCTCGTGCACGGGGCGGGGCCGCGCGATGTTCCCCAACTCCGACCACGACGTCCGCCTGCTGCGCAGCATGCTCGGCACGACGGGAATCGGCGGCTTCTTCGCCGCCGGTGAGATCGGCCCGGTCGGCGGCCGCAACCATGTGCACGGCTTCACCGCCTCGATCCTGGCGTTCGGTCCGGGTGCGGCAAGGAACACCTCATGACGTCGGCCGACGGGCGGCCGTCCGTCGGTCACCGGGGAGAGCGCTGACAGGCTCGGCAAGGGGAGCGGCGGGACATGAACGACAGGACGGTGCACCGGTGAACGACTCCGTCCTCGCAATCGACATCGGCGGCACCAAGATGGCCGCCGCGCTGGTCGAGCCGGGCGGCCGGGTCGGCGCGTACGAACGCATCGTCACCCCACGGCCTCCGCGCGTCGACGCCGACGGCCTGTGGCGCACTCTCCTGGCGCTGGTCGAAAAGCTGCCCATCCAGGGGCTGGCCGGCGTCGGGGTGGGCTGCGGCGGGCCGATGTGGTGGCCTTCGGGCGAGGTCTCGCCGCTCAACATGCCGACGTGGCGGGCGTTCCCCCTGCGCGAACGGCTGTGTGAGCGCTTCCCCGGCCTGCCGGTCCGCGTGCACAACGACGCCGTGGCGGTCACGGTCGGTGAGCACTGGCGGGGCGCGGGGCGCGGCCGGGCCAACGTCCTCGGCATGGTCGTGTCCACGGGTGTGGGCGGCGGTCTCATCCTGGGCGACCGGATCATCGACGGCGCGAGCGGCAACGCCGGACATATCGGGCACGTGATCGTCGACCCGGACGGGCCGGCCTGCGAGTGCGGTGGCCGCGGCTGCCTGGAGGCGATCGCGCGCGGGCCGGGGCTGGCGGCCTGGGCCAGGGATCAGGACTGGACCGGTGAGACCGCCAAGGACCTCGCCGACGACGCGGCGCGCGGGCATCCCGTCGCGGTCCGCGCGATGAACCGCGCCGGCTGGGCGCTGGGCGTGGCGATCGCCTCGGCGACCCATCTGTGCGACCTCGACGTCGTCGCGGTCGGCGGCGGACTCTCCCAGGCAGGTCCGCTGCTGTTCCGCCCCCTGGAGGACACCTTCCGGGCGCACGCCCGCATGGACTTCGCCCGTGAGGTCCGGGTGGTGCCGGCCGCGCTCGGGCAGATGGCGGGCCTGGTCGGCGCCGCCGCGTTCGTCTTCGGCGGCGACCGCTACTGGACCGGCGACTGACTCACGCGGTGATCAGCGGCTTTCCGGTCGTGCCCCCTGCGATGCGGGGAGCATCCGTAATCGGGCCATGGCAGACTCTCCTGCATGAGTGGTGCTGTCGGCATCGATGACATCCGTGCTGCACGTGAGCTGCTGCGCGACGTCACCGTGACCACGCCGATCCTCGAATCCCGGTCACTGTCGGCGAAGATCGGCGGCCTCGTCCACCTCAAGTGCGAGAACCTCCAGCGCGCGGGATCGTTCAAGTCCCGCGGCGCGTACGTGCGCATCGCGCGCCTCACCGACGAGGAGAGGTCACGCGGTGTGGTCGCGGCGAGCGCCGGCAACCACGCCCAGGGCGTCGCGCTGGCGGCCCGGCTGCTGGGCAGCAAGGCGGTCGTCTTCATGCCGGCCGGCGCTCCGCTGCCCAAGGTGGTGGCCACTCGCGCGTACGGCGCCGAGGTCGTGTTCGAGTCCGGCGGCGTCGACGCGTGCCTCGCGGCCGCGAACGCCTACGCCGAGCAGACCGGCGCGATCTTCATCCATCCCTTCGACCACCCCGACGTCGTGGCCGGGCAGGGCACGGTCGGGCTGGAGATCCTCGAGCAGTGCCCCGACGTCCGCACGATCCTGGTGGGCGTCGGCGGCGGCGGGCTGATCGCCGGCATCGCCGCCGCCGTCAAGGCGGTCCGCCCGGAAGTCCGGGTGATCGGCGTGCAGGCCGAGCGCGCCGCAGCCTTCCCGGCCTCGCTCGCGGCGGGCCGTCCCGTGCTGGTCGAACCGGCCGCGACGATGGCCGACGGGATCGCCGTCGGCCGCCCGGGCGACCTCACCTTCGAGATGGTCTCCAAGCTCGTCGACTGCGTGGTGACCGTGTCGGAGGAGTCGCTGTCGGAGGCGATGGTCAACTGCCTCGAGCGGTCCAAGCAGGTCGTCGAGCCGGCCGGCGCGGTCGGCGTCGCGGCACTGCTCGACCGGCCGCAGGAGTTCGAGGCGCCGGTCGTCACGGTCCTGTCCGGGGGCAACATCGACCCGCTGCTGCTGACCAAGGTGCTCCGCCACGGCCTGGCGGCGGCCGGTCGCTACCTGGTCTTCCGCGTACGCCTGCGCGACCACCCGGGCGCGCTCGTGGACCTGCTCAGCGAGCTGGCCGAGATGGAGGTCAACGTCCTCGACGTCGTGCACGAGCGGATCGCCGCCCGGCTCAACGTCGAGGAGGCGGAGGTGCTGCTGCACCTGGAGACCCGCGGTCCGGCGCACTGCGACGAGGTCCTCGGCCGGCTCCGTAAAGAGGGCTACACGCTCAGCTTCGGCTGAACCCCGTCCCTCTGCGGACGCGGCGGGAAAGTATTCACTTGAGGGCGGGCAGCGCCGTCAGTAGCGTGCGTGGCGCCCAACTTGTCGTACTCCCTTGGTACACAGATGGCATGCCACCTTCCATCCCGTGGGGGACCTCGTGTCCGACATGATCGTTGCCGAGGGTCTGGCCAAGCACTACGGAAAGGTCACCGCGCTCGACGGCGTCGACCTCCGCGTGCCGGCCGGCACCGTGCTCGGCCTGCTGGGGCCCAATGGCGCCGGCAAGACCACCGCCGTCCGCAGCCTCCCCCCGCTGCTGCGGCCCGACACGGGCCGCGCCACCGTCGCCGGGCACGACGTGCTCCGCGACCCCGCTGCCGTCCGCAAGGTGATCGGGCTCTCGGGGCAGTACGCCGCGGTCGACGAGCACCTCACCGGCCGGGAGAACCTCGACATGGTCGGCCGGCTCTTCCATCTGGGCGGCAAGGCGTCCCAGGCGCGCGCCGCCGAGCTGCTGGAGCGGTTCGACCTGGTCGACGCCGCCGACCGGGTGACCAAGACCTACTCCGGTGGCATGCGCCGCCGGCTCGACCTCGCGGCGAGCCTCGTGGCCAGGCCACAGGTCATCTTCCTGGACGAGCCGACCACCGGGCTCGACCCGCGCAGCCGCCTCGGCATGTGGGACGTCATCCGCGAGCTGGTCCGCGAGGGCGCCACCCTGCTGCTGACCACGCAGTACCTCGAAGAGGCCGACGCGCTCGCCGACAACATCGCCATCATCGACAGCGGCAAGTTGATCGCCCAGGGCACCGCCAACGAGCTCAAGGCGCAGGTCGGCGGAGAGCGCGTCGAGCTGGTCGTCGCCGACCGGTCCGAGGTGCCGAAGGCCGTCGCCGCGCTGGAGTCGCTGGCCACCGCCGATCCCGTCGTCGACGAGGACACCCACATGGTGACCGTTCAGGTCAGCGGCGGCACCCGTGCGCTCGCCGACGTCGTCCGCGAGCTCGACACGGCCGGTGTCGTGGCCCAGGACCTGGCGTTCCGCCGCCCCACCCTCGACGAGGTCTTCCTGTCCCTGACCGGCCACTCCACCGAGGAGGGCTCATGAGCCTCAGCTACGCCGTGAGCGACTCGGTGGTGATCACCAGGCGCCACCTGAAGCACACCACGCGCATCCCGGAGTTGCTGTTCTTCTCGGTCATGCAGCCGATCATCTTCATCCTGCTGTTCACGGTGGTCTTCGCGAACGCCATCAAGATCCCGGGCATGGACTACAAGAACTACATGATGCCCGCGATCTTCGTGCAGACCATGGCGTTCGCCACGACGGGCACGGCCGCCGGCTTCGCCGACGACCTGCACAAGGGGTTGATCGACCGGTTCAGGTCGCTGCCGATGGCGCGTTCGGCGGTGCTCATCGGCCGCCTGGTGGCCGAGGCCGCGCGCAACACGCTGACGCTGTTCATCATGATCGGCGCGGGTTACGCCGTGGGCTTCCGCTTCCAGAACGGTCTCCTGCCCGCGCTCGGCGGCATCGTGCTGCTGGTCGCGTTCGCCTTCGCGTTCTCCTCGATCGGCACCGTGATCGGGCTGGGCGTCAAGACGGTCGAGGCGGCGCAGATGGCCGGCATGATCTGGATCTTCCCGCTGACGTTCCTGAGCAACGGCTTCGTTCCCATGACGAGCCTGCCCGGCTGGTTGCAGGGGATCGTCCGCTACAGCCCGGTGACGGCGATGAACAACGCGCTGCGCGCCATGTTCTACGGCCACGGGCAGGCGCTCGCCTCACCCGCCCTGCAGTCCGTGGTCTGGATCGCCGGGATCTCCGTGGTGTTCCTCTTCCTCGGGGTTCGCCAGTACAAGAAGGCCGCCGGCTGACGGCGCCGCCCGCATCCGGTCCGGGGCGTTCGCGTCCCGGTCACCGGCTCCAGCCGGTGGAGCCGGTGACCGGGCGCGCCTCGGCCGAAGGGTGGTTCGACGGCGCGGTCCTCGTACGGCGTGGACAGGACGATGTGGGAGCCCAGCCGTCCCGCTACGCGGCGGCCGAGCTCTATCCGGCCGGGCGGCGGGGATTCGCCATCAGCATGGTCATGTGGGCCCGCGGCCCGTCATGCTCGGCGGGCTGCTCGCCCTGGTGGTCGCGACGATCCTCGCCACGGGGGACGTTCGAGGGGCATGCCCTCACGCGTACCGGTGCGCTGTCCCTGCTCGGCTACGGCTGGAACCTGTGCTTCGTCGGTGGCAGCGGCCGGCAGGCCCGCGACCCGCCCGACGCGGCGCGGACGAGTGTCGAGGGCGCGGTGGACGCGGCCGTCTG
The DNA here is from genome assembly GCA_025964685.1 of Actinoallomurus sp. Classification (GTDB taxonomy): domain Bacteria; phylum Actinomycetota; class Actinomycetes; order Streptosporangiales; family Streptosporangiaceae; genus Actinoallomurus. The sequence goes on along the minus strand of JAOPYG010000437.1, from coordinate 4,374 downwards.
GAGCATCGCGGCGGTGGCGAGCCTCGCCTCCACGGTGGTCCTGTCCGCAGCCGGGTACGCGGCGCTCGCCTGGGCGGCCTGCGTGCTCGCGGTGCTTCCCGCCGCGCTCCTGCTGAGGTCCGAAGCCCGGTGAGCCGTAGGCCGTTACGCGTGGTCGACCAGCTCGCGGACGCCGGACTCGCGGGCGCAGTGGGCGCAGCAGAAGAACCGGTCGCCCGCCTCGACGCCGTGGCCGACGATGCGGCACTGGCAGTGCTCGCAGATAGGCGCCATGAGCTGGATCGCGCACTCGAATGAGTCGAACACGTGCACCGCGCCCTGCGCGTGCACTTCGAACGACATGCCGTAGTCGTTCCCGCAGACTTCACATGTGGCCATGAGGTCCCCCCGGATCATCCCAACGATGGTCACCCTGAGTCTTCCCACGACCGTGCCCGCTGATGTCGCGGATGGGCCGGTCCCCGGAAACACGGACGTCCCCGGCCCAGGTGGGCCGGGGACGTCCGTGGACGGGATCTACAGCTTCGGCTTGCCCTCGGTGTAGAGCCATGCCTGGAACAGCGGCCGCAGGTCCTTGTGCGTGTAGCGCTGGGCGAACTTGGTGAACTCCGCCGTGGTGTCGTTGCCGTAGCGGTGATCCGCCGGCCATGCCTTGATCAGCGCGAAGAACGCCTTGTCGCCGATCGCCTTGCGCAGCTGGTGCAGCGTCATCGCGGCACGGGTGTAGACGAGGTCGTCGAAGATGTGGTCACGCCCGGGGTCGGCGACCTTGCCGGTCCAGTCGACGCTCGCGGAGTTGTAGGCGGCGTCGAACTGCTGCTGCGCCGTCTGGCCACCGTGCAGCTCGTTGTAGAGCCACTCGGTGAAGGTGGCGAAGCCCTCGTTCAGCCAGATGTGCTGCCAGACGTAGGGCGTGAGGTTGTCGCCGAACCACTGGTGGCCGAGCTCATGGGCGAGCAGGGTGGCCGAGGGCAGGGCCCCGGCCGAACGACGCGCGTACACCGGGCGGCTCTGGGTCTCCAGGGAGTAGCCGACGTTGGGGGCGAGCACGCTGATGCCCCCGACCGAGGAGAACGGGTAGCGGCCGTAGATCTTCTGTTCCCAGTCGATCACGTTGGCGGTCGCCGCGTTGAAGTCGTCGGCGGCCGTGGTGTTGCCGGCCGCGACCGAGGCGGGGTCGACCGCGGTGATGTTGCGCAGGCCGGTCGCGGTCCGCGTGTCCCGTACGTCGAAGTGGCCGATCGCCAGCAGTACGAGCTCGCTCGCGGTGGGCTGCCGGTCGGCCCAGCGGAAGGTCGTGTCGGCCCCCCGCGTGCTGGTGCCGGCCGGGTCGCCGTTGGCCAGCACCTTCAGGCCGTTCGGCACCGTGACGGTGAAGTCGTACGTCGCCTTGTCATGGGTGGTGTCGTTGACCGGGTACCAGGTCGCCGAGCCGAACGGCTGCGACAGCGCGACCGCGCCATCGTGGGTGGCGATCCAGCCCGAGACGCCGAGCGCCGGGTCGTTGATCAGCTGCGGCACGCCGGAGTAGGCGACGTCGACGGTGAAATCCCGGCCCTTGGACAGGCCGTGGTCCGGAGTGATCACCAGCTCCTGGGCGCCGGTCCGCGTGTACGAGGCCTTGCGTCCGTCGACGGTCAACTTGCTGATCTTCAACGGGCCGAGGAAGTCCAGGTCGAACCGGGACAGGTTCTGCGTCGCACGGGCGGTGATCTTCGCCGTGGCGTCGATGGCCTTGGTTCCCGGGTCGTACTTGAGGGAGAGCGAGTAGTGCTGGGCGTCATAACCGCCGTTCCCCATGTCGGGGAAGTAGGGGTCGCCGGCGCCGGGTGCGCCGGGGGTGAAGGCGCGGTGAGTACTGGCACCCGCCGTCATGGGAGCGAGCAGACCGATCGCTGCCGCGGTCGCGGCGATCGACAACGCTCGCGAGGTGATCCTCGCCATGCGGACTCTCCTGTCGTCAAACACATGCACACCTGTTACGCAGGGGAAAGCATGCTCGGTCAAGCGCCTGTATACAAGATCCCAATGCGGTGCGGCGGGCTCGGCCTACCAGTTCACCGGCCGCCCCTGGTCATAGAGCCACACCTGGAACAGCCGGTGCAGGTCCATGCCGGAGACCTGCTGGGCGAGCGCGATGAACTGCGGCGTCGTCGCGTTGCCGTACCGGTGTTCGGCCGTCCACGCGCGCAGGATCGCGAAGAAGCGCTGGTCACCCACCTTTTTACGCAGCGCGTGCAGGGTCATCGCCCCGCGTTCGTACACCGAACGGCCGAACAGGCCGGTGCGTCCCGGCGCGGCCGGCGGGACCTTCCACAGATCGTCGCTCCGCGTCTGCGCGTACCGTCCGTCGAACTGGTGCTGCACCGTGTCACGTGGGTCCTCCCGCTCGCCCCACATCCATTCGGCGTACGTCGCGAACCCCTCGTTGAGCCAGATGTCGCTCCACCGCGTCACGGTCACGCTGTCGCCGAACCACTGATGCGACAGCTCGTGCGCCACGACCGTGGGGATGGCGGCCATGGCCGCGACGTACTCCGGCCTCGTCTGGGTCTCCAGCGCGAACTGCACGGGGGCGTCGTCGACCACCGCGCCGGTGGAGTCGAAGGGGTACGGGCCGAACAGCTTGGCCCACGCGTCGGTGACCTTCACCGTCTGGTCGTAGAGGGCGGCCAGGCCGTCCGCGTCCACCGCCGGGTCGACGGCGACGTACACCGGGACACCGCCCGGCGTGCGCCCGCTGCGGACCTTGAACCGGCCCACGTCGACCATCGCGAGATAGGTCGCCATCGGATCCCGCGCCTGCCAGCTGTAGGTCACCGACGTCGCGGACTTGCTGGTGCCGGTGAGCCGGCCGTTGGCCACGGCGTTCAGGCCGCTCGGCACGGTGATCCGGAAGCCGAACGTCGCCTTGTCGCTCGGATGGTCGTTGCTCGGGAACCACGTGTGCGCGCCGTCCGGCTCGTCGCCGGTGAAGATCCCGTCGCCCGTACGGATCCAGCCGTACCTGCCCAGGGTGTGATCGTTGACCGCCCGTGGCGTGCCGGAGTAGGCGACGCCGACCGTGAACCGGCCACGGGCGATCGGCTTCGGGGGAGTGACCACCAGCTTGCCGGGGGTGCGGGTGTACGTCGCGGGCACGCCGCCGACCGTGACCTTGCCGACGTTCAGTCCGGTCAGGTCCATGTTGAAGCGGCTCAGGGCCTGGGTGGCGGTCGCGGTGATCGTCGCGGTGCCGGCGAGCGCGGGCCGGCCTCCGGGGGTGATCCGCAGGTCGAGGTCGTAGTGCTGGACGTCATAACCGCCGTCGCCGCCACCGGGCATGAGCGGATCGCCGGCGCTCGTCGCACCGGGCGCCGCGTACGGCGCTGCGGGAGGGACGCCGGCCTTGCCCGAGCAGGCCGTCAGGGCCAGCGCGAGCAGGACACTCCCGGTAATCCAGCGGGCACTCACCGGTCAAGAGTGGCTGGTCAGAGGCCCAAACGCCAAATCGGCGCCTAGAGTCGCGGGTGTCTCTGGTACGGATCGGGCGTATGGGGCCCTGCGGCCAGGACGAGCGTACGGGCCACCTTGTCGTGCAGGGCCTGCCTTCGCCGGTCCCAGAGGATCCACGCGACGTCGATGAGACCGCCGACGCCGCACGTGGCCAGGGAGATCAGGTACGCGAACAGCAGCCGCCATGCCGCCTGGCCGTACCCGATCGGGCCACCGTCCTCGCGTACCACCCGAAGGCTCATCGCCCGCTTCCCGAGCGTCTGTCCCCATCGGCCGTGCTGCAGGACGTAGTAGAGGAACGCGACCAGGCCCCCGATGAGGTCGGCCGCCGTCTGGCGCGCGAAGTTCCCCTCACGAACCATGTTGACACCGAGGATGGGCGCGGTGAGGAGCCAGGTCACGGCGGAGACCAGGATCCCGTCGATGATCGCGGCGACCAGGCGGCGCCAGCGGCCGCCGTACTCGGGTTCGTACGCGTAGGGGTGCGCCGATGGTTCGTCGCCGGCGCCGTAGGGCTGTGCGGGCCACGGGCCCGGGCCGTACGGCGTGCCCTCACCGGCGGGCGGCGGCATGGGCTCCGGGTGCGGTCTGCCGGGATCAGGCTCGGGCGGTCGGGTCATTCAGCAACGGTGCGCGCGACCCGGCTCCAACCGGGCGCGCCGCGCCCGTCGCGTGCGGTCCCGTGGCCCGTCCTTGGCAACCCGTTGACCGCGGGTTGCCAAGGATCCTCGCCTCGGGTCAGAGGTTGCCGCGCAGTTCCTGCTCCCGCTCGATCGCCTCGAACAGGGCCTTGAAGTTGCCCTTGCCGAAGCCCAGGGAGCCATGCCGCTCGATCAGCTCGAAGAAGACGGTGGGCCGGTCGCCGGTCGGCCTGGTGAA
>JAOPYG010000400.1 GCA_025964685.1 Actinoallomurus sp. | reverse complement strand
TACCCCGAGCCGCCGCCGCCGGGAATGGTGCCGTCGTGCGCCGAGGGCGGCGTGCTGGGCGTGCTGTGCGCCTCCATCGGCTCGATTCAGGTCAACGAGGCGATCAAGCTGCTCACCGGCATCGGTGAGCCGCTCGTCGGCCGGCTGATGATCTACGACGCCCTGGAGATGACGTACCGCAGCGTGAAGGTCCGCAAGGACCCGGAGTGCCCGCTGTGCGGCAAGAACCCCACGATCACCGAGCTGATCGAGGACTACGAGGCGTTCTGCGGCGCGATCTCCGACGAGGCCGCCGACGCGGCCAAGGACTCCACGATCTCGGCCACCGAGCTGAAGACGATGCTCGAGGGCGACGACATCTTCCTGGTCGACGTACGTGAGCCCAACGAGTACGAGATCGTCAGCATCCCGGGTGCGACGCTCATCCCCAAGGGGGAGTTCCTGTCGGGCGCGGCGCTGGAGAGGCTGCCGCACGACAAGAAGGTCGTGCTGCACTGCAAGTCCGGCGCGCGCAGCGCGGAGGCCCTGGCGATCGTCAAGAACGCCGGTTTCTCCGACGCCGTCCACCTCGGCGGTGGCGTGCTGGCCTGGGTCAACCAGATCGACCCGTCCCTCCCGTCGTACTGACCGCAGACACCCATCCGACGCCCCGGCCGCCGTGGCCGGGGCGTTCGCGTGCTCGGGGGTACGGTTCCGCCGAGCTCGTCCGGGTGGCCAAGTAACCTAGTCGGATATGGCGCAAAGCTCCGGGCCCGGCTGGTCCGCCCTTCGCCCGGTGTCGTCCGGGACGTGGCGGGACCCCAACGCGGATCTCGCGGAGCCTCCACCGGAGCCCAAGCGGTGGCACGAGCGGCGCACTCTCTGGCTCGTCATCGCGATCTTCACCGCGGTCGGTTATGTGGCCGTCGGCGTCCTCGGCACCGGGCGGGTCTACTGGGAGTTCCACCGCAAGCCGACCGGGGGCGAGCTCTACCGCGCGGCGACCGAGGAAGTGCGAAACCGCTGGCGCACCTGGCCGGCCGAGCGGATCTTCCCCGACGCCGTCCCGTACACCTCGGAGCAGGGCGGCGTCGAGCAGGCCCACCGCGTCGGGATCGCGCCTGGCACCGGGTGCGCGAGCGGCATCGCGCCCGAAACCGCCGCGGTCCTGAAGCGCAGCGGCTGCCGTGCGCTGCTGCGCGCGACGTACGTCGATCAGCTCCAGGGCATCGTCCTGACCGTCGGGGTCGCCGCCGTGACCGACGAGCGGGCCGCCCTGGCCGCCAAGAACGCCCTGCTGCCCCCCGATCCCACCGAGCCCGGCGCCACCCTGTACGCCCTGGCCTTCCCGCGGACCGTGAGCGCGCGGTTCGACGACGCCGCACGGCAGTTCGCCGCGGCCGGGCAGGCCGGTCCGTACGTCGTGCTCACCGTCGCCGGACAGACCGACGGCCGGCCCGCCGCGGCCGTGCGCAAGAAGCACATCAGCGCCTTCACGCTCGCCCCCGAGATCGGCGGCAACATCGCTGGGGCGCTCGCCCTGCGCGCCCTGCCGGACTGCTCACAGAAGCGGCAGTGGAAGTGCTGAGACGGGTCACCGCGCTGGTCCTGGCACTGGCGGCGGCGACCGGCCCGGCGGTGACCCTGCGTCCCCCGACCGCGCACGCGGACGAGGTCCGTAATCGGGAGCAGTGGGTGCTCGACGCCGTCTCGGCCGAGCGGGCCTGGCATGTGACCAAGGGCAAGGGCGTCACCGTGGCCGTACTCGATACGGGCGTGGACGGCTCGCACCCCGACCTCGCCGGCACGGTCACCAACGGCCCGGACCTCATTCACTCCGTCGCGCCGCACGCGGGGCGGTTTCACGGCACCTGGATGTCCTCCCTGATCGCGGGTCACGGGCACGGCGCCGGAGCCGGCATGATCGGGATCGCCCCTCAGGCCCATGTCCTGTCCGTGCGGACACTCGCCGACCCGGAGGAGTCCGGTTACCGCACCTTCCGGCGCCGGCCCGAATACCGCATGGCCCTGGCGAAGGCGATCCGCTATGCGGCCGACCACGGCGCCGACGTGATCAACATGTCCCTCGGGGGTCCGAACGCGTCGGAGCCGGAACGCTCCGCGGTCGCGTACGCCATCTCCAAGGGGATCGTGGTGGTCGCCTCGGCGGGCAACGACGGCGACTCCAAGAACCCCAAGAAGGTGGACAAGGACGGACTGGTCCGCCTGTCCTATCCGGCGGCCATTCCCGGAGTGATCGGCGTGGCGGCGCTGAAGCGCGACGGCAAGCCGGCGAAGTTCTCCGACCGCAACTCCAGCGTGCTGGTCGGGGCGCCCGGCGCCGCCGTCGTCGGCGCGGGTCCGTCCGGCACCTACTGGGTCGGTGAGGGCACCAGCCAGGCCGGGGCGATCGTGTCCGGTGTCGCCGCGCTGGTCCGGGCGAAATACCCGGACCTGTCGCCGGGTCTCGTGGCACAGGCGATCAGTACGAGCGCCCGTCACCGTCCGGCGGGCGGCTATGACGAGTCGGTGGGTTTCGGCGAGGTGAACGCCGTCGCGGCGTTGAGCGAGGCGGCCAAGCTGCGCGGCTACCAGGACACCGCGGCCGGCCAGTCCGGCCGGTTCGACAGCGGTCCGGTGCGGCCGGTCCAGGTGGAGCGGCACCCCCCCGGCCTGGTCATCCTGGGTGGCTGGATCGGCGTCGCGGCGCTGTTCGGGCTCGCGGGCGCGCTCGTCAGCACGGCACTGCTCCTCCGGCGGATCCGCGGCCGCCGGGGTACGGGTACGGGGATCGAACATGGCCGGTGATCCGACGGAGTTCGCCGAGCAGGTGCTGGACGTGGTCGAGCGGATCCCGCCCGGACGCGTGATGGCCTACGGCGACGTCGCTGAGTATCTGGGGCAGGGAGGTCCCCGGCAGGTCGGCCGGGTGATGGCGCTGTGGGGCGGTGGAGTGCCGTGGTGGCGCGTGATCCGCGCCGACGGCTCGCTGCCCCCGAGCCACGTCGACGGCGCCCGGCGCCACTACGAGGCCGAGGGCACGCCGCTGCGTGGCGAACGCGTCGACATGCGCCTCGCCCGCTGGAACGGCGGTTAGGGCCTGTTTCAGGCCACCCGCGCGGATGGGACTCAGGAGACAGGCCCTGCGGCTCACACGACGGGCTCGCCGTACATCTCGCCCAGCCGGTCGGCGATCAGCTCCACGCGTGCGCCGTCAGGGTCGCGCAGGTAGAGCGACGAGCCGCTCTCGGTCAGGTACTCCACGCCGGCCGCGTCGAGCTTGCCCCGCAGGCGCTCCCACGTGGCGCGGTCGACCGAGATCGCGATGTGGTGCAGGCCGCCGAGCACCTCCGCGTACGGGCCGAGGTCCAGGCCGGGGAAGTCGAAGAAGGCCAGCAGGTTGCCGTTGCCGAGGTCGAAGAAGAAGTGGTTGGAGCCCTGGTAGTCGCGGTTCTCGAAGATCTCGGTGAGCGGGAACTCCAGCAGGCCCTGGTAGAAGCGGATGGTCCGCTCGACGTCGGAGGACAGCAGCGCCATGTGATGCATCCCGCGCGCCGAGCTGGCGGGCCGGTCGGCGTGCAGGTACGTCTCACGCAGCCGGGTGCGTTCAGCCTCGATCACCTTGAGGTCGATCATGATCCATCCCATCGCCGACAGGTAGTTGAAAAGTAAATTAGTTCTATCTTATCCCGATCCGCGGCCCCGCACACCTGGGTGATCAGCGTCCGGCGGTGGCGAGAATCAACCGCAACATTCGTTACATCCGTGCGTCGTGGCCAGCGGAGTCCCGATGATCTGCTGGAATCGTTTGTTGTGTCAGCAGCCTCCTACCGACTCGTGCGACGCGCCGGACCGGCGCAGGCGCCCGCCCCCGTGCTCGACGAGCACCAGCGGCGGGTCGTCAAGCACGCCGGTGGGCCGCTGCTCGTCCTGGCCGGCCCCGGCACCGGCAAGACCACGACGATCGTCGAGACGGTCGTCGACCGCATCGAGAACCGTGGCGTCGACCCCGAGCGGGTGCTGGTCCTGACCTTCGGCCGCAAGGCCGCCGGTGAGCTGCGCGAGCGCATCACCGGCCGGCTGCGCCGCACCACCCGCACACCACTCGCGCTCACCTTCCACTCCTACGCGTACGCGCTGCTGAACCGCGAGGCCGCACTGGCCGACGAGGCGCCCCCCAGGCTGCTGTCCGGGCCCGAGCACCTGCTGGAGGTCCGCCGCCTGCTGCAGGGCGAGGTCGCCGACGGCGCGCGCGACTGGCCGCGGCGTCTGCACGAGACGCTGAAGACGCGCGGGTTCGCCGAGGAGCTGCGCGACTTCATTCTCCGCGCCGGCGAACGCGGGCTCGGCCCCTCAGAGCTGATCAAGCTCGGGCGGGCGAACGGCCGCGACGACTGGAACGCCGCGGGCCGGTTCCTGCACCGCTACGACGAGCGCTTCGACCTGGACCCGCTCATGGCCTACGACTACGCCGAGCTGATCCGCGCGGCGGCCGGGCTGCTGACGCTGGAGGACGTACGCCGCCGCGAGCGCGCGGCCTACGACATCGTCCTCGTCGACGAGTACCAGGACACCGACCCCGCGCAGGAACACCTGCTGCGCCAGCTCGCCGGGGGCGGCGCCGAGCTCATCGTGGTGGGCGACCCCGACCAGTCCGTCTACGGGTTCCGCGGCGCCGACGTCACCGGCATCCTGGAGTTCCCGCGCCGGTTCCGCACCGTCACCGGCGAAGACGCGCCCGTCGTCTCGCTGCGCACGTGCCGCCGGATGACGCCGCCTCTCCTGGAGGCCTCCCGCCGGGTGGCCGGCCGGCTGCCCATCGGCGGCCTGACGAGCGAGCACCGCGACCTGCGCCCGGTCGGCGACGACCGCCAGGACGACCCCCAGGCCGTACGCGTGGTGGTGGCCGACAGCGCCAGCCAGGAGGCCGCGCTGGTCGCCGACGAGCTGCGCCGCGCCCACCTGCTGGACAACGTCCCCTGGTCCCGGATGGCCGTGCTGGTGCGCTCGGCCGTGCGCCAGGTGCCGTCGCTGCGCCGCGCGCTGGCCGCCGCGGGCGTCCCCGTGATCGTGGCCGGTGACGAGGTGCCGCTGGTCAACGAGCCGGGCGCCCGCCCGTTCATCGTGCTGCTGCGCGCCGCCCTGCGGCCCGACCTGCTCGACGAGGAGGCGGCCGAAGAGCTCGTCCTCGGGCCCATCGGCGGCGCGGACGCCCTCGGCCTGCGACGGCTCCGGCGCGCGCTGCGCGACCTCAACTCCCTGCGCGAGACCGAGCCCGCCGACCGGCTGCTCGTGCGTGCGCTGAACGACCCGCGCGAGCTGGTGCTGATCCACCCGAAGGTACGCGCGCCGGCCGAACGGGTCGCGCGCCTCATCGGGCTCGCGCGCGAGGTCACCGAGCGCGGCGGCGACGCCGAGTCCGTCCTGTGGACCGTGTGGCAGGAGAGCGGCCTCGCCGAACGACTGCTGGAGGTGAGCGCCAAGGGCGGTGCGCGCGGCGCGGCGGCCGACCGTGACCTCGACGCCGTGGTCGCGATGTTCGACATGGCCGCGCGCTTCACCGACCGGCTGCCGCACGCCGGTCCCCGGCTGTTCCTCGACGACCTGGCCTCACAGGAGATCCCGGGCGACAGCCTCGCCGAGCGGTCGCCGGACGGCGAGGCCGTGCGCATCCTCACCGCGCACCGCTCCAAGGGCCTCGAATGGGACGTCGTCCTCGTCTCGGGCGTCCAGGAGGGCGTCTGGCCCGACCTGCGGCTCCGCGGATCGCTGCTGGGCAGCGAGGAGCTGATCGAGTCGGCGACCAACGCGCCGGAGGCCGACAGGGTGCAGGCGGCCTCCCTGGCGGCAAAGCTGATGGAGGAGGAACGCCGGCTGTTCTACGTCGCGGCGACCCGCGCCCGCAAGCGGCTCATCGTGACCGCGGTCGGCGGCGAGGACGCCGAGGAGCGGCCCTCACGCTTCCTGCGCGAGCTGCTGCCGGACGCCGCCGAACACGCCCAGCTGGACGAGCGCACCCGCTGGCTGTCGCTGCGCGCCCTGGTCGCCGACCTGCGTTCGGTGGTGACCGACGCCGGCACCGCGCCGCCGCTGCGGCGTACCGCGGCCGGGCACCTGGCCCGCCTGGCGCGCAGCGGCGTGCAGGGCGCCGACCCGCGGAGCTGGTACGCCCTGACCGGCCTGTCGCACGAGGGACCGGCGTTCGCCGAGGACGAGCCGCTGGTCCTGTCGCCCTCGCAGGTCGAGACGTTCGAGAAGTGCGGGCTGCGCTGGCTGCTGGCGGCGTGCGTCGGAGCCGAGGACGGCGGCGCGGGCGAGTTCGCCACGATGGGCAAGGTGATCCACGCGGTCGCCGAGCTGGTCGGCGGCGACGAGGGGGCGACCGACGCCGACATCGC
>JAOPYG010000399.1 GCA_025964685.1 Actinoallomurus sp. | reverse complement strand
AGTTCTGGTTTTCCTGGCCTGCTTCTCCTGTGCCCACACCCGCCGTGCCTCGGCCTGGGCGAAGGCGCTACCGCAGGATTCTCCGAACTGGCCGTTGTTGTTGTAGCGGAGCGGGTCAGGGACACTGCCTGTGACAAATCGGCGTCCCGATGGCAAGCCTCGCGCCAAGAAGCGGCGTGACCCATACCAAGTCGGTACGACGCATGGAGTCTCCTTCCGTCACGGCCGCCAGCAGCGCTGCCCGCTGGCCAAGTGATCACTTATCGTCACCCAAGGGCGTATTCCGAAAGTCATCACTTTCACTAGAACAAGCCTTATCGCGCGGACTCAACACTTCCGTGGCAAATAGTCCGCAGATCGGCTTTTACGGCTATTAGCGTAAACTTTGGTGCTGATCGACTCTTCGTCTGTCAAGTCCGTTGCTACATGGCTGCTGGATACGCCCTGGCCTGGGGGTTAGTCCGGGAACCGGAGGCTCGTCCGATTATACAAACCGCGACCGCCGGCCTGTCCCTTCCGCCTGTAGAGACGCCGACACCAGGAGAATGACTGGCGCTCAACGCCGCCCGCGCACCGCTTGTCGTCGGCTTGGGCAACCCCATCGGCTGGGCCGGGGGCCTCAACCAGATTGAGCGCTGACGCGGCCTCCGCAGGGCACATCGAGGGCGCATGGCAGCGTGATCAACCGCGGATTGACGAGAAGCGTCGAGATCCCCCAACCGCAGGTCAGGCGCATGATCGACATAGTCTCACTGGTCAGCGCTGACCCCATGGCCGTTCACGAGCATCCGCAAGCGTCGTCTGGCATCGTCGCCGACGACGTGTGAGGCGACGGGCCCAGAAGAGGGCGTGGCCGCTGTCTCCTTCGGACGAACTTTTGTGAGCTGATTTCCGGTCCGGTGCGGTGGATCCCAGGACCGGTAGGTAGCCGCGTCGGCGTCGCTCCATCACATGGTGGCCAACCGTGAGATGGCCCCTTAGCTGACCCACCCGGGCGGCCATGACGTCGTCCGCAAGTCGGATGATCACCCGATATTGGCCCAAGGTAAAATCTGCGCACCTAACTTGACATATAGCCAAGACGCCTACGAGCGTGGAATATGTGACAAGTGGACGTGGACGGCCAATTGACTGTGCGTATAATAGTGGTGTCCACCATTAGTTGTCACATCAAAACAATTAGCGCACGATACGTACTCGAACTTAGAGGGACTCACGTCGTCGGCCGTACAAAAGATGCGGCAGGTAGCTCCGGCGCGACACAAATCGCTCGGACGAGACCGGGGATAGTGGGCTCGATGAAGAAAGCTCCAACCCTGCGGCCGCTGGTTGCGTTGCCGTTAGTGTCTCTGACAATTTTGGGTACGGCAGGAGCCGTCTCAGCAAGTCAGATAACGTACACTCGCAGCGATCTTGGCGGTGCTAATTCAGAAAGCGCTCAGCCCGTTGTTAGCAACCCGTGGCCCGGCAATCGTGAACAGTGCGAGAACGATAAGCCCTCTCTGTCCTATCACAGTGGCCCACTTATGGCACCGTGTTACTGCGCAGGCGGGATGTGCCATTGTTGCGCGTCGGGCAGGTAGTAAATAATGAAGGGGCGGCTGTTCATATAGAGCTCTCAAGAGCGTCGATTCGCGGAAGCTCGCGCGATTTCGCAAACGAAGGAGAGCCGATATGAAGACAAGCATGTTCGCCGGTCTTGCGACCGTCGCGGTGGCCGGCGCGCTATTCGGAAGCTCACCACAGGCGTACGCCCAAGGCGAAGCCCTGTCGGCACACGTCACTGCGGCACACGTCGCTACAGCACCTGGCATCTACCAGGATCATCGCCGACATCGTCGGCACCACCACCGCCACCACCACCACCGTCACCACCACCAGAGCCAACAGCAGCAACAACAACAGCAACAGCAGCAGTGCGGCTTCGGTGGCTGCAGCAGTAGCAGTAGCAGTAGCAGTAGCAGTGGCGAGAGCGGCGACTAAAGCCGCGTCAAGCAACGTTGATCATGTGACCGGTCCAGGTGCGGATGGTTGATCCGGGGCGAAGTCGCATTTGGGTTCGGCTCGGGCGTTGCCGAGCGATGTAGCCGGCGCTCGTTCGGTGTCGGCGGACCATCCCCGTCACGTACACCAGGGTCGAACGCGACAACGGCAGCGAAGGACGATTGAAAGCACGCGAAGCCTCTGGTGGGGGCGAAGGGTTGTGGAAGATCACCCGTCCTACCAGGGGCTTCGCCGCATCCCAGCCCCGCCGCACCGCACCGCACCGCCAGCGATCATGCCGTGACCAGTAGCCCTCCGACCGCTGGTGGAAAAGGCCTTCAGTGCACGACCAGATGTCGTAGGGGTGGTGTGGTTAAGACAAAGTCTCCTCCGACCTGCGCGTTCTTCTTCTCGGCGTCTCTCGCTGATCGTGGGCGTCTCGGGGTCTCATGTGCCCTGGCTGTGCCCTCGCCACAAAGCGCTGCGCCGATGGTTTCAGGCGATTGACGCAGAGAAGATTACGCTACGTAATATGCTTTTGTTAAGCCCTGCATCAATGGGCAACGCGATGATCACAATGCCGCGCCATGAGGCCCCCTTCACCGAAGAACCGATTAGTCTACACTAGCTCAAATCTCAAGGAGGTATTCCATGAGAATGCAGAAGCGCATAGCGGTTACTCTGTCGGGCCTAGTCTTCGCAGGAGGGGCTGCACTTGCGGTAGGCTCGGCCACCGCAGGCGCCCCAACCAGCAATGGAAATACTACTGTCGCACCTCACAATACGGCATACGGCGAGCTCAGCGTTATGAATCTGGGCAGCCGCTCAATATGCCGCAGATTGCCAGGTCATTGGAAATACATTAGTACGCCCACTTCGCGCAGGTACCATTACCGAAAGCGGGTTTACGTGCCTGGTCGCATCATCTGCCATCCAACGCGACATGACCACCGCCGGTAGTGCTGCGCCCCTCTCTGCCCCCGACAGCTTCCAATTCCGGGAGCCTCGGTCGGGTTCTGATCGCGCTGTTTTCCCGGACCTGTGGCTCTCCCTGAAACTGGCGTTGAGCTGCACTTCCATCTCTCAGCATGTTTGTCAATGGGTTTCGGTGGATCTTTGAGTTCTGGCGGAACCGAGCCGGACAGCGATTGCGCGTCTACCCGGGTTCCCAGGTGGTGCCAGGCGTGGTCGCATCGCTAGGCGCGGCGGCGGTCCAACCAGTGAAACAGCTCAGCCAAGCCCCCCAAGGGCCAGCGTCGGGACGGCTGCCTGCCCCAGCTCGCTCCAGGAGTCACCAAACAATGCCGACGGGCTAACGGCGACAGCACCAAGCCAACGCCAAGAAAGCGCGTATGTCCAAGAACGGCCCGGTCGAGAGCCGAAATCACCTGGATGACCTGAGTCCGTCACTACGGGCCTACGTGCTAGGTCGCTGCCAGCGTGAAGGGGATCCCTGTCACGTCAGTTCGCGTCGTCTCCTCGACGAGGTCGTCATTCCCTGATCTACTCCAGGAAGCTCGCCGGGTTGATCGTGCGGTCGCCCCACGATGCGATGATCTTGGATTAGAAGTCCACGCTGAAGGTTCGTCATGATCTAGTGAATCCAGATCCCCGAAAGCGTTGACAAATGTTAGAAAATGAAAGTGCAGCTCGCCGTCAGTTTCAGGGAGAGCCACAGGTCCGGGAAGCAGCGCGATCAGCACCCGACCGAGACTCCCGGAATTGGCAGCTATCGGGAGCAGGAGGGTGTGGAGCCCTTAGGCGTCCACCCGATTGGCGCAACCGTCCACGCCACCGCGAGGACGGTTGCCTCGTTCATCAGGCCCCGCAGTATCCAGGTGCGGGCCCCATGCAATAGAATGGGGGATTCGTGGTGGTGTAGCCCGGACCATAATCGTCCGGATTTGGGTCCCCGGCACGGAGGGGAGCGTAACTTCCGCCATTATGGATTGTCGTGCTCTGGCCGCCAGTCTGGCTAGCAGACGCTATTCCCGCCACGCCGAAAAAGACCAAGAGCTCTAGGACTATGACCAATGCCTTCATTGTCGTCCTCATGATATCTCCATTCTGAGTGCACGTATGCGCTATATCGCTCGAGGACCTCGAGGACGCAGAATTGCCGGAACCGGTCATTGCGTGTACTGCCAACCTTCGCGACCGTTCATCGCTGGAACGGCTTACTTCTCACGTTCGTCGCCGTCTTGTTGGCATGTCAATACGGAGAGCGAGATTTTACCTTCCGAGACTTGCTGTGTGACGGCAATTGGCATAGCGGGGTATCCGGCGGGTGACATCCTGGACCAACCCCGGGAGGACTCGGTGTGACCAATGAGCCATTCTCCGTAACGGCTAGTGACGGTGCGTGATCGGCCAGGCGGCCCGCTGAAATGGCCGTAAATGCCAGAAATGCCACAAAGCCCCTACTGGAAGTGGTCTTGGCTAAAGATCAACTTCATAGAGCAGGGGCTTCACGTGTCCTCAAGTGTCACATACACCGCCGCGTTGGACATGCGGCGGGAGACGGTGCTGTTCGTCTGGAACCTGCTGCACGCCGAACGCCACGACGGGGGACCCGCGAGCGACGCCGGGCGCTGGCATGCTTCGCCCGGGCGCTACTCATCCTTCGGTGGTTCATCGACGGCACCCGCATCAAACAGCTCGCGGCCGACAACGCGATCAGCCTGAAGACCGTCTACCGGTACCTGCACGAGGGCATCGACCTGCTCGCTGCTCACGCCCCAGACCTACGCCAAGCCCTGGCGTCCGCGCCCCAGGCCGGCCTGTCGCATGTGAACCTGGACGGCGTCGTGATGTCCGCCGACCGGATGTAGACCCCCGGCCCGAACAACGCCGACCTGTGGTGGTCGGGCAAGCACAAGCACCACGGAAGCAACGTTTAGATCATCTCCGCCCCGACCGGTGGCCGCTGTGGACCTCTGAGGTGCGGCCGGCCGCGAACACGACATGACCTGCGCCCGCACCCACGACATCGTCGACGCCCTCACCCACGCCCGAGACGTTCTGGTGGCTGGCCGACCTCGGCTACGAAGGAGCCGCCGGCGTGCTCCGCGTCCCGATCAAGAAGGCCAAGGGACGCGAACTCACTGGCACAACTCGGACCGGCGCATGACGCGCCGCGGCGCTGCGGCTTGTATGCGCATTATGCAAGTCGACGGCCAGCGGGAAATGAGACAGAGTAATGGCTTTCGTGTCTTAATAAACATCACTCAGGTCGAAGATCAGCTTAGTGCGTTTGCCTCGCATTCCAAGGGCGCAGCGCAAAGCAATGAAGTCAAGGTTTCGTTCGAAGCCCGCATTTTGAAATCACCATCGATTGGAACAACGGCACCAAAGGCCGTTATACCGCGGAGCTTTCGCATGGTCCATGCACGCCTCCGCCTCTGGGATTTCTCACAGGGAAGACGGAGGATCTGAACAACCCCGGGAGCACGGCAACGTGGGAGAGTGAGGGGCGGGTTTTCCAGGTCGCATGACCGACTGCCAGCGAGGCACGAACAGGCAGCGGGATAGCCGCGACAACGGTCATCGTCGGCATCGCCCTCGCCGCGAGCCGGCCTGACCAGGCCGGGCCGCATCCAGCAGCGCCGCGGCCCGCTCGTGATGAACACGAGCGGGCCGTGGCGGTCGGTCTGTCGCGGTGGGGAGCTGAACTCACCTCCGCGCGGCAGTGGGCTAGCGGTGGAAGTGGCCCGGGTAGCGGTTGTGCCACCGGTTCCAGCCGTAGTTGTAGCCGGGGTAGTACGTCGTCGGCGGGTAGTACGTCGTTGGCGGGTAGTACGTGGTCGGCGGGTAGTACGTCGTCGGCGGCGCGTACGTCGTCGGCGGGTAGTACGTATTGCACCAGCCTGGCCGGTTGAGCACGGGCAAGGCGAAGCAGCCGTCGACCATGTGCGTGGCTGGGACAGTTGTCTGGCTGGCGGAGAGACGGTCCGCGTTAGCGGGACCGCTGAGCAGCATGACGCCCGTGGCCGCCGCCACTCCGATCCCCGCTGCGATGAGCTTCTTGAGCACTGATTCCCCCTAAATCGTGACTCTCGGTGGTCCAATCACCGGACCACGAAGGAAGAGGTATCCAGATACTCACCGGTCTCAACGACAGGCCGCTAATGCGTGATCGATTCGTGATGCTAAGTGTCTGACCTGTGGGCATCCGCGGGAAATCTTCACCCCGACCATCAGCTCTGGAGGTGGGTTCTCGCACGTCACGAGCGCCGCCGGCCGCCCCGCCAAACCCGGATTATTAGGGCAAGTCGTTCAGCGCGACCACCATCAGAGACCACCCAGCACAGGGCGCCGACCAATACAGCCACCAGCAGACTGGCGACAATGAGAGCCTGCACGCGAACAATGCCCAAGGTCGGTACGGCGGCCAGACCGGCGACCGCCCCCACACCATTCCGGGCGCCTGCCCTCACCGCGTGGCCCGGTATCGATGGCGGCTTTTCAGTTCATGGCGCAACACCATTACGCGGGCGATCTGCCGCACCGCATAGGCAAGCTGACGCAGCCGACCACCGGCTTGCGCCACACTCCACAGCTCGCCCCGGAATTCCTCCACGTACCTCTCCCGGTGCACCTCGGGCAGGCATCGAGCGGCGCAGGTGAGGAGTCGCTCTGCGAGTCGCGCCACCCGCATCCGCGAAGAACCATCTTGTGGAACCTCCGCTCGAACCACTCCCCTACGGCGAACGATCCCCTCTATACCCTTATGCAGAAAGGCCGCCTCGCCGCTCCAATGGTCGATCAGGGAAAGAAACGTACGAAACTCCTGCACATCGCTCAGGTTCGGAGACTCGGCAGTGCGCATGAGGCCATCCGAGATCGCCGTCGCTATTCCGGTATCGAACGTGTGACGAATAGCCTGCGCGATGCCACTCGCCGCGCGCAGATCCAGGCATATCTCATCGATGGTCTTCGTCGAGCCGCCACTGAAGAGCTCCATCTTGGCGCTGACTCTGCGCGCCTTCATTGAAACCTCGCCCAGGGCGGCGACAAGCGCCCGTGAGGTCTCAGCGGCCTGAACGGCGCCGTCAAGAGTCATGACGCGCCACCGGCGGGCTTGGCGCGCAGACCAGGGAGTGCGCTGATCGGGGTGTGCGCGCGGGCGAGGGCGACCCGGGCGTGCTCGACGCCGTCCGGCGTGAGGCGGTAGTACCGACGACGGGGCCTGCCCTGCTGACGGGGGTCGCCGTCCTCCCAGCGTGATTCCAGCCAGCCCACCCCCTCCAGCCTGGCCAGAATCGGATGGATCGTCCCACTGGAGAGGCCTGCCGCCACACAGATCTGCAGCCCGTACCTCTCCGCTGTGGGCTCCTCCAGCATTGCCCGCAAGACCAGCTGCGTAGGCAAGGTCATCCTCGGACCGGATCGATCGCTCATGGTCTAACTCTACCTAGGGGGCTAGGTAGAGTAAAGGTATGGGGCGACCGGCAGGAGGTCGGCCGCGTGCACAGGGCATTGACAGGGCGGCCCCAGGCACGGGAAGGTCCCGCCGATGAGGATCGGCGACTTGACGCCCGCTGAGCGCCGGATGTGGCAGGCGTTCCCCCGGGGCGAAGCGGTCGACTTCCGGCGTCCCGATGACGATCCGGACCGCGGTGGCGACTGGGGGCCGGAACGCACCGTACGCGCCGAGGTGATCCGGGCGCTGCTGCTCGGCGGCCCCTCCGACGACGGCGAGATCGCGGCGCTGCGGCTCGCGGGAGCGCGCATCTCCGGCGCACTGGACCTGCAGTACGGCACGGTCGAGTGCGCCGTTCGCCTATGGGGCTGCCACTTCGAGCAGGGCCCCGTCCTGTACGGCGCGCGCGTGCGCCAGCTCAACCTCAGTGAGTCCTTCCTGCCGAGCCTGATCGCCGGGACGATGCACGTCAGCGGCGTGCTGCGGCTGACCGACTGCCGGGTGCGCGGCGAGGTGCGGCTCGCCGGCGCGAAGGTCTCCGGCGCGGTCTTCCTCGACCGGGCGCACCTGGGCGAGGAGAACGGCGAGCACCATCCGATCCTGCGGCTCAACCACGCCACCATCGGCGATGACCTGTGGGCGCCCGGCCTCGTGGCCCACGGCCAGGTGCTGCTCAGCGGCGCGGCGGTCACCGGAGCGGTGAACCTCGACGGCGCCCACCTCAACGCCCCGGGCGGCACGGCCCTGCACGCCGAGAGCTTCACCGTCGGATCGAACGTCAGCGGCCGCGAGCTCCATGCGATCGGCAGGGTCAACCTGCGCGGATCGAGGTTCCCCGGACAGCTCGACCTCACCGGCGCGCACCTGTCCAGCCCCGGCGGCGTGGCGTTGCGCGCCAGCAGCTGCACCATCGGTGAGGTCTGGCTCCGTGACGCCGCACCGATCGACGGCGTGGTCAACCTGCGCCGATCGCGGTTCGACCTCATCCACATCACGCCCGAGGTGTGGCCGGACCGCGTCCGGCTCGACGGGCTCACGTACGGCTCCCTCGCTCCGGCCCTGCCCGCCGACCGGCGGCTGGCGCTTCTGGACCGCGACGAGGACGGTTACGTGCCGCACGCGTACGAGCAGCTCGCCGCGGCGTACCGGCGGATCGGCGACGACGCCGGCGCCCGCGCCGTGCAACTGGCCAGACAGCGCCGGCACCGTATGACCCTCTCCTGGTACGCCAAGGTGTGGGGCCATGTGCAGGACGTCACCGTCGGCTACGGTTTCCGGCCGGCCCGGGCCATGGCGTGGCTGCTGGCCCTCCTGCTCCTCGGCACGGTCGTGTACGGACTTCATCACCCGCCACCGGTCGAACCCGGTAAGGCACCTGACTTCCACGCCGCGGTCTACACGCTCGACCTGCTGCTACCGATCATCGACTTCGGCCAGGACAAGGCGTTCACGCCCCACGGCGCCTACCAGTGGCTCTCGTACCTGCTGATCGCGGCGGGCTGGCTCCTGGCGACAACGGTGGTCGCCGGCGTCACCCGCGCAGTCAGCCGGCAGTGAGGGCGGAGCCCGTACGAGGTACGGGTGAAGGGCCGGAAGGCGGCGCTGCCGTTCCGGCCCTTGCCCGCAGGCCGGTCCGCTTCCACCCGGACCGGCTCGCCGTGTGTCCCGTTAGCCCGCCCGTAGCACCGGACCGAGCCGAGGGAACTCCACACAACGTCGCAATGACGTTGTGCGGTATTACACCGCAGTGGGTTCGCGAAACACGACTGCGAGCATCACGACTGGCCATGCCAGAACACATCGCATCAGAATTGAACGGTCTCGCACGGTCCACAACAACGCGCAATTTTCCGGTCTTCGTGACACACCGGTACGACCTTCACAGTTCTCTGGCGAACGAGCCATCCCTAGGGCAGTATTGCTGCCTCAAAGGCGGCTGTCACTTCCACCCGAGGCGGCACCGAAGTGATCAAGCGTCTGCGCGACGGGGATTCGCGGGGACGGCGATGAACGTGACCGACAACCCCGCGCCGATCGACCCACCGGCAGACGAAGATCCACTCATCGAGCACCTGCACGAAGACGAGGTACGGGGCCGCATCCACAAGATCGACAGTGAGATGGCCAAGTGGCGGGCCAAGCTGAACCTGCTGTTGAACACCGCCGTTCAGTACGAGCTCGACAAGGTCGGCGGAGAGGACGGCGTCGAGGTCATCGCGTCCGTCGTGGGAATTCCCTCGGCGACCGTCTGGTCACTGCTGGCCGGCTCCTACCGCGCGACACCCGCGATCTCGATGCGGTTAGAGCGCATCCTCATGCTCTGCCACGCCAGCCGAGGGGTCGAACGCGTCACGACCGCCCGCGGCTATCTCGACCGGCTCCTCGAACTCACCGCGGAAAGGGACCGGGCGCTGAACCGGCGGATGGAGCTCAGCCGCCGCAAACGCGGCAAGGAGGCCGGCATCGGTGTCGCCTCCGGCGGCCGCGCGAACCGGATCGACCTCGACACCCCTACCACCGAACGCGGATCTCAGGCAACGGAGAAGGCCACTACCGCCGAGACGAAGGTGACCGGCACGGAGCCGGACCCCCCGTTCACGCCACCGGCCATCCCCGACCTGCGGGGCCACGACCAGCGGCCCGACCCGTTGCTCGCCGACACTCCGGCGAGGTTCGTCGCGGCGATGCGCGCGTACCACGCGTGGGCGGGCAACCCGAGCCTGCGCGAGATGGAACGGCGCTGCGTCAAGCAGATCTCCTACTCCACGTTCCGGACGATGCTCCACAGCGATTCCATCCCGGCCAAGCTGTCCTCGGTCGAGACCTTCGTACGAGTCCTCGGCGGCACCACCGAGGACCTCCAGCGCTGGGTCACGGCCTGGCGCAGAATCGCCATGAACGACGCACCGGACGAGACCGATCCGTAGCCGACCGCAGGGGTCAATGGTCTCGGCAGGTGACCAACCGGGCGATCGCGGTCAGGTCTGCGGCGGAGGATTCCGCTGGTGCGGCCACGTGCAGGTGGTGGACGGCTTCAGTGAGCAGGGCGTCGGCCTTCTGCCGGCACCAGGCGCGGCCGCCAGCGCGTTCGATGAGGTCGGCGGCGCGGATGAGTTCGGCGTCCGTCAGAGGGCTTTCTCGGTGGTAGAGCGCCGCCAGCTCCTCCCCCGCCGGTGTGCCCGAGGTCAGGGCGGCGACCACCGGAAGTGACTTCTTGTGCTGGCGGAGGTCGGCGTGGACGGGCTTGCCGGTCACGTGGGGGTCACCCCAGATGCCCAGGAGGTCGTCGACGAGCTGGAACGCCAGGCCCAGGCGTTCACCGAAGGCCCGTAGATGCGGGGCCAGGTCCGGGCGGCCGCCGAACAGGGCGCCCAGCTCGCACGCACACCCCAGCAGGGTGCCGGTCTTGCCCTCGGCCATGGACAGGCATTCGGGCAGGCCGACGTCCGGGCGGGTCTCGAAGGCGATGTCCGCGCTCTGCCCGCCGACCAGGTCCTGCACGGCGGCGCTCAGCCGTTGCATGGCTTCCTTGGCGGCCGGGTGTTCGCTGGCCGCGAGCACGTCGAAGGCCAGGGTGAGCAGGGCGTCACCGCCGAGGATCGCCGCGCCGACACCGAACGCGGCCCAGGTCGTGGGGCGGTGGCGGCGGGTACGGTCGCCGTCCATCACGTCGTCGTGCAGGAGCGAGAAGCTGTGCACCAGCTCGACGGCGGCCGCGGCCGGGATGGCCGTGGCAGGCTCGGCGCCGACGGCCTCGGCGGCCGCCAAGACGAGCGCGGGACGTACGGCCTTTCCACCGGCGGCGTCGCCCGGCGCACCGTGTTCATCACACCAGCCGAAGTGGTGACCCGCGATCAACCGCATCGAGCCGGGCAGCGTGTCGACGGCCGCGCGCAGCGCCGGCTCGACCGTGCTCCGGCTCCAGGCCAGCACCTCGTCCGCGGTACGGGCCGTCCTCGACTCCTCGGTGGTGGTCATGGGCGCTCCTCGTCAGCGGAAGATGGGTGGGCGAGAGCGCCTGGGGGGCGCCGAGGGGGCGGCAGACGACAGGAACCGCCGTATTCGTCCGATGCGTGCCCCCCGGACCGTCCTGTCCTTTGGCCGCAATGCGAACGCGACACCCCTCTCATCAAAAGTTCCCCTGAAAGAAACAGCCCCACAAATCAAGAAGTCGCAGCGACAACCGCAAATAAATCCCCCGCAATGAGGCCAATGCGAAACTTCAGAAACCCGGAAGGAATTAACCCCGGCCCCGAATTACCTGGTCGACATTACGTTGCGTTTCCCTTTGATCACAACAGGATGCCGCTCAGGGCGCGGCGGCGAAGGCCACGCCCGCGCCGGCCGCGATCACGGCCGCGATGACGACGAGGACCATGAGCGTGGACAGCGGGTTCTTCCGCCGCGGCGGCAGCGTGGCGGCTCTGGGCATGGCCGCGCGCCGCCCCGGTGTCGCGGACGGCGCCGGCCGCGACACCGGCGGCGGGGGCACCGCGCGCGCCCGAGCAGGCGACGACGACCGCGCGCCGGAAAGAGCGGCCGGACGCGCCGAACTCCCGGGCGCGGGTTTCGACGGGGGCTTCGGCGCGGACGGCGGCCGGGGCGCCGGGGGCTTGGGCGAGGGTGGCCGGGGTGACGGTGGCCTCGGGGGCGACGGGGGTGCCGGACGGCCGCAGCTGCCGCTGCCGAGACGGACGTTCACCCGCACGGTGTTCAGGACGCCGACGTGGACACAGGTGGGGTCACCGAGGCGTACGCCCAGCCGTAGCGTCCCTTCGGTGTCGGACGCACCGGGACCGTCCGCGGCGAGGGCGGGCGTGGCGGTCAGGCCAAGGAGGGCCCCGGCGGCGAGCACCGCAGTGCAGGACGCCTTACAGGTCGTGCGCATCATCGGCTCTCCGGAATCTGCTGGAACTGCTGGCGGGCGGCGGTGTACGCGTCGGGCTTGACGCGCAGGGCACCGCTGAAGACGTGGGAGATGTCGAAGGCGAGGAAGACGCCGACCGCGAGCATCGCGGCCATCACGCCCAGCGGCACGATCGTCATGCCGCGCGGCCGGGCGCCGGCGAGGAACGGCAGGATCAGCACGACGAGGCCGGCCAGGACCGTCATGTAGAGCAGGCCCACCGGAGTGCTCTTCTGGGCGTCCATGGCCCGCTGGCCACGCGCCGCGGAGAGCGCCTGGATCTGTTCGAGCACCGCGGTGCGGTCGTCCTGCTGATCGTTATTCGCCGCGGGCAGGGCGAGGACCCTGGCGCGGAGGGCGTTCAGCCGGTTCCAGCCCTCCGCGGTGAGGTGCCCCTTCTCCATGAAACCCCACTCTCGGCCGAGCACGAGGTCGTTGTAGCCGCGCAGGTCGTTCTGCACGTCGCGGCCCTCCGGCACGGGCAGCGCCGAGGCCGCCCAGTACGCCTCGACGAGGGCACGGCTCTCGCCGTAGGTGTTCTCGCGTGCCGAGTCGGTGGTGGTCCAGGGGACGACGATGGCGATGGCGAACACCAGCAGGAACAGCGCCGACAGCACCGAGCCGGCATGGCTCGCGGTCGCGCCGTCCGGCTCGGCGTCGTCCGAACCACGTCCGAATCTGCGGAACAGTGCGGCGGCCGTGATGACCACGCCGACCGCCGCTACGACGGCGAGAATGCAGACGAGCATGACCAGCTCCATGTCTGGGCTTGACCTACACCACGAGCGCTCCGGCCGATGGCTGAGCGTTATTTGACTATCACATTGCGTGAGCAAGATGAAGCCATGCGGATGGGGCCCGCCGCGCGCCTCCGCGACGACTCGCCAGCGCTATGCGAAGGTTCTGGCGGTTTGACGTGCAGTGCCGCTGTAGGCGTCCATCGGGCGACGCCCCCCGGCCCGCGCTGACACCTCCCGCCGGCGTCCGCTTCCGGACATCGCCCAAGCCCAGGCCGCCCCACCGCGTACGTCGGCCCCAAAGCAAGAACCGTGCGCTCCATTGGCGTCAATGTGTTCATTAGTGCATGATGCGAGCACGATTCGCGCACGAACGAGCACGCGTGGAGGCGGGGTTGGCGGATTATCACGTCGAGGCGGAGATCGACAGTCAGCCGTCGTGCTGGCGGGAGGCCGCGGCGCGGCTTCCGCACGTACGTGAGGCGCTGCCGCGCGACGGTGAGCGCGTCGCGGTCTTCGGCTGCGGCACGTCCCTGTTCATGGCGAAGGCCTACGCCGCGCTACGGGAGGCCAAGGGCCTCGGTGTCACGGACGCCTTCGCCGCCTCGGAGCTGCCCTTCGACCGCGACTACGACCGCCATGTGGCCATCACCCGCTCCGGCACCACGACCGAGGTCCTACAGGCGATCGAGCGGCTGCCGGAGACGACCGCCATCACCGCCGTCCCCGACGCGCGGTTCGCGCCCGGCACCCGCGCCATCGCGCTGGAGTTCGCCGACGAGCGCTCGGTCGTACAGACGAGGTTCGCGACGTCCGCGCTGGCGCTGCTGCGCGCCTCACTCGGCGAGCCGGTGCCGGACGACGACGCGACGCGCGCGCTGGCCGTACCCCTCGCCCGCGAATGGGTCGAGGCCGAGCAGATCAGCTACCTCGGCCGGGGCTGGACGATCGGCCTCGCCGACGAGGCGGCCCTGAAGGCGCGCGAGGCGGCGCAGCTGTGGACCGAGTCCTACCCGGCGATGGAGTATCGCCACGGGCCGATCAGCATCGCCCAGCCGGGCCGGTTGACCTGGATGTTCGGCCCGGCTCCCGACGGGCTCGCCGAGGACGTGGCCGCGACCGGCGCGACGTACGTCACCAGCTACCTGGACCCGATGGCCCATCTCATCGTCGCCCAGCGGCTGGCCGTCGCGCACGCCCACGCGAAGGGCATGGACCCGGACCGCCCGCGTGCGCTCACCCGCTCGGTCGTGCTTCCGTGATCGTCGCTCTCGACGTCGGCGGCACGTCGATGAAGGGCGCGATCATGGACGACGAACTCGAACGGACCGCCACCGTACGCCGGCCCACCCCGCACGGGGACGCCGCCGTCGGCGCGGTCCTGGACATCGTCGCCGACCTGGTCGCGCAGGCCGGGTCCGCCGAGGCGATCGGCGTCGCGGTGCCGGGCATCGTCGACGACGAGACCGGCGTCGCGGTCTGGTCGGAGAACATCGGCTGGCGCGACGTGCCGTTCCGCGACCTGATCGAGGAGCGCACGGGCCTGCCGGTCGCGGTCGGCCACGACGTACGCGCCGGCGGCACGGCCGAGATGCGGCTCGGCGCGGCACGCGGCGCGCGCAACTCCCTCATCGTGCCGATCGGCACCGGCATCGCCGCGGCGATGGTGATCGACGGGCACCTGTGCGTCGGCAACGGATACGCCGGCGAGATCGGCCACATGTCGGTGGGCGCGGAGGAGCCGTGCGTCTGCGGCGGCAAGGGCTGCCTGGAAGCGGTGGCGTCCGGTCCGGCGATCGCCCGCCAGTACGCGCGGCGCACGGGGCGTGAGACGACCGCGGACGCGGTGGCGGCGCTGGTCGCCGACGGCGAGCCGGACGCGGTCGCCGTCTGGGCCGAGATGGTCGGCTGGCTGGGCACCGCGCTCGCCGCCGCCACGGTGATGGCCGCCCCCGAGGTGATCGTCATCGGCGGCGGCCTCTCGCGCGCCGGCGACCTGCTGCTGAAGCCGCTCGCCGCGGACATCGACGCACGCCTGACGTTCCACCGGAGGCCGCGGCTGACAACGGCGCGATTCGCGGACGAGGCCGGGTGTGTTGGGGCGGGACTGTGGGCACTCGACCTGGTGGAGTCGCAATGACGGTGCTGAGCGCGGACAAGGTCATCACCCCCGGCGGTGTTCTCGAGCCCGGCTGGGTGGAGGTCGACGACGGCCGCATCACGGCGGTCGGGCCGGGTGTGCCCGAACGCGCGCACCGGCACGGCGCGGTGATCATCCCCGGCTTCGTGGACATCCACTGTCACGGCGGTGGCGGCGCGTCGTTCGACTCCGCCGACGCCGAGGAGTGCGCGCGCGCCGCCGGCTTCCACCGCGAACTCGGCACCACCACGCTGGTGGCGAGCCTGGTGACGGCCGCGCCGGACGCCCTCGAACGGCGCGCGGCCGTGCTGTCCGAGCTGGCCGCCGACGGTGTCGTCGCCGGCATCCACTACGAGGGCCCGTTCCTGTCCGCCGCCCGCAAGGGCGCGCACGACCCGGCGCTGCTGCGTGACCCGGACCCGGCGACGGTCGGGCGGCTGCTGAAGATCCCGCACGTGCGGATGATGACCATCGCCCCGGAGCTCCCCGGCGGCGTCGACGCGCTGCGCCGCGTACGCGACGCCGGGGCGGTCGCCGCCATCGGCCACACCGACGCGACGTACGAGGTGACGCTCGACGCGATCGCCGCCGGCGCGCGGGTGGCCACGCACCTCTTCAACGGAATGCGCCCGCTGCATCACCGCGAGCCGGGCCCGATCCTCGCCCTCCTGGAGTCCCCGGAGGTCGTGGTCGAGCTGATCGGCGACGGCGTGCACCTGCATCCGGCGATCGTGGCGCACATCGCCCGCACCACCGGGCCCGCGCGTGCGACGCTCGTCACCGACGCGATCGCGGCCGCGGGAATGTCCGACGGTGACTACGCCCTCGGCGGCCTCGACGTCGAGGTGCGCGACGGCGTGGCGCGGCTCGCCGACGGCGGCTCGATCGCGGGCAGTACGGCGACGGCCGCGTCGGTGTTCCGCCGCGCGGTGCACGACTCGGGCCTGTCCCTGACCGAGGCCGTACGCCTGGCCGCGACGACGCCCGCCGCGCTGCTGGGGCTCGACGACCGCGGCGCCATCATCCCCGGTCTCCGCGCCGACCTGCTCATCCTCGACGACGATCTGACGGTGCGGGAAGTCGTCACGGCATGATCGTCACGGTCACGCCGAACCTCGCGCTCGACGTGACCTATGAGCTGCCAGAGCTCCGGCCGGGCCATGAGCACCACGTACGCGCCGTGCACGGGCGGGCGGGCGGCAAGGGGATCAACGTCGCGCGGGTGCTGCGGTCGCTCGGCCAGGACGTCCTGGTCCTCGGGCTCGCGGGCGGCGCGACCGGCGACGCCGTACGCGCCGACCTGGACGGGGCCGGGCTGGCGCACGACCTCGTGCCGTGCGCGGGCGAGACGCGGCGCACGGTCACCGTGGTGGCCGACGGCGAGGCGACGCTGCTGCGCGAGCCCGGACCGGTGGTCGGCCCGGACGAATGGGCGGCGCTGGAGGCGCGGATCCCGGACGCCGACGTTCTGGTGGTCTCCGGCAGCCTGCCGACCGGTGTGGACGCGGCCGCCCTCGCCGGCCTGGTCGCACGCCTCTCCGCACGCGGCCGGCCGGTGATCGTCGACACCTCCGGGGACGCGCTGCGGCGCGCCGCTCCGTACGCCTGGGCGGTCAAGCCCAACGCCGAAGAGCTCGCCGCGGTGACCGGCACGGACGACCCGGTGGTCGGTGCACTGATGCTCCGGTCGCGTGCGGTGGTCGTCTCATTGGGCGCCGAGGGCCTGCTCGCCGTCACGGGCGACCAGGTCCACCGGGTGCCGCCGCCACGGGTCGTGACGGGCAATCCCACCGGTGCCGGCGACGCCGTGGTGGCGGCACTCGCCGCCGGCGCCGGCACGCCCTGGCCCGAACTCCTCAGAGACGCCGCGGCACTGTCGGCCGCCGCCGTACTCGCCCCTGTCGCGGGGTCCTTCGACTCCGCCGCCTACGAAGGGTTCCGCACATGCCTCTCGTCTCCACCGGAGAGATAGTCGCGACCACGCGCGGGGTCGGCGCCTTCAACGTCGTCCTGCTCGAACAGGCCGAGGCCCTGATCTCGGGGGCCGAAGCGGCCGGGCTGCCGGTCGTGCTGCAGATCAGCGAGAACTGCGTGCGCTACCACGGCACGCTGGAACCGATCGCGGTCGCGACCCTGGCGGCGGCGCGCGCCGCCGAGGTGCCGGTCGCGGTCCACCTGGACCACGCGACCTCCGCCGCGCTGGTGCACGAGGCGGTCGCGATCGGTCTGGGCTCGGTGATGTACGACGCGTCGGCGCTGGACTACGACCGCAACGTCGCGGCGACCGCGGAGGTCACCGCCTACTGCCACGACCACGGTGTGTGGGTCGAGGCCGAGCTCGGCGAGGTGGGCGGCAAGGACGGCGTGCACGCCCCCGGCGCGCGCACCGACCCGGAGGAGGCGGCGCGCTTCGTCGCCGCGACCGGCGTGGACGCCCTCGCGGTGGCGGTGGGCACCTCGCACGCGATGACGGACCGTACTGCCGCGGTGGATCTCGATCTGATCGGCCGGCTGCGCGACGCCGTGCCGGTGCCGCTGGTGCTGCACGGGTCATCCGGTGTGCCCGACGTCGATCTCACCCGGGCGGTCGCGGCCGGCATCGCCAAGGTCAACATCGCGACGCATCTGAATCGGGTGTTCACCGACGCGGTGCGCGGATATCTCATCGAGCATCCGAGCTCCGTGGACACCAGGAGGTATCTCGCCCCTGGACGCGACGCGGTCGCACGCGAAGTGGCGCGGCTGCTCGGCGCGGTACTCGCGGTTGCCTAACGAAATCCTTAGCCTGTGTGGCTTAGGATCGTCAAGACCCCGGACGCCCAACGCGGTTGACCGACCAACCGAACCCCTTTGGGCGAATTCATGTACCCGGCTGGTCACGGGGGATGGTGAGCGACATTAACAACGACGTCAGGGGCTGGGGAGCCCGATATGTCTGACAAGCCAGCAAATGACGGTGACGCAAACGCGCCCGGAGATGACAACGACCCACGCCGAATTCCGGACGAAAACGGCACGGCGCCACCAGAGGACGTCCACGACGACGCCGATCACGACACCGGGGAACCGGCGGAGGAGACACCGGCGGACGAATCCGTCACGAGCGACTCCGAGCCCGCGGACTCCGACGAGCCACCGGCTCCGGATGAGGACGAGCCGGCGGCCGACGAGCGTGCGACGGCCACGGAACCCCCCGAACCCCGCGACACGGACGACACGGACGCCTCCCCTGCGGCGAGCGACGCCGAACGGCACGACGAGACGGTCTCCGCGGACGCCACCAAGCCGTACATCATCCCGCCCGCCGACCAGGAGCCCGAAGACAAGCCTCTCGAGGACGAGCCGAAGGCGGCCACACCCGGCGTCCGGCTCGCGTCGGCGGCCGGCAAGGGCGCACCGGACGGAAAGCGGCCGAAGAAACAGACCGACCGCCGCATCAAGTACGCGCGGCGCGCGGCATACGTGCTCGGTGTCCTGGTGCTGATCCCCGTCATCGGCTTCGTCATCGTCTACCTGATGACACCGATCCCCAGCTCCACGCAGCCCACCGCCAAGGCCCAGCAGTCGGTCTTCTACTACAACGACGGCAAGACGGTCATCGCGCGCACCGGTAGCTTCGACCGCCGGCCGGTCGATCTCGCCACCGTTCCCCCGCAGGTGCGCGACGCCGTCATCTCGGCGGAGAACCGCAGCTTCTACAGCGACCCGGGCGTGTCGATGAAGGGGTCGGCGCGCGCCGTATGGGCGACGCTGACCGGTGGCTCCATGCAGGGTGGGTCGACCATCACCCAGCAGATGGTGCGCAACTACTACAGCGGGCTCAGCCAGCAGCGCACGGCGGGCCGCAAGCTCAAAGAGATCATGATCGCGCTGAAGGTCTCGCGCGAGAAGAACAAGGACTGGATCCTCCAGCAGTACCTCAACACCATCTACTTCGGCCGCGACGCATACGGCATCGAGGCGGCCGCGCAGGCCTACTACAACACCGACGTACAGAAACTCACGCCCGCCCAAGGGGCGTACCTGGCCGCGGCGATCCAGGTGCCGAGCTACGCCGGTGATCTGTCGGTCCCCGGCGCGCAGGGGTACATGCAGGCCCGGTGGCAGTACGTCGTGAACGGCATGGCGCAGATGGGCAGCATCACCCCGCAGCAGGCGGCGACGATGCGGTTCCCTCAGCCCAGCAAGCAGAAGGCGAAATCGATCTTCGCCGGTGACAAGGGGTACATGGTCAGCCAGGCCAAGGCCGAGCTGCGGCGCATGGGCTACACCGACAACCAGATCAACATGGGCGGGTTGAAGGTCAAGACGACCTTCGACAAGGACCTCATGGCCGCCGCCCGGCAGGCCGTCCAGAACACCATGCCGTCCAGCACCCCCAAGAAGGTCCTGGCCGGGCTCGTCTCCATCAATCCGGACAATGGCGAGATCAACGCCTTCTACGGCGGCAAGGACTACATCGACCAACAGTTCAACAACGCCTTTGACGCGAAGGTCCAGGCCGGTTCCGGTTTCAAGCCCTACGTCCTGGCCGCCGCGCTGATCGACGGCGAAAGCCTCAATACCTACGTGGACGGCAGTTCGCCGCAGATGTTCGCCGGAACCGCGCTGCACAACGACCAGAACGAGAACTTCGGGATGGTCAACCTCGTCACCGCGACGCAGGACTCCATCAACACCGCCTACGTCAACCTCGGTCAGAAGGTCGGGCTCGGCAAGGTGGTCTCGACCGCGGAGAAGGCCGGCATCCCGGCCGCGCAGCTCGACCCGCACAAGGACGCCGCCACGCTGCCTCTCGGCGTCGCGGACGTCAGCGTCGAACAGCAGGCGGCGGGATACGCGACGTTCGCGGCGGAGGGCACCTACCACGCCCCCCACGTGATCAAGTCGGTGGACGACCACAACGGAAAGCCTCGCCAGGTGACCGTGGCGGGCAAGCGCGCGTTCAGCCCGACCGTGGCGCACGACGCGACGTACGCCATGCAGAAGGTGGTCGACGCGGGCACCGGCGTAAACGCCGGCCTGCCCGACCGCAACGCGGCCGGCAAGACCGGCACGACGAGCGACGGCAAGCAGCTGTGGTTCAACGGTTTCATCCCGCAGCTGGCCGCGTCGGTCGGGATCTTCCGCAGCGACAACAAGCCGCTGGCCATCCCCGGCTACACCGCCTACGGCGGCGACCTGCCGGCGAGGATCTGGCGCTCGTACATGGTCCAGGCCGACAAGGCGCTGGACCTGCCGCCCAAGTCGTTCGCCGCGCCGTCGGTCTACACCGGCGGGGGCGGTGGCCGGTCGACCACCGCCCCGGTCAACCCGCGGCCGCGTCCGAGCGGCTCGCGGCCCGCCCCGCCGCCGACCATCCCGACGCACCCGATCCCGCCGCCGACAGACCCGCCGACCGGCCCGCCGACCCTGCCGCCTCCGACCGGCGCGCCGCAGCGGGGTGTGCAGCGCAACAACGCCAACTATCCGGACCTGTACGGCTGACCCCGTCTCGCCCGCCTACCCACACCCGCCTGAAGCGTTCATCGACCCTTGAACGGGACGCTTCGGGCGGGTGTTGTACGCTACCCGTCAGGTCACGAGTGTCAGCGTCAAGCCCCGGCTAGCTGGCCGGCAACCCTCCGTCCGTGGCGGGGTGCCCCGGGTGATGACCAGGTCCGGCACGACCGTGCCGGGCAAGCGCGGACCCCTGCGGGGTCCCTGGTCCCGCCGGAGGTATGCCGTGTCCCTTGCGTCCGCTCCCATCGATCTCGCTCCGTCCGCGCCGTCTCTTCGCGTCGTCGGCGCGGACGTCCCGGTCCCCGTGGCGGGCGGTGGAATGGTCCCGTACGCCAACCTCGACTACGCCGCGAGCGCCCCCTGTCTCGAGCCGGTGCGTGAGGCGGTCGACGCGGCCCTGCCGTACTACAGCAGCGTGCACCGCGGCGCGGGTTACGCCTCGCAGGTGACGACCGACCGGTACGAGCGAGCGCGGGACACCGTCCGCGCGTTCGTCGGCGCGTGGCGGCGGGACGCCGTCGTGTTCACCCGCAACACCACCGACGCGATGAACCTCCTCGCCCACGTGCTCCCGCACGGCACCACCGTCGTCGTCTTCGAGTCCGAGCACCACGCCAGCCTGCTCCCGTGGCAGCGCGGCCACCGGGTCGTACGGCTGCCGGCCCCGGCCTCGCCGGCGGAGGCGGTCGCCGCGGCCGCGGCGGCGCTGTCCTCGGCGCCGGCGGGCCCGCGCCTGCTCGTCGTCACGGCGGCCTCCAACGTGACCGGTGAGCTGTGGCCCGTCGCCGAGCTGGCGCGGGTGGCCCGCGATCACGGCGCCCGCGTCGCGGTGGACGCGGCGCAGACGGTGCCGCACCGGCCCTTCGACATGGGCGCGCTCGACGTGGACTACGTGGCGTTCTCGGGGCACAAGCTGTACGCGCCGTTCGGAGCCGGCTGTCTTGTCGGGCGGGCCGACTGGCTGCGCGCCGCCGAGCCGTACCTGCTGGGCGGCGGTGCCACCACGAGCGTCGGCGAGCACGTCACCTGGTCGACCGACCCGCAGCAGCGGCACGAGGCCGGCACCCCGAACGTCCTCGGCGTCGTGGCGCTCGCCGCGGCCTGTGAGGCTCTCACCGACTGGGCCCCCCTCATCACGGAGGAGGAACGGCTGCTGGGCCGGCTGCGCGCCGGCCTGGCCACCATCCCCGGCGTCCGCGAACTCTCACTGTGGGGCGGGCCGAGCCCGCGCGTCGGCATCGTGTCGTTCGTCGTCGAGGGCCGTCGCTCCCGCGATGTCGCGGTCGAACTGTCGGACAAGTACGGCATCGGGGTACGTGACGGGAAGTTCTGCGCACATCCGTTCCTGCGGCGACTGCTCGGTACGGGCTCGGGCGACTGCGACACGGGTGACGGCACCGCGCTGCGGGCGAGCTTCGGCATCGGCACCACTGACCAGCACATCGACCGGTTGCTCACGGCACTCCGGCGGCTCGCGCGCTGAAACGCCCATGTCACCCCTGAGGCTGGGGCAGATGTCCGGAGACCGCTGTGGCGTCCCTCTCGACTCGGCATACTCAGCAGCACCGCCGGTTTCATCCGGGTACGGTGGACGCCTCCGCTATCGAGCTTCCGGGGGGTGGCGACATGACCGACGCGTGGGAGCCCGCGAACCAACTCGAGCACCAGCTCCGTGACGCGCTGCGCGATGGCGACCAGGACACCTACTTCGCCCTGGTGAGCGGGGCGGAGCTCTTCGTTCCGCTGCCTCCGGGTGAGACCGACCCGGCCGCGAACCAGACGGCGTTCACCTGGCCGACGAACAACCGCGACGGCCGCACGCACGTGCTCGCGTACAGCTCCGCTGAGGCCGGGACCGCATGCCTGGGCCCGACCTACCAGCAGTTCGTCCGGATGACGCTGGCCGACATGGCCCGTTCCTGGCCGGACCAGGAGTGGTGGCTCGCGCTCAACTCCGGGCTGCCCATCGAGGGCTATCTCCCGGCCTGGTTCATCGGCCGGCTCACCGCGGGCACCGGACCGATCCCCGGTGAGTCACCGACGCTGGACCAGACCCCTCCACCGGGGTTCGTCCACGACGCCGTGCCGCCCGCCTCGGTGGGCGAGGCGCAGCCGCTCGACGTTCCGCCGGCGTCCGTGCCCGACGGGATGCACGCGCAGGGCACCATGCCCGTGCCGGCGCCACCCGTGGTCGTGCCGGACGCCGCACCGCTGCCGGCACAGAACGGCGTGCACCCGGGTTCGGTGCCCGAGGAAGCCTCCATTGAGACGACCGTGCACGACGGCATCCCCGTGATGCCGATGCACGACCCCGCCACGCCGGGCGCGCCGGTCCCGGACGCCGTGTCCGCGCCTTTGCCGGAGACCGTGCCTCCTCCACCGCCCGCGCCCGTCCCCGTTCCCGTGCCGGAGGGCGCGCCGCCCGTACAGGAGGCCGTCCCGCTCGCGCAGGACGCTCCGCCCGCCGGACCGTTCGAGGTGGACGAGTCACCGGTCGTGCTGCACTTCACCCCCGACGCGGAGTTCACGCCGCTGGACGAAGAAGAGCGGACTCTCGTCGAGGCGGCGACGCGAGGCGACCGCAAGGAGTTCTTGCGGACGCTGCTGGACGTACGCCAGATCTGGGTGCCCGTGGTCGAGGGCGGCGATCTCATGCTGGCCCCGGGACGCCCGGGCTTCCAGTGGTACGTCGACGACTCCTCCGGGCGGCCGATCGTTCCTCTCTTCACCGGGCCGGGACGCATGCGCGACGCGATGGGCGGCCATCCGTTCGTGCTCTCCGACCTCGCCAAGGTGCTGAGGTTCTGGCCGGACCCGGCGCTGGAGCTCGTCGTCAACGGCGGCACCGCGATCGGCGCCTCGGTCTCCGGCGACCGCGTCACCATGATGTCGGGCCAGGTGGACGCCGACGCCGCGGCACGCCTCGCCAGCGACTTCCCGGCGCAGAGCGACGCCGAACGCCAGATGTTCGACGTGCGCACCGACCCGGACATGGTCGTCAAGGTCCTGATGGACACGACGGTGTTCCTGCCGGTCTGGAGCCGTACGCCGCCGGCCGTGCAGACCCGGCCCGGCGACCCCGAGTTCCCGTGGTCGGCGGTGCCCGTACGCGGCCGCCCGTCGGTGCTCGCCTTCACCTCCTTCGACTGGATGAAGGCGGCGGTCGGCACGACCGGTTTCGTCATGCCGACCTTCGCCGAGCTGATCGCGAGCTGGCCCGAACACGACTGGGGCGTCTCGGTGAACCCCGGGACGCCCATCGAGGTGGCGCTGGCCGGCGAGCAGATCCGTGCGCTGGGCGCCTCGAGCGCGGGCCGGCTGACCGACACCATGCCGCCGCCCCTGCCCGCCGACGGCGCGCTGCCACTGAGCGGCACCGCGGCGCCCGCCGCCGAGCCGCCACGGCACGAGGACACCTCCGCGCCGCAGGGCGACTCGGCACGCCTCGACGCGCCGCCTGTGCCCGAGGCACGGCGTGACGAGCCGGCGGACTCCCCGCCCGGGCCGTGGGCCATCATGCAGAAGGTCGTGCCGCACGAGCAGGTCGCCTGGCATCTGGAGCAGGCGTACGACCGGGTGGCCGGGTTCGTGCACCGGGTCCAGGACGTGGTCGACCTCAACACCCCGAAGCTCCTCTACGACTCTCTCGGCCTGTTGCGCGACGGCTCCCCGTTCAGCGCGGACGACACCGAGGTGCACGTCATCCGGTGGCCCGCCTACCGCTCGGGGCTCTACCGCATCCCGTTCGGCGGCCAGTCCGACGAGGCCGTACGCGCGTGGGGCGACAGCGGGTGGGTGCTGGAGCTGCCGCCGTTCGGCGGTGACGGCTTCGCCCCGGGCAGCGCCGGCAGCATCCGCGAGTACAAGGTCGACAGCATGCGGCTGCCGCACGGCTCGGAGATGTACGCCATCGGCAGCGACGGCTCGGAGCGCTTCGTCGCCCGGTACGACGCCGACCGGCTGGTCTGGGGGGACAACGAATGATCAGGGACGGGTTCACCGCTCGCTGGCGTGGCGTCGACTACGACGCCGTGCCGGGCGTGGACGGCGAGGTGCGGCTCTACGCCACCGCCCCGGCCGAGGGATTCAACGAGGTGCACCCGGGCCGGTACGTCCAGATCGTGCGCGACGACCAGGTTGAGAGTCTGCGGTACGTACGGACACGCTGCACGTGGCGCGGTGAGCTGTTCATCGTCATCGGCGAACACGGAGACTGGGTCCGCCTGGAATACTTTGGCGGCCGCGCGCCGGTCGCGGCGGCGCTGGCCTTGGAGAACGTCGATGTCGGCGTATATCAGACCTGGGCCTCGCGCGCGGAGATCGAGCAGCTCCACGAGGAGAATATTTAGCGATTACCGGGATACAACTCTCCTTGCCCGGTTGATTGCTGAGCTCTGACGTGATCGCATGATTCTTACCTGATTCATGACGAAGCGTAGGGTCAGCATCAAAGGCGATTGTTGAGGAGGTCGTGGGCGGTGCTCGCACGATCGGTACGGAGACCACTGATCATCTGCGTTGGCACAGGACTTGTCCTGGTCAGCGGCGCCGCTCCAGCGACTCTGGCGGCGGAGACGCCATCGCCCGCAGCTGATCCGTCACCGTCGAAGGCGAGCGCGTCGGCGACGCCTCCGAGGACCACACCGGGGACGACGAAAGCTTCGACCACGGCCACCCCCACCACTACGCCGTCGTCGCCACCCGACCCGACGCTCACGGTGACCTTCGCACACGTGCCGAGCTCAGTGGTCCAAGGGCAAAAGGCTTCGATGTATGTCCAGGTCACGCCGCATATTCCGAAAGGGTCCAAGGCGCCGACTGGCGTCACACTGCACGTCGGAAGCTCACAGGCGACTGTCGTATTCGAGTCCAACGGCAAACACAGCTTTGGGCCGGTTACTTCGCTGTCCTACGAAAAACTGGTCGCGATCACCGTCTCCGTGCCGAGCAACATGTCCACCAAACGCAAGGTGGGCGTGTGGGCGCAGGCCGACGCCGACAACACACCGCTGGTGAACGCGAGCCCGTCCTTGTCCTTGCCGGTGAAGGCGAAGCCGAAGTCGTCGTCTTCGAGCTCCAGTGGGTCGAGCGGGAGTAGTGGGTCGTCCAGTGGATCGAGCGGGACCAGTCTGCCGACGGGGAATCTGAATCCCTCGGGCACCGGTGCCTCCGCCACTCCCAGTACCGGGACCAACTCCGCCGTACTGCCGTCGATCGCCGCGCAGACGCCCACGACGGCGCCTGGGCCGGTCGTGCAGAACACCGGGGCCTCCCAGTCGATGCGGGGTACCGCCGACGCGGCCGACCAGCTCACCTTCGAC
>JAOPYG010000390.1 GCA_025964685.1 Actinoallomurus sp. | reverse complement strand
ACCTCGGCCTGGACGGAGGCTTCGGACTGAGCGTGCTGCTGCGCGACGGCGAGGAGTTCTTCCGTACCTACTTCACCAACGGCCGCGGCGTGGACCGGCTCCGGCTGGACTTCAACCTGCTGGACCTGACCCCGTACGGCCGACAGGAGGAGTGGGAGGACTCACCGGAGGGCTGGCCGCAGGACCCGACGATGCTCTGGATGCGGGTACGCGACGAATACGACGCCTGACCGGACGAGCGGAACTCACGCCTTGAGCACCCGCGCGGGCGTGTGTTAAGCCCGGTGAATGGCCGTCACTTCACCGCCGATCCGGCTGCTGCTGGTGCCGTACGACTCCGGGCGACGTGAGGAGCGGATGGGCGCGGGCCCACTGGCCCTGCGGCGGGCCGGCGCGGCGCACACCGCTCCGGGGTGCGGGTTACGACGTCGACGAACGGATCGTGGAAGCCACGTCACATTGGCGCGCGGAGCTCGCCACCGGGTTCGAACTCCAGAGGCTGGCCGCCGCCGAGGTCGCGGACGCCCGTACCGCCGGCTGGGCCTGGTGTGGTTCGACGCGCACGGCGACTACAACACGCCCGTCCTTCTTGCGGCGGATCAGTCCCGCGGTGCGTCCGCGGAGTGCCGCACCCGGTGGAACCGGCGCGAGGTACCACTCACCGGAGGAGTGATCGCTAGAGCCAGCCTTGACGCTGCGCGGCCTGGACGGCCTCGATGCGGTTGCGCGCGGCGGTCTTGCGGATCGCTGCCGACAGATAGTTGCGTACCGTGCCCTCCGACAGGTGCAGGCGTACGGCGACGTCGCCGATGGTGGAGCCGTCGGCCGAGGCGGAGAGCACGTCGCGTTCGCGCGGGGACAGTGGGTTGGGGCCGGCGCTCAGCGCGGCGGCGGCCAGCGCCGGGTCGATAACGCGTTCGCCCGCGAGGACCCGCCGGACCGCGGCGGCGAGCTCCTCCGCCGGACTGTCCTTGACCAGGAACGCCGACGCGCCCGCCTCCATCGCGCGCCGCAGGTATCCCGGCCGGCCGAAGGTCGTCAGGATGACGATCCGGCAGTCCGGCAGCGCGACGCGCAGGTCGGCGGCGATGGCGATGCCGTCCTTGCCCGGCATCTCGATGTCGAGCAGCGCGACGTCGGGCCGGGTGTCCGCGGCGACGGCGAGCGCCTCCTCGCCGTTGGCCGCCTCCCCGACGACCTCGATGTCGTCCTCGAGGTTCAGCAGGGTCGCGAGCGCGCCGCGAACCATGCCCTGGTCCTCGGCGAGCAGTACGCGAATCACGGCAGGGACTCTAGCGCGCCGACCCGCTCATCGCCGATGGGTCAGGCGCGGGCGCGCTCAGCGGTGACGATCTCACGTACGGCCGGTGCGACCTCCGCGGCGAACCGCCGGATGACGTCGGCGGACTCGACCCTGTAGAGGATGTAGACGCTCATGCCCTCGGTGAGCGTGAGCTCGGCCAGCTGCTCGACCCACACCTTGGGCGGCCCCTGGAGGAAGCCGCTCCCGGTGCCGAAGTCGCCGGCGATGTTGTGGACGCGCCCTCGGTGCGCGCCGACTCTTGCCGATCTCGCGGCCGGTGAACAGGGGAAGGCCTTGACCTGGCTGAACCGTCGACGCCCGGCGCACAGTGATCAGGCGGACTCTTCGGCGGGTTCGTGCGGGGCGGGCGCCGTCAGGGGCGCGCGTACGGCCAGGCGGAAACCACCGCCCGTACGGCGCCCGGCCTCCACGGTGCCACCCGAGGCCGTCACCCGTTCGGCGAGACCGGCGAGGCCGTTGCCCGCCCCCGGGAACTCACCTTCGCCCTCACCGTCGTCGGTGATCTCCAGGACGGCCATGCCGTCCTGCCGGTGGACGGTCACCGCGGCGGCGCGGGCCCGCGCGTGCCGGGCGATGTTGGTGACGCCCTCGCGTACCGCCCAGCCGAACAGGCCGTCGACCCGGTCGGGCAGCGGAGTGCCGGAGGTCGTGATGGTCAGCTCGATGTCGGCGGCGGTCAGCACGCCCCGGGAGTTCTCCAGCTCGTCGGACAGGCTGCGCTGACGGTAGCCGGAGATCGCCTCGCGTACGTCGGCGAGCGCCTGCCGGGCCACGGTCTCGATGTCGTGCACCTCGGCCATGCTCCGGGCCGGGTCACGGTCGGCCAGGCGGGTGGCCACCTCGCTCTTCAGCACGATGAGCGACAGCGTGTGCCCGAGCAGGTCGTGCAGGTCACGGGAGATGCGCAGCCGCTCCTCGTTGGCGGCGAGCCGGGCGACCTCGCCGCGCGCCTCACCCAGCTCGACGACGAGGATCCGGCTGCTGCGGAAGGCCAGCATCAGCAGGCCGATGGTCAGCGTCTCGAAGGTGAGCAGCGCCAGAGTGCCGCCCTTGCCCCCCAGTGAGGCGGACAGGACGAACGTCAGCACGGTCGTGGCGACGATCCCGCGCCCGGCCCATCGTGGCGGCAGTGTCATGGCGCACGCGACGCCGAGGTAGATCGGCAGGCCGCCCCAGTCTCCGCCGAACAGGATCGGCAGGACGATCGCCAGGACGGCCGTGACGCCGAGCAGGACGTAGGTGGGGCGGGTGGTGGTGCCCGTCCACGGGTTGTTCACGAGCACGAGGCCGATGAAGCTCGCGGTGAAGGCGAGCAGCGCCAGCAGCCGCACGACACTCTCCGCGGCGGAGTGGCCGTGCCCGAACAGGGTGCTCACCGGCCAGATGAACAGATAGACCAGACCGAACGAGGTCCACACCGCCCGGCGCCATGGCCTGGGGGATGACGCCCGCTCGGCGTCGAACGGCATGAATGAGCTCATCAGGATCGAACGGTAGCGCGACGGTAGGCCGCGATCGCCAGCGCGCCCAGGACGGCGGTCCAGGCGGCGAGCACGAACGCGTCCGAGGCGGGCGGCGTGTGACCGGCGACGACGCTCCAGCCGAGGTCGGCGAAGCGGTTCGACGGCGTCCAGTGCGCGATGTGCCGGAGCGTCGCCGGCAGGATGCTCACCGACATCCACAGACCGCCGAGGATCGACAGGGCGAAGTAGCAGGCCACGGTCGCCGGCTGCGCGGCGTCCGCGCCGACCAGCGAGCCGATCAGGGTGCTGAGCGCGGCGAACGGCAGCGTGCCGATCCACATCAGGCCGACCATCGCGGCCCACCGTCCGGGCGACAGCTGCACGTGCTGCGTCAGCGCGGCGGTGATCCCGACTGCCGCGATGGCCGGCAGTGCCAGGCACATCGACGCGATGACCTTCGCGATGATCACGGCCCAGGGACGCAGCGGCGTGGCCTGCAGCTGCCGCAGCCAGCCGCTCTGCCGCTCGGCGGCCAGCCGGGCACCGGTCGTCGTCAGCGACGCGCCGAGGGCGCCGAAGGAGGCCATCGACACGAGCAGGTACGTCCTGGCATCCAGGCCGGTGTCGGTATCGATTCCGCCGTTCCTGGCGAAGATGTTCGACCACAGCAGGTAGAAGCCGACCGGGATGGCGATGGTGAAGAAGACGAAGCGCCGGTCGCGGTACATCCGCCGGATCTCCAGCGCGAGATAGCGAAGCATCAGGGGTCCTTTCGGGGAGCTCGGTGAGGGGATCAGTTGTCGCCGGTGAGGGAGAGGAAGGCCTCTTCCAGGTCGGCGCCCTTGACCTCCAGGTCGCGGACGCGGATGCCCGAGGCGTACAGGGCCTGCACGGTCGCGTCAGGGTCGGTGGTGCTCAGCTGCGCGGAGCCGCCGCGTACCTCGATGCCCGTGACGCCGGGCAGCGCGTCCAGCCCGGTCGTGGGCTGGTCGCCGGGCGTGAAGCGGACCGTGCGCCCGCCCGCCGCGGCCTTGATCTCCTGGGCGGTGCCGTCGGCGACGACGCGGCCGGCCGCCATCACGATGATCCGGTCGGCGTTCTCGTCCGCCTCCTCCAGGTAGTGCGTGGCGAACAGGACGGTCCGGCCGCCCGCCGCGTACGCGCGCATGCTCGCCCAGAAGGAACGCCGGGACTCCACGTCCATCGCCGAGGTCGGCTCGTCCAGCACCAGCAGGCGCGGCGCTCCGGCGATGGCGAGCGCGAACCGCACCCGCTGCGCCTGCCCGCCGGACAGCCGGTCGGCGCGGCGCTTGGCCAGGGAGGCGAGGTCGGCCAGGGAGAGGACCTCCTCCAGCGGCATCGGCTCGGGGTACAGCCCGCGCACGAAGTCCACGACCTCCCGCACGGTGAGACCGGGAACGAGCGCGCCGTCCTGCAGCATCGCGCCGATCCGGCCGGTGCGGACGGCCGTGTCCGGGGACTCGCCGAAGACGCCGACGGTGCCGGCCGAGGGGCGTACGAGCCCGAGCAGCATGCCGATGGCTGTCGTCTTCCCGGCCCCGTTGGGCCCGAGCAGCGCGACGGCCTGCCCGGAGTCGATCCGCAGGTCCAGAGCCTCGACGGCGCGAACCGCGCCGAAGCTCTTCGACACTCCCGTGAAACTGATCGCGTTCATGGGAATGACGCTAGATTCGCACAGGCCGGACGCGTAGTGCCGCCGATCCTGGGTTCGCGATGACATTTGTCATCCCCGGCCCCGTTACCTCAGTCGTACGTGCCGTCGGGCTGCCGGTGCCGGACGAACCCCATGGACTCATAGAGACGGCGGGCCCGGAGGTTGCGTTCGGTCACGGCGAGGGACAGCTGGACGTGGCCCTGCTCGCCGAGGGCGCGCATCACCGCCTCGACCAGCCGCCGAGCCAGACCACGGCCGGTATGTGAGGGCGCGGTGAACACGTAGGCGAGCAGCGGTTCCTCTTTCCACACGGTCACCAGGGCGGCCGCCACGAGGCGACCGTCGTCCTCGGCCACGAATGACGCGGCGGGCTGGAAGGGCCCGTGCTCGCCGCCGAAGACCAGCTGGATCTCGTGAGTGGCCGAGATGACGCCATCTCCGGCGTCGTGTTCGTCGGGCGTTCCCCGGTACGCCTCCCACATCAGCGCTCCGAGGGCGGCGACATCGGCCTCTGCCGGATGCCGGAAGTCGTGCGTCGGCACTGATCGCGGAAGCGAGATGTCGAGCCGGAACCGCCTGATATCAGGTGGAGAGTCGGGCATTCCGCGACACTATCCACGGAGACCATGACGTGGAGGGGCCTGGAGCGTGCACGTCCTCGAACCGCCGGCGCGCCTCACCGATCCGGCGGTCGTGGCCGTACGAGCCCCTTGTCGTAGGCGAAGATCACGAGCTGTACGCGGTCGCGGGCCTGGAGCTTGGTCATGATCCGGTGCACGTACGTCTTGGCGGTGGCCGGGCTGAGGTGCAGCGTGCCCGCGATCTCCTCGTTGGTCAGGCCCGCGGCGATCTGCTGCAATACCTCGCGCTCGCGGTCGCTGAGGATGTCGAGTTCGGGAGCCGGCTCGGCCGGGGCGGGCTGCGCGGCGAACTCCTTGATCACACGGCCCGTGAGGCCACGGCCGAGCAGGCCCTCGCCGGAGGCGACCACCCGGACCGCGTCCAGCAGCTCGTCCGGGGCGGTGTCCTTGAGCAGGAACCCCGCGGCGCCGGCGCGCAGCGCGCCGAAGATGTAGTCGTCGTGTTCGAACGTGGTCAGGATCAGCACGTGCGCGCCGCGCAGAGCCGGGTCCTCGGTGATGCGGCGGGTCGCCTCGATGCCGTCCATCCCCGGCATCCGGATGTCCATCAGGATCACATCCGGCGACGTCGCACGTGACCCGTCGACCGCGGACTTGCCGTCGGCGGCCTCACAGACCACGTGCATGTCCTCGGTGGAGTCGATGAGGAGCTTGAAACCGGCGCGTACGGTCGTCTGGTCGTCGGCCAGCAGTACACGGATCGTCATGGACGGGCCTCCTTCAGGGGCAGGCGCGCGTGCACACGGAAGCCGCCGCCTGGCAGTGCTGTGGTGGTGAGGCGTCCGCCGGTCGCCGCGGCGCGTTCACGCATGCCCTGGATGCCGAGGCCGTAGGCGCCTCGCTCCAGCAGCTCGACCGGTTTGCCATCGTTGGTAATTGCGATGTCCAGGCTGTCCGGCGTGAAGGTGAGGGTCACGGCGACCTTGGTGACCTTCTCGGCGTGACGGTTGATGTTCGTGAGGCTCTCCTGCACGATGCGGTAGACCGTGAACCCGACGATCGCCGGGATCTCGCTGCGGCGCCCGGACTCGTGCATGGTCACCGGCAGGCCGGTCGCCCTGCTCTGATCGATCAGGTTCGGAAGGTCGTCCAGGCCGAGCCCGGGCCGCTTGAGCGGCTCGGCGACCCCGCGGAGCAGGCTCAGCGTCCGGCGGATCTCCCCGAGGGCGGAGTTGCTGACGGCGTTGATGGTCTCGAGCGCCTCGCGGCCGGCCTTCGGCTCGTCCTCGACGAACCGGGCGCTCACCGAGGACGTCACACTGATCGACATCAACGCGTGCCCGACGATGTCGTGCAGCTCACGTGCGATGCGGAGGCGTTCTTCGATGACACGGCGGCGCGCCTCTTCCTCCTGCTCGCGTTCGGCGCGTTCAGCGCGTTCCTCGGCGCCGATTACGTACGTCCGCTGGGTCCGCACCCATGCTCCGGCGAGGACCGCGAGCGGCACCATCCCGAGGACGCCGAGGTTCTGCACGGTGTACGACGGGATGCTCTCGGAGATCTCGGAGACGGCCAGGCCGATGAGCATGGTCCCGATCGCGGCCGCGAAGGCCAGCCGGCGACCGCAGTAGCGGCCGACGGCGTAGAGGGCGACGAGGTCGCCGGGAGTCGCGGGATAGCTGCGTCTCACGAGCACACCGAGAATTGCCGAAAGTGTGAGACAGACGATCAGGACGGGAATGGGGAAGCGCTTCCTCCACAAGAGCACGGTCGAGAGCAGGAGAGCTAGAATCACCGGCAGGGCGGGATGGCCGCGGCCGTG
The DNA here is from genome assembly GCA_025964685.1 of Actinoallomurus sp. GTDB lineage: Bacteria > Actinomycetota > Actinomycetes > Streptosporangiales > Streptosporangiaceae > Actinoallomurus. The sequence continues at coordinate 10,672 of JAOPYG010000390.1, read as the reverse complement.
AACGTAGGGTAGGAACGCGACGAAGACCCCGGCCGACAGGAGTACGTCGGCAGGGGTGACCAGCCGCTTGGCCTTCAAGGTCGCCCCTTCGCAGCCACATTATGATCATTGGTCGTGGCCTGCCCCGCCAAACCTCTAGCCACCATCCGGTGAAGGCCAAAAACCTGCAAACCTGCAGGTCAACCGTGGTTGTACGCCTAAGTGTCACCCTGGGGTGGACGGATTCACCCTTGCGGACTACGTAACGTAGTGCGTGCGAGAACACGGACCACAAAAAAGGCCTGACGCGTCGCGATGAATTGGGGGATTCAACGGGGGACGCGACGCGAGGGCCGATCCCAGGGGCCTTGGATCTGTACCCGTCCAGGCCGCAGGAAGGCGAGCGTCCGCGGGTCGGGACTCCTTTGGGGGAAGGAGTCGACCGCCTGCGGACGCTCGCTTTCCGCTTTCATGACGAGGTCATGAGAGAAGCGCCGGTCATATCTTCGCAAGAACCTCGTATTTCACCGGGATCACCCCTGATCCCACGCCGCCCACGGCTTGCATCGCGGCACTCGACAGGTCCAGGCAGCGGCCCGGCACGAATGGCCCGCGGTCATTGATCCGCACGACCACCGAGCGATCGTTGTTCCGGTTGATCACGCGCACCTTCGAGCCGATCGGCAGGAACCGGTGCGCCGCGGTCAGGGCGTCCGCGTGGAACGCCTCCCCGCTCGAGGTCCGGCCGCCTGCGGCGTAGTACGACGCCTCGCAGGCGCCGCGCGAGAGGATCTTGCGATGCCGGGTCTTCCTCGGTGCCTCTGTGGGCGTCTCGCTCGGCTCTGGAGTCGGAGTGGCGAGCGGGGTCCGCGTCTCGTCGCGGTTCACGCGGTCCAGGGGCCGTGGCGGATCCGCCAGGGCGGCGGGGGATCTCGTCTGCGCCGATGACGGGCCGGATCCGCTGAGCGCGATGGTGATCGTGGTTACGGCGATCGCGGCGAATCCGGCGGCCGCGAGGAGCCTGATGGTCAGGCTGAGTCCGAAGGTCTTCGGGATGTCGGGCTGGCGATGTCGGCCGGATCTACCCACAAAGGGGTCCTTTGTTCGGGGACAGGACATCGGGGCCGGTCGGCAGAACCGCTGGCCACGATCGGCACGGGCCGGCGAGGGCCCGCACACGAGTCCCCGACCCTAGGGGGCCGTGGGTGATGGTCACGTGCAATGCGCTGGTTTTTGTGCGTCATCTCATGGCGTATTGGCCTGAGCGCAGTGATCGTATTACTCGACGTGGTCGCTATGCGGTGAAAGGTCCGCTGCCGGGGATCAGCCGTCGGCGCCTTCGGCGATCGCCTCGTGAACTTCGGCGTGGCGCGCCGCGAGCTCCTCCTCGTGCTTGGCCCGGTCGATGTCCTCGGCGAAGTCCTCGTCCTGCTTCATGAGCTGGATGAGGTCGCCCTTGGCGTGGTCGAGCACGCCCATGTCGGCGTAGGCCTTCTGTACCTTGTCGCCCCAGAGGCCGATGTCGCGGACACACGGGACGATGCGGCTGAACAGCAGCGACTGGTACAGCTGGTAGATCGGGCCGTTGTCGACGTAGGACATGCACTCCTTGACCGGCATGCCGAGCGTCTCGAAGATCTCTTTGCCCTTGAACCGGTCGCGCATGAGGTAGCAGCCCTCGACCACGAACTCCTCGCGGTCGGCGCGCTCCTTGGAGGACAGCTCCGCGTAGTAGTCCTTCAGCGCCAGCCGCCCGAACGCCACGTGCCGGGCCTCGTCCTGCATGACATAGGCGAGGAGCTGCTTGACGAGCGGGTTCGTCGACATGTCGCGGTACAGCCCGAACGCGGCGAGGGCCAGGCCCTCGATGAGCACCTGCATGCCCAGGTAGGGCAGGTCCCAGCGCCCGTCGGTCAGCGACTCCTCCAGGAGCTTGGCCAGGTCCTGGTTGATCGGGTAGTACATGCCGAGCTTGTCATCGATGAACTTGGCGTACAGCTCGACGTGCCTCGCCTCGTCCATCACCTGCGTGGCGGCGTAGAACTTCGAATCGAGGTCGGGCACCGACTCGACGATCCGCGCGGACACCGTCAGCGCGCCCTGCTCGCCGTGCAGGAACTGGCTGAAGAGCCAGCTGCCCTGATGACGCCCGAACTCATCGCGCGCCTTCTGCGGCATCTTGTCCCATACGTCCGAGCCCACCAGCGGGTTGAACTCCTCCGGGAGCCCGGCCACGTTGTTCGCGTCCACGGGCAGGTGCCAGTCGATGCGCTTCTGCGCGTCCCACTGCTTGTCCTTGCCCTTCTGGTACAGCGACAGCAGTCGATCGCGACCGTCGTCGTACTCCCAGTTGAACCTTGCGGCTCCGGCGACGGGCACGTCCCACGTGCTGTCGGTGACCGGGGTCGTGTAGCGATCGCGCATCGACATGGGGGGCCTCCTGTGGGGGGACGTGCTTTACATATCTTGGTAACACGTAAAGTCGCGACCCGCCAGCGTTAGCCGACGAAGAGTTCATTCGGTAGGGCGGGCGGCGTAGTAGACGGCTGCCATGTCCTCTTCGCCGTGGCCGAGCTCGACGGCGCGAAGAAGCTGCTCGCGCACGGCCTCCGCGACGCGCGGGTTGGCCCCCGCCGCCCGGCCGGCCTCCGCGACCAGGCCGGCGTCCTTGGCGGCAGCGGCCGTGCGGAAGCTGGGCGGCAGCTCACCCTTGATGATCGCGTCACCCTTCAGCTGCGCGTACGGCGTGTCCATCAGGCCGCCCTTGATCGCTTCGAGGAAGAGCCGCGGGTCGATGCCGAACGCCTGCGACAACGCCACGGCCTCGCCGATGGCCGCGGTCAGGGCCAGCACCCAGCTGTTGGCGACGAGCTTGAGACGGGACGCCTCGGTGCCCTCACCCACCCACATCGTGCGGGAACCGATCGCCGCGAAGACGCGTTCGACCCGCTCGTCGCGGTGGCCGGAGGCGAGGACGACCAGCGCGCCGTCCTCGGCGGGCTTTCGGGTGCCGAGGACCGGGCAGTCGACGAACGGCACGTCGCGCGCCTCGGCGAGCGCGGCCAGCCGGTCGGCGGCCGGGGCGCCTACGGTGCTCATCTGCGCCCAGACCGCGTTCTCCTCCATCGCGGGCAGCACGCCGCCGATGACCTGCTCGACGGTGTCACCGTCGTACAGCATGGTCAGGACGACGTCCGCACCAGCGGCGGTCTCGCCGGGTTCGTCGCACACGACCGCGCCGTGCTCGATGAGCGGCTCGGCCTTGGCGCGGGTGCGGTTCCAGGCCCGGACGCCGATGCCGGCGCGCAGCAGGTTGCGGGCGATGGGCTCGCCCATGGTCCCGGTTCCGAGTACGGCAACGGTCATTTTGTCCATGAGGCCTCCCTTACCCAGTATGCGGGGGTTGATCTCGGTGCGACGAGCCTCACACCGACAGGCTGTCGGAGAGCCGTCCGGCGGTGCGGCGCATGATCGGTACGACGTCGTCGATGACGTTGAGCGGCAGCCGGCCCTGAGGGCCGGAGATCGAGATGGCGGCGAGTGTCGGAGTGCCGGTCAGCGGAACGGCCACGCAGCGCACTCCGATCTCCTGCTCCTCGTCGTCGAGGGCGTATCCGCGCCGCCGGATCTTGCCGAGCTCCTCCAGCAGTGCCGCCGCATCGGTGATCGTATGAGGAGTGTGCGCCGGCATGCCGGTGCGCCCGATGATGTCGCTGGCCGCGGTGTCCGGAAGCTGGGCGAGCAGGGCCTTGCCCACGCCGGTGCAGTGGGGGTTCACCCGCCGCCCGACCTCGGTGAACATGCGCATCGAATGCCGAGAGGGCACCTGCGCGACGTACACCACCTCGTCGCCCTCCAGGACCGCCATGTTGGCGGTCTCGCCGACCTCGTCGACGAGCTGGGCCAGCGAGGGCCGCGCCCACGAGCCCAGCAGCCGTTCGGCCGTCTCGCCGAGATGGATGAGCCGGGGCCCGAGCGCGTAGCGCTTGGAGGGCTCCTGCCGGACGTAACCGCGGTTGACCAGCGTGCGCATCAGCCGGTAGATCGTCGGCATCGGCAGGCCGGAGGTCTCGGCCAGCTCGGTGAGGGCCAGCCGCCCGCCGGCGTCCGCGAGGTGCTCGAGCAGCTCGAAGGCGCGTTCGAGCGAACGCACCGCGGACTTCGACCGCGCTCCCGACTCGTCCCCCGTCACCCGGCTTCTCCTCTCCCCGTTTACGGCATCTTACGAAAACATCCTTTCGTCTGGTGAAACGAGTGGCGCTGTGACGCTGGTTACAACTCGTACCGGCCTGGTTATAACGAGTAGCGACTCGCCTCGCGGGTAACCAGCCGCGCCTGCCCCCGAAGGCCACCCGGCTCACGTCTGGGGGACGTCCCATCATGAAGATGACATCCAGCACGCTGCTCGCGGTGACGGGGACCGCAGGCGTGGTGGTCGCGCAGGCCTTCCTCGCTCCCGCGCCGGCGACGCCCGGCGTCCACCTGGTGACCTCGATCCAGGCCCTCTCCCGCGCGCCCGACGCGGTCCGTTACGCCGTCACCGTACGCCCGGCCGGCGGCGCGGCACACGCCGTGACGCTCGTGCTGAGCACCCGACGGCCCGCGACCTGGACCACCGCCGCACCCGCCTGCATGACGAGCGGAGACCGTACGGCGGTGGCCTGCGATCTCGGCGACGTACGCGAGTCAGAGACGCGGACGCTGCGGGTGACCGCGCGGCCCGGCCCGCACGGTCCTTCCGTGGTGCCCGTCGTGCTCCGTGCCGGAGCCGCCAACGCGCCGTCGGTCACGGCGTCGCTGGACGCCGCGCGGACCACGAGCATGCGCCTCACCAAGAAGGCCGTGGACGAGCCGTCACCGGGGCCGTCCTCCCCGGAGCCGGCCGCGGAGCTCGCGTCGTCGGCGCCGGACCCGTCGCCGGACGCGCAGTCACCCGCCGCCCCGCCCTCGGCCGACCAGTCACCGCCGATCGAGTCACCCTCGGCCGAGCCCGGGCCGCTCGTGTCACCCGGCGTACCGTCTCCCGAGATCCGGTCCGATGCCGCGCGCCCGTCATGGTCCGGCGCGCACCGGCCGCCGCGTACGCACGCCCTCGCGTCGCCGACCGGAGAGGCCCACGGGCGCCCGCCCTCCCCACCGCACGCGCCGATCATTCCGCACGCAGGGCTCGAGCCGGAGGCTCCTGCCGGAGCGCCGGCCGTTCCCATTCCCGGTGGTCCGATCCCGGGTGGTGGGCTGATCCCAGGTGGTCCGCCCGGCGGTCCGCCCGGAGCGCCGGCGCCCGCGACCCTGCCCCAGATCGCGCCGCGGGCGGGTGCGCAGACCGTGGCGAAGGCCTCGCCCGGTCAGGGAACGTCCGAGCTGGACATGTCTCCGGCCGGCGCCTTGCAGACGGGCCGCAGATCCTGGGCGACGCTCATCGCGATCGCCGTCGTGACCGAGGCCGGGCTGCTCTGGCTCGTCGCCGGTTTCACCGTGCTGCGCCGAAGGCGCCCGGGTGCCGCCGGCGTCCGCGTCCGCACCCGATGGCGGCCACGCGTGTCCCGGCTTCTCCCCTGAAATGCCGATTCCCTGGCGCCGCGCTCGTCACTACTCTTACGACATAGCACGTTTCGTACTCAGGGGAGCCGAACGATGGCTGATACGGGGTTGAACTGTCCGAAGTGCTCGGGAAGGTGGGACTCGCACGACCGCAACGGCGTCGTGATCGAAGAATGCGTGGGGTGTCAGGGAGTCTTCCTCGATCGCGGTGAGCTCGAGCGCCTCATCGACGCCGAGAGTGAATTCCTCGCCAAGATCGATCCGCCGGACGACGCGGACACGCTCTACCACGGGCGGCACCGCAGAGGCATCATTCACCAGGTCTTCACGACCGCGGAGTGAGCGCGCAGGCGTTCGGACCGCCATAGATCGCGGTAGGGCCCGCACGCGCCGACCAGTTCGTCGTGCGGGCCACGCTGCGCGATCCTTCCCCGGTCGAGCACCACGATCTCGTCGGCCGCCGGCAGGGGCGCCAGGCGGTGAGTGACGAGGACGACCGTCCGCCCGTCGCCGAGCAGGTCGGTGACGAGCCGGTCGGCCGTCGCGAGGGCCAGACCCTCGGTGGGCTCGTCGAGCAGCAGTACGGGCGGGTCGGCGACCAGCGCACGGGCGAGCAGCAGCCGCTGCCGCTGGCCGCCGGACATCCGGTCGTTCGTGACCTGGGTGTCCCAGCCGTCCGGCAGTGAGGTGATCCAGCCGAGTAGGCCGGCTCGGCGTGCGGCGGCCTCCAGGTCACCGGGGGAGGCGTCCGGCCGGGCGAGCGCGATGTTCGCCCTGATCGACGCGGCGAAGACGTGCGCGTCCTGTGTCAGTCCCCGTACGGCCGTCCGTACGTCGGCGGGATCGTAGGCGCTCAGGGGCGCGTCGCCCAGCAACACCGCACCCCGGGCCGGTGCGTCACCGGACAGCACACCCAGCAGAGTGCTCTTGCCCGCGCCGCTCGCGCCGACGATCGCGACCTTCCGTCCGGCCGGGATACGCAGGTCGACCCCGTCGAGGGCCATCGTGTCGCCGTACGCCACCCGAACCCGCACCAGTTCCAGGCTCGGCCGCGCCGGAAGCCCACGCCACTCCCCGACGCCTGTCCTGTGTGGTGCGGCCGCCAGCAGGTCGGTGACGCGCCGGGCGGCGGGCCGGATCGCGGTGAGGCGCCGTGCCGCGTCGGTGACCGGCAGCACGGACTCGACCGCGACGAGCGCGGTCAGCGTGAGAACCGTGACCAGCACGCCGTCCGCGTCCTGCCGCCCCGCGGTCCAGAGCACGGCGAGCGCGGTGAGTCCCTGGACGGCCATGCCGAGCGCCGCGATGACCGCCTCGACCGTCGCGTCCCGCCGTTCGAGCCGCTCCAGCCGCGCGGCGACCGCATCGGCGCGCGCGACGAAACGCCCGGTGGCACCGAACGCCGCGAGATCGGTCGCCCCCTGAGCGACGTCCAGACCGCGGACCGCGAGATCGACGCGGGCGCCGGCCATCCGGCGCGCGCTCGCGCGTGACGCGAGAGCCGCCAGTACGGGCAGGCCGGCGCCCGCGAGAAGCACCCCGGCGGCGAGCACCGCACCTGCCGCGGGCAGCAGTGCGACGCCAACGCCGACCGCGGTCGCCCCCACGGCCCAGGCCACCGCGGCCGGCAGCAGACACCGCAGCAGCAGATCCTGCACCGCCTCCACGTCGGCGACCATCCGCTGAACCAGGTCGGCGTCGCGCAACCGCGCCCGTACAGCGCCGGATCCCGCCGCGGACGGATCCATCGACCGCCGCAACGCCTCGTACACCCGCACCCGCAGGTCGGCGAGCACGCCCAGCGCCGCGTCGTGGCCGGTGAGCCGCTCGACGTACCGCAGGCCACCGCGGAACAGCGCGAAGCCACGTACCGCCACGATCGCCACGGCCAACGCGGACAACGGTGGATGCTGCCCGGCGCGCGCGATGAGCCAGGCGGCACTGGCGATCAGCCCGACGGCGCACAGCTCGGCTCCGGTGCCCGCGACCGCCGCCCACAGCAGCCCGGGGAGGCGCCGTCCGCCGATCACGCGGGCACCTCCCGCGGCGCCAGACGCACGACGCGGTCGGCGATCGACAGCAGGGCCGGGCGGTGGGCGACGAGCAGCGCGGTGCGGCCTTCGAGGAGGCGCCCGGCGGCCTCGGCGACCAGCGCCTCGCTGGTCAGGTCGAGGCGGGCGGTGGGTTCGTCCATCACCACGATCGGGGCGTCCATCAGGTACGCGCGGGCGATCGCGATGCGCTGGCGCTGGCCCGTCGACAGACCCAGCCCGCGTTCGCCCAGCTCGGTGCCGTACCCGTCGGGAAGGGAGGCGATGAACTCGTGCGCGGCGGCGGCCTCGGCGGCTCGCCGCACCTCCTCCTCGCTCGCGTCCGGGCGGCCCAGGCGGATGTTGTCGGCGACCGTCCCGGCGAACAGGTGCGGCCGCTGCGGCACGTACGCGACCCGCCGCCGCCATGCGGCCAGGTCGAGTTCGGACAGGTCGGCGCCGTCCACCAGGATCCGGCCGGCCTCGATGCCGGTGAAGCCGAGCACGGCCCGCAGCAGTGTGCTCTTGCCGGCGCCGCTCGGCCCGGCGAGCGCCACGCGTTCGCCGGGCTCGACCGTCAGCCACAGGCCGTCGAGGGCCGGCGTGCGGTCGCCCTCGTACCGCACGACGATCCCCTGCACCTCGATCCGGCCCGCCGTCCCGCGTCCCGTACCCGGGCGTGCGGGCGGGGCGGCCTCGGCGAGGACGGCGTTCGCCTGGTCGAGCACCGCACGGCCCTCGGCGGCGGCGTGAAAGCGCGTGCCGAGGACCCGCAGCGGAAGGTAGGCCTCCGGCGCGAGCAGCAGGATGAGCAGTGCCACCCGCAGGTCGATGGAGCCGGAGAGCAGCCGGAGCCCGGCGGGCACCGCGACGAGTGCGACGGACATCGTGGCCACGATCTCCAGCACGAACGAGGACAGGAACGCGATCCGCAGGGTGCGCGTCGTCGCACGCCGGTGCCCGTCGGCCATCGCGCGGACGACCTCGGTCTGCGACTCGTCTCTGCCGTACGCGCGCAGCGTCGGCAGGCCGGCCACGACGTCGAGGAAGTGCCCGCCCAGCCGGTGCAACTGCCCCCACTGCCGCTCGGTGGCCTGCTTCGTGTGCCGCCCGACCAGCGCCCCGAACACCGGGATAAGCGGCAGCGTCACCGCGATGATCAGCGCCGACGGCCAGTCCGCCAACGCCAGCCGTGCGAGCACGGCGAGCGGGACCACCGCGGCGGCGTACCGCTGCGGCAGGTACCCCGCGTAGTACGGGTCGAGGGCGTCCAGGCCGCGGCCCAGCAGCGTGACGTCGGCCCCGCGCCGCAGCAACCGCCCGCGCTGCACCCGTTTGCGCCGCGCGGCGGTCCAGCCGAACACCGTGCCCTGGCCGAGCGTGAGCGTGGCCCGCCCCGCGATGACCAGAGCCAGCGGCAGCAGCGACGAACTCCCCGACAGGACACGGGACAGCAGATCCGCCTGCCCCACGACGAGCACGCCCTGGGCGAGCGCGAGCAGCACGTACGTCACAGGTACGACGGCCCGTCGACCCGGCCGCGGAACGTCCACCAGACCCACGCCTGCGCGGCGATCAGCAGAGGCACCATCACCCCGGTCACGGTGAGCGTCAGCGACGCGTCGTCCGCGGTGGTGGCGTCGGGCAGGTTCGCCGCGGCCAGCAGCGGCACGACGACGATCGCGAGCGCGGACGTCACCAGCGCCGCGCCGTACCTCCGCGTGCCCAGCGCGAGCCAGGCCAGCACCAGCAGCACGCCCAGCCCGGCGGCCAGCGGCGCGGTACGCCCGAGGTGGTCGGTCCCGGCGCCGATCGCGCACGGCACGCCCGCCACCAGAACGACCGGCACGAGCCGGCGCGCGAGGGCACGCGGCTCCTCCGAACCCAGCCGCAGCGCCGCGAAGACCGCCCCGTGCAGCGCGAACAGGCCGCACGTGGTGACCGCGAACAGCGGCGCGCCACCGCCCATCAGCAGGCCGATCGCCACGCCCCAGGACGCGGCCACCGCCCAGCTCCCGGCCACGGTCGCGCCGTCCCAGAAGCGACGCCAGGCCGTCCCGTCCTGCCGTCCACGCAGCCACAGGCCCATGTCGCGGATGGTCCAGCCCGAGACCAGCACCACCAGAGCGCCCCAGATCCGGCCGAAGACCTCGCTCTCCATGCCGGGGAACAGCGCGGTCAGCAGGCCGGCGGTGGCCACCAGCCAGACCTCGTTGCCGAGGAAGAACGGCGCGATCGCCGCGATGGTCAGCCGCCGGTCGCGGCCGAGGAAGGGCAGCAGCATGCCGACGCCGATGTCGGCGCCCGCCAGCACGAAGTAGCCGATGCCGAACAGGCCCAGCATGGCGTACGCGAAAGTGTCCACGGGATCGCTCCGAATCAGAAGGAGGGGACGGGCTCGGGATGTCCCGTGGTCTCGACGCGCCCGAGCGTGGCGCCCTCGAGCCCGCGCCGCGCGTACCGGCGCAGGAGCGCGATGTTGACCACGGCGAGCACCAGGAACAACGCCGTGACGCCGGCCGTGACGGACGCCATCACGGCCACGCTCATCGGGCGCACCGCGTCATCCGTGCGCAATACCCCGTAGATCAGCCAGGGCTGGCGGCTGCTCTCCCGGAAGATCCAGCCGGCCAGCATCGCGATGTACGGCAGACCGATCATCCGCAGCAACGCACCGTGGAAGAACCGCCCGCGCAGCAGCCGTCGCGGGACGACGAGCCTGACCAGAGCGACCAGCGCGAGGACGAACATCGCGAGCCAGGCGAACATCATCACTCCTGCGGCCGGCCCGCCCAGGATCGACTTGCTCTCGTGCACGTAGCCGAACTGCGGGATGCCGAACACCAGCGAGGGCACGATGGCGGCCACGAACGCGATGAGACCGGTCCGCAGCGACCGCCGGAAGAGCTCGGACTCACCCGACCGTCGCAGGTGCCAGGCGCTGACCCCGGCCATGAAGAGCCCGGCGACGAGGAACGCCCCGGCGACGATGTGAGCGAGCGGCAGCAGCGCCGCCGGATTGGTGAACAGCCTCGCGGCGCTGTCGACGCGCAGTTCACCGCCGACCCGCAGGTATCCGACCGGGTTGTTGAGGAAGCCGTTCGCGACCAGGATGAAGTACG
>JAOPYG010000379.1 GCA_025964685.1 Actinoallomurus sp. | reverse complement strand
GTCCGGGCCGACCTCGCGGCGCGGTCAGCCAGAGCGGTTCGGCCGATCGCCGGAAGCGCGCGCGTCATCGCGCATTCGCCGGAGCCAGTACCGCACTTCGACGATCATCGGGTCGTCGGGCGGAAGTGTCTCGGTGAGCTCGGCGGCGAACTGCTCCAGGACGCCGTCATCGGCGTGCCGGAGCCAGTCCTCATAAGGTGCGCCGCTGCCCACTCCCTTACGGTAACGCCGTTTCCGCAGGTCACCGACGGTGGCCGACGCACGGAGGGCGCATCTTGGATCGGTACCGTGGGTGATCCTCCTCGACCGCGATCACGGTCGCGAGATCCGCTTACATCCGCTTTGTGCGCGATATCCACCTATTGACGGCTTCGTCGTTGATCGTCAGAGTGCGAGGCGGTGGCTCGGCGACGGCGAGGAGTGGCATGCGGCTCTACGGACACGTGCGTACGAAGGTGACCGGCGTCGCTGCCGTACTCGCCACCATGGCCGCTCTGGTCGTGGCCGCCTCCCCGCCCGCCGCCGCCTCGGCCAGCGAGCCCGCGGGCCGGCACGCGGTCCGCTCCGGTGATGCCCGCTTCGAGGTGCTCTCGCCCACCTTGATCCGGATGGAGTACGCCGGTGACGGGAAGTTCACCGACGCCGCGACGTTCAACGCGGTCGGGCGTGACGGTTTCGGGCGGACGCGGTTCACCGACAAGGTCGCGGGTGGCTGGCTGACGATCGACACCGACCGGCTGACGTTGCGGTACAAGGTCGGCTCCGGCCCGTTCACCGCGCAGAACGTGTCGGTGCGCCTGCGGACCGGGGACCAGACCGTGACCGCGCATCCGTCCTGGCCCGCGCCGGCCACCTGTGTCGTCGGCGCGTTGTGCGAGGCGGAGAAGACGACGCTCTCCGGCGGTGTGAGCGTCGCGTCGGACCACACCGGCTTCACCGGGACCGGGTTCGCCGCCGGCTTCGAGAGCGTGGGCGGCTCCCTCACCTACCGGCTCGACGTGCCGACCGCCGGAACGTACGAGCTGCGGCTCCGGTACGCCAACAGCCTGGGCGGCGACGGGAAGAACACGACGCGTACGCTCAGCGCGGCCGTCGACGGCGGGGGCGCCTCGACGCTCACCATGCCGACGACCGCCGACTGGAACACCTGGGCCTTCGCCTCGGTCCCGGCAGTACAGCTGTCGGCGGGCCGGCACACCCTGGTGGTCTCGCGCGGCGCGAACGACTCGGGGAACGTGAACGTCGACAGCCTCGCCCTCACGACGCCCGGCGCGCCCTACCCCTCCCCCGTCGCCGAGGCCGCTCCGTGCGACTACGGAACGGTGTGCGAGGCCGAGGACGGCGCGCTCACCGGGGGCGCCGCGCTCGCCGTCGACCACAACGGCTACTCGGGCGGCGGCTTCGTCGCCGGCCTGGAGAAGGCCGGCGCCGCCGACAGCGTCTCGCTGCGGAACGTCCCCGCCGACGGCTCGTACGCGCTGCAGGTCAGGTACGCCAACGGCGGGTCGGCGGCGCGTACGATCTCGACCGCGGTGAACGGCGGGACGCCCACGTCCGCGAGCCTGCCGGTGACGGCCGACTGGGACAGCTGGTCGACGGTCACCGTCCCCGTGACGCTGACCAAGGGCTCCGACACCGTCGCGATCGGCTGCCCGGCGGCCGACAGTTGCCACGTCAACCTCGACACCGTCGCCGTCACCTCGGCCACCTCGCCGATCCTGCCGGTGCACAGCCCACTCGGCGGCTACCGGCGCGGCCTCGACGGCGTGAGCGGCGGCGCCCCCACCACGCCGGGCCTCCTCTACCGGGACGGGTGGTACCTCCTCGACGACACGACGTCGGCGATCTTCGAGCCGGCCACGCAGCAGGTCCGTCAGCGGCCGGGTCAGGAGTCGTACCAGGACGGCTATCTCTTCGGTTACGGGCAGGACTACAAGCGGGGACTGACCGACCTGGCGACGCTGACCGGCCCGTCGAAGCTGCTCCCCCGGTGGGCGTACGGCGTGTGGTACTCGGAGTACTACGACTACAGCGCCGCGGACTACGAGAACACGGTCCTGCCGAAGTTCCGCGCCGACGGCGTCCCGCTGGACGTCCTGGTGACCGACACGGACTTCAAGTCACCCGCCACCTGGGACGGCTGGGAGATGGACAAGAGCAAGTTCCCCGACCCGGCGGCGTTCTTCGACTGGTCGCAGAAGCAGGGCCTGCACAACACGCTGAACATCCATCCGAGCATCGTGAGCAACGACCCGCAGTTCCCGGCGGCCCAGGCCACGGCGAAGGGCAAGCTGACCCCGAGCGGTTGTTCCGCCGGTCCGGGACAGACCTGCCACACGTTCGACTGGAGCGACCCTGACCAGCTGAAGGCGTACCTCGATCTCCACCAGACGATGGAAGAGCAGGGCGCGGACTTCTGGTGGCTCGACTGGTGCTGCGACGACTCCCGATCGTCGATGCCCGGCGTCACCCCCGACGCGTGGATCAACCAGCAGTACGCCACCGACACCGCGAAGAACATCGGCCGGGGATTCGCGTTCTCCCGTGCCTTCGGTTCGCTGCAGGCCGGCGGCTACAGCGGCCAGGCCGGCGTCCCGACCGGTCCCTGGGCGGACAAGCGCACCACCGTGCACTTCACCGGTGACACCACCTCGAACTGGCCGACGCTGCAGTTCGAGGTCGGCTACACGCCGGGCGAGTCGGCCGCGACCGGCCTGTCTCCGGTCAGCCACGACATCGGCGGGTTCAACGGCCCGTCCAAGCTCAGCGACGATCTCTACGTACGGTGGGTGCAGCTGGGCGCGTTCCAGCCGATCATGCGCCTGCACGGCAACCACAGCGACCGGCTGCCGTGGCAGTACGGCGACCAGGCGCGTGTGGCCGCGGAGAAGTTCCTCAACCTCCGCGAGGACCTGGTCCCGTACACCTACACGCTGGCCAAGGAGGCCGCGGACACCGGCGTACCGGCCGTACGCGCCACGTATCTGGAATACCCGGACCAGCAGGGGGCCTACGACGCGGCGTCGCGTGAGTACCTCTACGGCTCGGACATGCTGGTGGCCCCGGCCACCTCGCCCGGATCCACCGCCACGACGCCGGTGTGGTTCCCGCCGGGACGGTGGACCGACTACTTCACCGGCACGACCTACACCGGCCCGTCCACGCAGAACGTCACCACCGACTGGAACTCGATGCCGGTCTTCGTCAAGGCCGGCGGGATCATCCCCACGCGTACGGACAATGTCGCCAACGACGTGCAGAACCCGCTGACCAAGGTCACGCTGAACGTCACCGGAGGCGCGGACGGCTCCTCTTCGCTGTACGAGGACGACGGCCGGTCGAACCGGTCGGCGACGACCTCCGTGCGGTACACCGAGCGCGACCACCTGCTGCGCATCGACCCGGCACGGGGAGCGTTCACCGGCCAGGTCTCCGACCGGCAGTGGACGGCCGTCTTCACCGGCGTCACCACACCGGCGGAGGTACGGATCAACGGCGGGAAGGCGCCGGCGGCGAGCTGGAGGTTCGACGCCGGCCGGCGAACCTTGACGGTCACCGTTCCGGCGCGATCGGTCCGGACCGCCACCACCATTGGCTACCGCTGACCCGACGGCAGGTATCAGGCCCCGGCGCCGGGGAGGGTCTCGGACGGCTCGATCATGTTGCCCGACGCCCTCGGTCCCGCGGTACCGATTTGGGTCCGGAGGTAACGTGTGTTATGGGGGAAGCCACCTTGGCGGGCCTGGCACGCCGGAAACGACCCTCCCTCGCCCTCGGGGTCCTCGCCGCGATGCTGGGTGTCGCGGCGGAGACCACGCTCGCCCGCTTTCTGACCCCGGTGACGACCCCGCACTCGCTCAATGTCATCTACCTGCTCGGCCTCGTGGCGGTCGGGGTGGTGTGGGGCGTGTGGCTCGGCCTCGCGATGGCCGTGGTCAGCGCCCTGGCGTTCGACATCTTCGTGACCCCGCCCGCGTGGAGCGTGCGGCCCGCCGGGGCTGAGTTCCTCGCCGCTCTGGCGGCCTTCGTGGCCATCGCGGTGATCGCGTCCTGGATCGCCAGGCTGGCGCGCCACCTGGCCGATGAGGCCGGGGCGCGGACGGATGCCGATCTGGCCGCGGAACTGGGCGTTCTCCTCGTACGGGCGCCGGATCCCCGGACCGCGCTGCCCGACGCCGGCCGGCATCTCGCCCGCAAGCTCGGGCTGCCGTCGGCGTCGATCGTGTGCGGGCCGGTCGAGCCCGACGAACGGCATGTGGTGTTCCCTCTGCGTGGTGACGGCAGGCCCGCCACACTCGTCGTCCCCGCGGGCCTCTCGCCGCCGACCCTGCGTCGGCTGCGGGACCGCGTCGTGCCCTCTCTGGAGGCGCTCCTGCAGGCGGCACGCGCTCGCGCGAACACCGCGGACGCCCAGTGGGTCAACAGTGACCAGCTCCACCGGATCGCCGACGAGCAGGCCGCGCTGCGGCACCTCGCCACTCTGGTCGCCCATGGCGTGCCGCCGACCGACGTGCTCGACGCGGTCGCCTGCGAGATGGGGAAGATACTCGGCGCGCGACGTACCGTGCTGGCCCGCTACGAGCCGAACGGCGTCGTCACCCCCGTCGGTGGCTGGAACTACGAGGACATCGTGCCCGCCGGGTCGCATTGGCGGCTCGAGAAGGGGACGGTCTCCGACCTCGTGCGCCGCACGGGCGCTCCCGGCCGGGTCGAGTCCTACGACGGCAACGGAGATCTGTCCACCACGCTGCGCGAGCATGGGGTCGTCTCTTCCGCCGGATGCCCGATCACGGTCGGCCGGTGTCTGTGGGGCGTCGCGATCGTCTCATCGTGCACGAACGAGGAGCTGCCGGGCGATACGGAAGAGCGCATGCACGAGTTCGTGGAGATCGTCGTCGCCTCGATCGCGAACGCGCAGAGCCATGCCGACCTGATGGCCTCGCGCGCCCGCGTCGTGGCCGCCACCGACCAGACCCGCCGCCGCATCGAGCGCGACCTGCACGACGGCACCCAGCAGCGCCTGGTCACGCTCGTGCTGGAGCTGCGTTCGGTCGCGGCCGCGCTGCCGGCCGGGCAGGAACAGATCAAGGACCGGCTGGTGGGGACCGCCCGCGGCCTGGAGGAGGCCGTGACGGATCTGCAGGAGATCGCCCGCGGCCTGCACCCCCTGATCCTCGCCAAGAGCGGCCTCAAACAGGCCCTCACCGCACTCGCACGGCGCTGTCCCCTCCGGGTCGAGCTCAGCATGTCGGTCGAGCGGCTGGAGGAGCCCTACGAGGTGACCGTCTACTACCTGGTCTCCGAAGCGCTGACCAACGCCGTCAAGCACGCTCACGCCTCCGTCGTGCACGTCACGCTCGCCATCGGCGACGTGGGCATCCGACTCTCGGTCAACGACGATGGCGTCGGCGGCGCCGACCCCGCCCGCGGATCGGGGCTGCTCGGCCTGACCGACCGGGTCGAGGCACTTGGCGGCAGGCTCCACATCATCAGTTCCGACGGGCAGGGGACCACGCTTCTCGCCGAGATCCCGACCGTGGGCGCCCGGAAGATGACGGCCGAGCCGTCACTGCGGCCCTGAGGGCGCGCCGCCCCGGGAACGTGAGCTGTACGATCCGGCCGGGTCCGCCCGCATACCGCCGTGCGGGCCGGCCGCGGGACCACGAAGATGTGGAGAGTCACATGCTTTGGTTTTTGATCCGCCGGATCCTGTCCGGGGCCCTGGTCCTGCGGACCGTCACCACCTGCGTCTTCGTGCTGTTCTTCGTCACCTCCCGCCGTGCTCGTGCAGTCGGCGATGTACACGCGCCTGACCCGGGGATCGCTGCTGGACGTGCTCGGTGAGGACCTCGCCGTGGACATCGCCTACGCGTTCCTCGATCCCCGCGTCCACCGCTCCTGACCAGGGACGCGCGCCGGCGCGCGTACGACGGCCACGGGACAGTGCGCGCGATGGACCACGGCCTGGCTGACCGACCCCAGCAGCATGCCGCCCAGACCGCCGTGTCCCCGCGAGCCGACCACCACCAGCCGCGCCCCCGCGGACTCCTCGATCAGCACGTGACTCGCGAGATCGGCGGCGACGACGGCCCGGACGTCCGTACGCCCGGCGGCCAGCCGCGCGAGCATCTCCTCGCCCTCCGGGCGCTGGTCCTCGCGCTCGACGGCATGCACGACGGTGACGCCGCATCCTCTCTCGCGCGCCTCGGCGAAGGCGAAGCCGACGGCCGCCTCCGACAGCCCGGTGCCATCGGTGCCGACGACGACGCGGCCGGCCGAGGGGCCCGGCTCGGCGTGCGGCGGTCCGGGACGCACCACGATGACCGGCACGTCCGCGCACACGGCCACGGCCATCGCCGTCGACCCGCGGGCCAGATCGGACATGGCCAGGAAACTCGCCGAACCGACGACGATCATCGAGGCGTCCTGGGTGTCGGCGATGACCTCGCCGGGATCCCGCGGCGACAGCACCCGCACGGTCGTACCGCGCCGTATGGCCTCCCGGGTCGCCCAGGCGACGGCCTCCCGTCCCGACGCCGTGCCGTCGACCTCGACGACGATCGGCGCGGTTCCGGCGTGAGGCCCCTCCTGGTCCGCGGACCGGTCGCACTGCGGCGTCATCGTGGCCTTTCGTCAGATGTCGGTGCGTTGAGACAAGGCTTCCGTACGCCCAGCCGGGGAGCAGGAGGAAAAGGTCCCGTACCAGGCCGAACAACGTCCCTGGCGGTCAGGGGACGATTTCAAGGATCGCCATCATGCCGGCGTCCTCGTGGTTGAGGATGTGGCAGTGCAGAACGGTCTTCCCGGTGAAGTCGGTGAAGTGGACCCGGATCACGATCCGCCCCCTGGCCGGAACACTCGCGGTGTCCTGCCAGCCGTGGCCGTGGTGGGGCCGGCCGTTGACGCTCATCAGCTGGAAGTCGTCGGTGTGCAGATGGAAGGAGTGCTCCTCGTCGCTGTCGTTGCGGACGGTCCACTCCTCCACGGTGTTGAGCTTCGACCGGAGGTCCACCCGGTTCATGTCGAACTGCCGGCCGTTGATGAAGAACTCGGTGCCCGCCTTGTTCTCGGAGAAGACGACGGTCTGCCGGCGGGCGATGGTGGCGCGGCCGAGGTCCTCGGTCGGCGCGAAGGTCGTGGGCAGCGCCACGGGGCGTACCGGTGCTCCCTCCGAGACGACGGTGGCCAGCGTCGCGCGGGGGAAACTGTTCCCGGCGGGCCCGGTGCTGTACGGGAGCGTCTCCAGCCGGGTACGGCCGGGCGGACCTCCGCGTACGAGCACGTCGAACCTCGCACCGGCGGCCAGGAGGAGCGAGTCGGCCGGCCAGACACGGTCGACCGGATTGGCGTCATGGGCGATCACCTGGAACGGCTGCCCTCCCAGGTGCACTTTGTAGTAGATGTTGGCGCTGATGTTCGCCAGGCGCCACAGCTGCACCTCGCCGGGGCGGATGTGAATGGTGGGGTTGAGCTGGCCGTTGACGGTGCGGTTCGTGGGCGCCCCGATGTGCAGGCCGCCGGTCCGGATCGCGTCGCCCTGAACCTGGAAGTCCTTGAGGCCGATGACGTGCTCGGTGATGCCCCGGAGCGCCGGCGGGAGATGGCGCTTCAGGCCGTCGACGACGATGACGCCCGACATCCCCCCGGCCACCTGCTGCGCCGACATCGGGTGCTGGTGTGAGTGGTACCAGTAGGTGCCGGGCGCGAGGTCGGCCGGAAATCGGTAGGAGTAGTGGAACGTCTCCCCCGGACGGATGTGAATGTGGATCACGTCGTCGGAGGCGCCGGTCGGCGATACGTGCAACCCGTGCACGTGCAGGTTCGTGTCGGCCCCCAGCCGGTTCCGCATCGCCAGTTCGAGCCTGTCCCCCGGCCGGATCCGCAGTGTGGGAGGCATGTAGCGGCCGTTGTACGTCAGCGCCCACAGCTTGCGGCCGGCGACGTCGACCCGCCGCCGCTCCACGTCGAGCCGCACCCGCAGAAGTCCGCCGTGGCTCACGAGCTGCGGCGGATCCCGTAGCCCGGCACCGTCACGTGCCGACGGACCGCCGGCCGAGCCCGCCATGGTGGCCGCGAGCGCGACGACCACGGCCGCGGCGAGTCCGTTCGAACGGAATCGAGGCCGCATCACACCCCCCGATGTGGACGCCGCACAGGAGCACCGAAACCTCGGGCGGTGCTCGCTCTGAATACCGTTATGACCGGCGAAGGCAGCACGAAAACGGCGACGCCGCGCCCTTCATGGTTCTCTCATGTGGTCTGGCGCACTGTGGTGTGCGGGCACGTCCAAGCGGTGTCCCCTACGTCGTACGGAAGTGTCCGTAAGGGCCGCGCCGGCCGCCGGTCGGCGCGGCCCGTCAAAGGCGCCGGCCGCCATTCGCCGGCAGTCGGATGGTGATCACCGCGCCCCCCAGCGGTGCGCCGTTCCTAGCCTCCACGGTGCCGCCGTGCGCGGCGATCACCACCCGCACGATCGACAGGCCGAGGCCGGCACCGTCGGGGCCTCGGGTGCGTGCGGGATCGCCCCGCGTGAAGCGTTCGAACGCCGAGTGCAGCAGGCCGGGCGGGAAGCCGGGTCCGTCGTCGGCGACCTGGAGCGTGATGTCCCGCGGCGCGCGAGTGATCGTCAGCCGCAGGGTCGAGGCGCCCGCGGCGGCACTGTTGGCGACGAGGTTGGCGATGACCTGGCGGAACCGATGTTCGTTTCCCTCGATGACGACCGGATCACCGGTGACCTCCATGCTGAGCCCGAAGGCCGGTTCAAGCCGGCTGGCCTCCGCGCCGGCCAGGTCGAGCAGGTCGATCGGCTCGTGACGGAGCACCAGCGTCCCGGCCCGGTCGCGGGCCAGGAGGAGGAGGTCTTCGGTGAGCCGGCTCAGCCGCTCGACCTCGGCGAGTGAGGCTCGCAGCGATCGTTCCACCTCTTCCGGATGACCGCTGGCATCCAGGGCGAGCTCGAGCTGCCCGCGCAGGACGGCCACCGGCGTACGCAGCTCGTGGCTGGCGTCGTCCACGAAAGCCCGCTCCCGTTCGAAGGCCACACGCAGGCGGCCGAGCATGCTGTCCAGGGTGCCGGCGAGTTCCGCTATCTCATCGTCGCCGACGACCCGAGGGAGCCGATGGCCGGTGTCGAGCGAGGAGATCATGGCCGCCTCCCGGGTCAGGACGCGGACCGGGTGCAGCGCGGCCCGTACGATCAGCCAGCCCGCCACCGCCAGAAGGCCGATGAGTGCGGGCGCGGCGAACAGGAGTACCGAGGCGAGCCGTTCGCGTGCGGCCTCTACGGTCCTGGTCGAGACCATGACGGCCAGGACGTCGCCATCGACGGTGCGCCGCGAGAACTGCCGCGCCGGCGCCGCCCCGCGGGCCAGGGGGTACGACCGGGGGGTGAACGTCTCGCCGGTGAGCCCGCGCACCTCGGCGACGCTGAGGAGTCGAACGCGGGCCAGTGAGGGTGAGCCGGCGATCAGGGTGCCGTCGCGGTCGTACAGCTGCGCCAGCGGATCGCGCTGGACGGCGCCGAGATCTCCGCGCCTGGCTGCGGCCGCCACGTCGTGACTCCGCTGGCGCAGGCCCTCATCGAGCGCGGTGTTGAGCTGCCGGACGAGCAGGACGTACAGCAGGACGAGGCAGAATATGAGTGCCGCAGACGCGCCCAGCGTGGACGCCAGGACCAGCCGGACGCGAAGCGAGCGCGGCATGAGCCGCACGGGTCTCACCTCCACATATTCACGATCCTCTCATGTGGCCCGATGCACGCTGGACTCATGGAACCGAAAAGGCGCTTCTTCAGGGGCGTGCCGCCACTCACGTACCCTCGTGCCCTTCAGGACGAGTTTCCGCGCGCCGGACCGTGGGGCGGCGCCCGGCCGGATCGAGCTCAGCACACCGCCACGCTGACCCGCGATCTGCTGGGTTCGTGGCCGTTCCCGCTCGCGGTCCTGTCCCTGACCATCGCCGGCGCGGCGCTGGCGACCGTGCATGACCTGCGCACCGGGACCGTCGTCGTGCTCGGCCTCATCGTCTCCGGTCTCACGCTCGCGGCCGTGTCCGTGGTCCTCATGGCGGCTCGGCGCGCCGATCGCATCGCCGACGAGCAGACCCTGTACGAGCTGATCGCGGAACGCCGGGCCCAGGCGGTGAACGACGACATCCTCGGCCAGATCGAGGAGATCAACTCCGGGCTCGCCCGGCTGGCGGCCAGGATCGAGACCCTCAACATCCGATGCAGGGCCGCGGGATCCGACCGGTGAGACCGGGCCGGCCCAGGCCACGGTTATAAACTCGCAGGTATGCGGTTGCTCCTCGTCGAGGACGATCCGGGCATGACCGCACTGCTCCTGCGCGGACTGCGGCGGGAAGGCTACTCGGTCGACGCCGTCACCGGCGGCGACGACGCGCTGTGGAGTGTGCTGGAGACCGACTACGACGTGGTCGTCCTCGACGCGATGATCCCGGCCCCGGACGGGTTCGAGGTATGTCGCCGGATGCGCGAGCGGGGCCGGTGGACGCCCGTGCTCATTCTCACCGCCCGCGACGCGGTGGCGGACCGCATCGGCGGCTTGGACGCGGGTGCGGATGACTACGTGATCAAGCCGTTCGCGTTCGGGGAACTCCTCGCGCGGCTGCGCGCGCTGATCCGCCGAGAGCCCCTCGAACGCCCGGTCGTACTCCGGGTCGATGACCTGATGCTGAATCCGTCCACCCATTCGGTACGGCGCGGCGACGTCGACATCCGGCTGTCGCCGAAGGAGTTCGAACTACTGCGCGAGCTCATGCGCCGGCCCGGCGAGGTATTGAGTCGCACGTACCTGATCGAACACGTCTGGGACTTCGCCTACGAAGGCGGCTCCAACATCGTCGACGTCTACATGCGTTATCTGCGCGACAAGATCGATCGTCCCTTCGGACGCCATACCATCCGAACTGTCCGGGGCGCCGGGTATCAACTCCTCCCCGATGGCCGAACTCCGCCAGAGTGAGTTTGGCAATCTTCCGACAGGGAATTACGAAGCCTCATCAAGAGGCGGAGCGAAAAGCCTGGTGTGGTTCGACAATGAACACGCCGCCGCCGTCACCGCGCGGTGGTGACGATATGGAGAAGGGACTTTCCATGACCCCCGAGCCAGATCACGCGAACGATACGAACAGCACACCCTCCGCGGCGGCCGG
>JAOPYG010000378.1 GCA_025964685.1 Actinoallomurus sp. | reverse complement strand
AGCACGACGAACTTGTTCGCCGAGATCGTCGGGTCGGTGGTGAACAGGTCGGCCGCCTGGATCTGGTTGCCCTTCAGCAGCTTGACCAGCGTGGTCTGGGCGTTGGCGTCGAAGGACTGGAACTTCTTGAACTTCAGCCCGTACGTCTTCTCCAGCCCGACCAGGCCCTGCTGACGCGTCTTGAACTCCGACGGGCCGCCGATGGTGACCTGGCCGGCCGCCGACTTCAGGTCGGTGATCGTCTTCAGGCTGTACTTCTGCGCGGTCTGGGGGTTGACCGTCACCGAGTCCTTGTCCTCGGCCTGGGAGGAGTCGAGGATCGCCAGGGTCGCGGGGAGCTTGGCCTTGAGGGCGGCGTTGACGTCGGCGGTCGTGACGGCGGGGCTGCTCTTGTCGACCGAGGTGGTCAGCAGGGCGCCGTTGTACTCCGGCATCACCGTGATGGCGCCGGACTTGACCTGGTCGTAGTAGACCTCGCGACTGCCGATGTTGAACTTACGGGTGACCTTGACGCCCTTGGCCTCGAGCGCCTGGGCGTAGAGCTCGCCGAGCAGCTGGCTCTCGGGGAAGTTGGCCGAGCCGACCACGACACTGGCACCGCCGCCGGCGGGCTTTTGGTCCAGGGGGTTGCCGCTGTCCTTCTTGCTGCCGCCGCACGCGCTGACGGCCAGCGCGACGACGACGCCGAGGACGGCGCCACGGACTATCCGGATCATTGTTGTTTCCTTCCCTTTACTACGAAGTGCGGGACGACCCGCGGAGGCCCTGAGACACGAATGCTCTCCGGATGCCGATGAAGACGAGCTGGACGACGACGGCGAGGAGCACGACGAGTACTGAACCACCCACCACCGACGGATAGTCCTTGCGGGCGAGCCCGTCGACGATGTAGCGGCCGAGACCGCCGATGCCGGCGTACGCCGCGATGGTCGCCGTCGCGACGACCTGGATCGCCGCGGTGCGCAGGCCGAGGAGGATCAATGGGATGGCGACCGGGATCTCGGCCTTGAGCAGCACCCCGGGGCCTTTCATGCCCATCCCCTTGGCGGCGTCCTTGATGTCGGCGTCCACAGCGCGGATGCCCTCGTAGGTGTTGACGAGGATCGGTGGCATGGCGAGCGCGATCAGCGGGATGATCACGGGGGTCAGGCCGATCGAGGTGACCGTCACCACGAGCAGGAGAAGGCCCAGCGTGGGGACGGCCCGGGCGAGGTTGGCGAAGCTGACGACGATGAAACCGCCGCGGCCGGTGTGGCCGACGAGTGCGCCGAGCGGCAGGGCGATGACCGCGGCGATGGCCAGGGCCAGCGCGCTGTAGCCCAGGTGTTCGAGCAGGCGGTGCGGGATGCCGTCGCCGCCGCTCCAGTGCGAGGAGGCGGTGAGCCAGTTCCAGGCGGCGGTGATCTGGTCGGTGAGGTTCATCCGTTGCTCCTACGGGTGCGCGCCCACGGCGTGAGCAGCCGTTGCGCGGTCACGAGCACACCGTCGCTGAACAGCGCGAGCAGGATGATCAGCACGCAGGAGACGATGATCGGTGTGGTGAAGTCGCGGGAGTAGCCGTCGATGAACTCCTGCCCGAGCCCGCCGTTGCCGATCAGCACGCCGACGCTGACGAGGCTGATGGAGGCGACCGTCGCGACCCGCGCGCCGGCGATGACCACCGGCACCGCGATCGGCAGCTCGACCTGGACCAGGCGCCGGAGCGTGCCGAAGCCCATCGCGGTGGCCGCCTGGCGTACCGGCTCGGGGACCGACCGCAGTCCGTCCACGACGTTCGGCACGAGGACCGACAGGGAGAACAGCGTGAGCGGCAGGATGATCGTGAAGTCCGCCTGGCCGCCGCTGCCGATGCCGAAGTAGGGGATGAACAGCATGAACAGCGCCAGGGACGGCACGCCGTACAGGACGTTGGCGACGCCCAGCGTCGGCGGGTAGAGCCACCGCCAGCGGACGCACATGATGCCGAGCGGGATCGCGATGATCAGGCCGAACAGGATCGGCAGCAGCGCGAGCTTCAGGTGGTGGAGCGTCAGGGTGGTGAGCTCGTCGGTGTGGTCGCCGATCCAGTTCCAGCGGATCAGCGGCTCACCGTCGGCGACGGCGGTCATCGTTCCGCCGCCTGGACCTCGTCGTCGGCCGTGTCCTCGAGCTCGCGGTTGAAGCGCAGCCGCTTCAGCCCCTTTTCGCCGCCGAGGAACTCCTTGACGAAGCCCTCGGCCGGGTTGGCGAGCAGCTCGTCGGGGGTGGCGTGCTGGGCGAGGGTGCCGCCTACCTGGAAGACCGCGATCCGGTGCCCGAGCTTGACCGCTTCGTCGATGTCATGCGTGACGAACGCGATCGTCTTCTGGACCTCGGACTGGAGCCGGAGGAACTCATCCTGCAGGCTCTTGCGCACGATCGGGTCGACCGCGCTGAACGGCTCGTCCATCAGCATGATCGGCGGGTCGGCGGCGAGCGCCCGCGCGACACCGACGCGCTGCTGCTGGCCGCCGGAGAGCTGGAACGGATAGCGTTTGGCCATCTTGGTGTCCAGGCCCACGCGTTCCATCAGCTCCATGGCCGTCGCACGCGCCTTCTTCTTGTCCCAGCCGAGGAGGTACGGGACGGTCGCGATGTTGTCGACGATGGTGCGGTGGGGGAACAGACCGGCGTGCTGGATCACGTAGCCGATGCCACGGCGCAGGTCGGAGGGGTCCTTCTTACGGATGTCATCGCCGTCGATGCTGATCGTCCCGGAGGTCGTGTCGATCATCCGGTTGATCATCCGCAGGGACGTGGTCTTCCCGCACCCCGAGGGGCCGACCAGTACGGTGATCTGGCCGGAGGGGATCTCCAGCGTCAGATCGTCAACGGCCACGGTGCCATCCGCGTACCGCTTCGTGACGCCATCAAATCTGATCAAGAGTGACTCTCCCTAGAGGCGGGCCCTATCATCCGGGACGACGCGGCCGTACGGCTGCCACCGGTGAGACCGCAGGTGGCCAAGGCGTCGGGGCGACATCGGGTGACGCCGTCGAATGCGAGCAAGGTGTCCGCCTTGGGGTAACCGAGTTAAGAGGTCAAGATAGTGGCTAATGTTCCATTCGCGCTGGTTCGGCGATGAACCAAACGGCCATAGCGGTCAACGGTAGCGGTTTGAACTGCGACGTTGTTAGCGCTGTCGCCCGAGACGGCACCTTCGTTACCGTTCCTCCACAAGCGGTGGAACGTGCGAGACAAGCGTGGGAGGTCGTTCGCGAGGTCGCGCAGCGGCAACCGGTGTACGGCCGGACCACCGGCGTGGGCGCCAACCGCGACGTCGCGATCGAGAACGACGACGCGCACGGCCTGCGCCTACTCCGCAGCCACTCCGGTGGCGCGGGGCCTCTCATGTCGGCCGAGAACGTACGCGCGATGCTCGTCGTACGCCTCAACCAGATCGCCGCGGGCGGCTCCGGCGTCGACCCCGACGTGCTCGGCGCCCTCACCGACGTGATCAACCGGTGGCTGATCCCGCCGATTCCGGCGTACGGCGCCATCGGCACCGGGGACCTCACCGCCCTCGCCTCGACCGCCCTCTGCCTGATCGGCGAACGCCCGTGGCAGGGCGGCGCACCCGGCGCGATCTTCCCGCTGCGGCCCGCCGACGCGCTCGCCTTCATCAGTTCCAACGCGGCCACGCTCGGCGAGGCGGCACTGGCCTGCCGGGACGTCGCGGAACTCCTGCGCGCGTCCATCCCGGTCACCGGGCTGTCGCTGCTGGCCGTACGCGGCTCCGCCGAGGCGTACGCGGCGCCGGTGCACGCGGGATGCCCTCATCCGGGCCGGCGCCGCGTCGCGGACGCCATGCGCGGCCTGCTCGACGAGGAGGACCTCCAGCCGGCGCGCATCCAGGACCCGTACGGCTACCGCGCCTTCCCCCAGGTGCACGGCCCGGCAGTGGACGCGACGGAGAACGCGGAGATGATCGTCACCCGGGAGATGAACGCGCCGTCGGAGAACCCACTGGTGGACGTGCCGAACCGTACGGTGTGGCACAACGGCAACTTCCACACGGCGTACGTCGGACTCAGCCTGGACGCCGTGCGCGCGGCGATGTTCCAGACCGCGGCCCTGTCCGCGGCGCGCCTGGGCACACTGGTCGAACCCGCGTTCACCGACCTGCAGCCCTTCCAGGCCGCGCCGGGCGAGCCGGGGTCGGGCATCATGATCCTGGAGTACGTCGCGCACTCGGCCATCGCCGACATCCGCCGGTACGCCACCCCGTCGGCACTGGGCAGCGCCGTGCTGTCGCGGGGCGTGGAGGAACACGCGGGCTTCTCCACCCAGTCCGCCCGCGCCACGACGGACACGGTCGCGGCCTACCGCATCGTGCTGGCATGCGAACTGGTCGCGGCCGTACGGGCCCTGCGCATGCAGGGCCGCGAACCCTCCGGACGCCTCGGCGAGGTGTACGCCCGCGCCGCGGAGGCACTGGACCCGCACGTCGAGGACCGTGCCCTGGACGGCGACATCACCACGGCCACCGACCTACTCCCCCGCCTGGCCGCGTACGGGGTGTACTAGGGCGAGCCGCCCGGCGAGGGCGCAGGCCGGCCGGACCAACGAAGCCGGTCAGGCCGGGTCCGACGGGGCACGTCGCCGGCCCGCCCACAGGCTGTCGATTCCCGCGTCGAGCGCTCTGGCTGCTGGTCGGCGAGCACCTGGTCGGCCTCGTGACGGGCGAGCGCGAGGAGCCCCCGGGGGAACGCGCGTCAGGTCTGCTGGCGGGCCGGGCCGGTCGACTGGCGTTGGAGCAGGCTGGGCTCGCAGACGATGCGGCGGCGGCGGGCCTTGCCCTCGATCGCGCCGATCATGACGCGGACCGCGGAGTGCACGATGCCCTCGATGTCCCAGTCGACGCTCGTCAGCGGTGGTGTGAGCAGCGCCGACATCGGATGGTTGTCGAACCCGGCGACCGAGACGTCCTCCGGGACGGCCAGGCCCAGCTCTCGTGTCGCGGCGTACACGCCGTAGCCGATCGAGTCGGAGAAGCAGAAGAGCGCCGTCGGCCGTGGCGAGCCGCCCAGCACGTCCAGGGCGACGTCCGTCGCGGTGCCCAGGGCCTGAGGGGAGGTGATCACGTCGACCTTCACGCCCAGCCGCTGGGCCTCGGCGTTGACGTGGACGTCGGCCGGGCGGTCGGGGGTGCGGGCGACGGTGGGGGTGAGCACGGCGATGTGCCGGTGGCCCAGCTCGTAGAGGTGCTCCAGGGCCAGGGTGACGCCGGCGCGGTTGTCGAAGACGACCTCGCCGTAGGCGTGGGCGCCGGGCAGTGAGTCGCCGATGGACACGATCGGCAGGCTCTCGCCGAGCTCGGCCCACAGCGGGGCCGACGGGTCGACGGGCTGCACGATCAGGCCGTCGACCCGCTGGTCACGTAGCTGCCGGGCGAGCATCTGCTCGCGCTCGGGGTCGCCGGCCGCGTCGAGGATGATGGCGAAGCGGTCGCGGGCGAACAGGGCGCGGCCGATGCCCACCGCCAGGGACTGCTGCCACAGGTCTTCGAGGGAGCCGCAGAGCAGGCCCACCATGCCGCTGCG
>JAOPYG010000346.1 GCA_025964685.1 Actinoallomurus sp. | reverse complement strand
GGCAAGTCCAACGTCGTCGACGCGCTCGCCTGGGTGATGGGCGAGCAGGGCGCCAAGTCGCTGCGCGGCGGCAAGATGGAAGACGTGATCTTCGCGGGCACCTCGTCGCGCCCGCCGCTCGGCCGTGCCGAGGTCCTTCTCACCATCGACAACACCGATGGCGCCCTGCCCATCGACTACACCGAGGTCACGATCAGCCGGCTGATGTTCCGGTCGGGGCAGAGCGAATACTCCATCAACGGAGATTCCTGCCGGCTGCTCGACGTCCAGGAGCTGCTGTCGGACTCCGGCATCGGCCGCGAGATGCACGTGATCATCGGCCAGGGCCAGCTCGACCGGGTGCTGCACTCCGGGCCGGAGGGGCGCCGGGCGGTCATCGAGGAGGCCGCGGGTGTCCTGAAGCACCGTAAGCGCAAGGAGAAGGCCCTCCGCAAGCTGGACGCCATGCAGGCCAACCTGACGCGGGTCCAGGACCTCACCACCGAGCTGCGCCGCCAGCTCAAGCCGCTGGGGCGGCAGGCCGAGATCGCCCGGCGGGCCGCGGTCATCCAGTCCGACCTGCGCGACGCCCGCGTACGCCTGCTCGCCGATGACCTGGTGACGCTGAGCGGCCGGCTCAAGCAGGAGGCTCTCGACGAGGCCGCCGTACGCCAGCGGCACACCTCTGTGGAAGAGGCCCTCGCGGCCGCCCAGCAGCGGGAGACCCTCCTGGAGGCCGAGGCGGCCGAGCAGGCGCCGGTGCTGACCCGCGCCCAGGAGACCTGGTACTCCCTGTCGTCCCTGCGCGAGCGCCTGCGCGGAGTCGGGGAGGTCGCCGCCGAGCGCTACCGGCACGCCGCCGAGGCGGAGGAAGACGAGCGGCGGGGCCGCGACCCCGAGGACATGGAGCGCGAGGCCGCGGAGGTGCGCGAGCAGGAGGAGGTGCTCGGCGAGCGTCTGGAGGCGGTCGAAGAGCTGCTCGCCGAGTCCGTGCGCGAGCGATCCGAGGTCGAGTCGGCGCTCGAGGTCGAAGAACGCCGCCTGCAGGTCGCCGCGCGCGCCGCGGCCGACCGCCGCGAGGGCCTGGTCAGGCTGCGCGGCCAGGTCGACGCGCTCGACAGCAAGACGCAGGCCACCGAGGCGGAGATCGGCCGGCTGGCCGAGGCGCGCGCCGCCGCGGAGGAGCGCGCACGGGTCGCCGAGTCCGAATACTCCTCCCAGGAGACGCAGGCGGCCGAGGACCCGGAGCTGGCCGCCGAGCACGAACGCGCCCAGGAGATCCTCGAACAGGCCAAGGACTCCGCCGAGCAGGCGCGGGAGGCCGTCGACGCGCCCCGGCGCGACCTGCGCGAGACGCATGAGCGGGTCGGTGCGGAACGTGGCGCCGACCAGGCCGCGCAGAAGGACGTCACCGCGCTGCAGGCACGGGTCGAGGCCCTCGATCTGACTCTGGGCAGCGCGGCCGACGGCGGTGAGGCCCTGCTGTCCGCCGGCCTGGACGGCGTGCTCGGCACCCTCGCCTCGCTCCTTTCCGTCGAACCCGGTGCCGAGGTGGCGATCGCCGCCGCGCTGGGTGCCGCGACGGAAGCCGTCGCGGTCGCCTCGCTCGACACCGCCGAGTCCGCGCTCAGCCTGCTGCGCGCCGGCGACGCCGGACAGGCCGGACTTGTGGTCGGCGACGGGCCGTCCGCCGGGCCGCCCGGCGCCACCCTGCCCGGCGGCGCACGTCACGCCACCGACCTGGTCACCGCGGCCGAGTCCGTACGCTCCGCCGTGCACCACCTCCTTTCCGGCGTCGTGGTCGTCGACCATCTGGCAGCCGCGGCCTCCCTCGTACGCACCGCGCCCACGCTGCGGGCGGTCACCCGCGACGGCGATCTGCTCGGCGCCCACTGGGCCCTGGGCGGGGGCGGCGGACGGCAGAGCCCGCTGCAGATGCGCGCGGCCCGCGATGAGGCCGCCGGCAGGCTCGCCGCGGCCCGTGAGAAGGCCGAGCACACCGCCGAGGCGCTGGAGGAGGCGGTCGAGGCCGAGCAGCGCGCTCAGGCGGTGCTGGAAGCCGCCCAGGCGGCGGTCGGCGAGGCCCAGGCCGGCGTCAACCGCGCACAGGCCGGCCTGGACCGCGTACGCGCGAAGGTCCGTGAGGCCGCCGCCGAAGCCGCCCAGGAGGCCAGACACGTGGCCGGGCTCCAGGCCGCGGCGCGGGCCGCCCGGCAGGAGGCCGAGCGCCTCTCGGCGTCCGTGCGCGCCGCGGAGGAGGGACGCGAGCGCGACGCGGAGGCCCGCGCCCTGCTCGTCGAGCGGCTGGAGACCGCCGAGTCCGAGCCGCTGGAGGAGGACGACCAGGACTCCACGCGCCGTGACGAGCTGGCCGACCGCTGCCAGGCGTTGCGCGACGCCGAGATGGAGGCGCGGCTCAACGTCCGTACCGCCGAGGAGCGGGTCACGGCCATCACCGGCCGGGCCGACGCCCTCCTGCGCGCGGCGGCGCAGGAGCGGGCCGAACGCTCCCGCGCCGCCGAACGCCGCGAGCGGCGCGTCCGTGACGCGCGTGTCGCGCAGGCCGTCGTCACCGGCGCGCGTGAGGCCCTGACCCGCATCGAGGTCTCGATCGCCGCGGCCGTCGCCGAGCGCGAGGCCGCCGAGCAGACGCGCACCGCCCGCGAAGAAGAGCTGAAGACCGTCCGCACCCGCGTGCGCGAGCTCACCGGCGAGCACGAGCGGCTGGTCAACGTCGCCCACGGCAGCGAGGTCGCACGCGCCGAGCGGCGGCTGCGCCTGGAGCAGATGGAGGAGCGGGCGATGGAGGAGTACGGGCTGGAGGTGGACGTGCTGATCTCGGAGTACGGCCCCGACCAGCTCATCCCCCCGGCACCCGACGCCCCCGAGGACGCCGTGCCCGAGCCGTACGACCGGGCGACACAGGAAAAGCGCGCCAAGCAGGCCGAGCGCCAGCTCACCCAGCTCGGCAAGGTCAACCCGCTGGCGCTGGAGGAGTTCGCCGCCCTCGAAGAGCGCCACGCCTTCCTGACCTCCCAGTTGGAGGACCTCAAGAAGACGCGGCGCGACCTGCTCACGGTCGTCAAGGAGGTCGACGAGCGGGTCGAGGAGGTCTTCACCTCCGCCTACGAGGACACCGCGCGCGAGTTCGAAGGCATCTTCTCGAGACTCTTCCCGGGTGGCGACGGGCGCCTGTCGCTCACCGAACCCGAGGACATGCTCACCACGGGGATCGAGGTCGAGGCCCGGCCGCCCGGCAAGAAGGTCAAGCGGCTGTCGCTGCTGTCCGGCGGCGAGCGGTCCCTCGTCGCCATCGCCTTCCTCGTCGCCATCTTCAAGGCCCGCCCGTCGCCCTTCTACGTCCTCGACGAGGTCGAGGCCGCGCTCGACGACACCAACACCCAGCGCCTGCTGGGCATCTTCGAAGAGCTCCGCGAGTCGTCGCAGCTCATCGTGATCACCCACCAGAAGCGCACGATGGAGGGCGCGGACGCGCTCTACGGCGTCAGCATGCGCGGCGACGGCGTCACGCAGGTCATCAGCCAGCGCCTCCGCGAGGCCGAACCCGTCTGACCGCGCCTTCGCCCGTCTCGACACCTGACATTGACCGGGTCGTCACATTCCGTCTCTGCCTAACCATGCGTAACACTTGCGCGCTGTCGTATGAGTCGTTAGGAATTGAAGTTCTTCGGCAGAGGAAGGGCTCACATGGACGCTCAGCGATTGAAAGATAACTTTGTGCAGGTCGCCGGTCACGGCCTGGAAGTGGCCGACTACTTTTACGCAGATCTGTTCGAGAGCAATCCCGGATATCGCGCGCTTTTTCCAGCGTCCATGGCGCGGCAGCACAAGGTCCTCCTCGAAGCGCTCTCGCAGATCGTCGGGTGGGTCGACGACCCAGAGAAATTGGTTCCTTACCTCGAGCGACTGGGACGTGACCACCGGGGCTTCGGTATCAGCGCCGAGCACTACCCGGCGGTCGGCGCGAGCCTGGTCGCGACGTTGCGCCACTTCAGCGGGGCTTCCTGGAGCCCTGAGCTGGAGGGCGACTGGGGCGCGGCGTACGGCGTCGTCGCCGGCGTCATGACGAAGGCCGGGGCAGAGGGATAGGCGCGGTCGGCGCCCGCTCGCGCAGGCCGTCCCCTCAGGAGAGCGCGTGGATGCACAAGGGTTGAAGGACAACTTCGCGCAGGTCGCCCAGCACGGTGACGCTGTGGCATTGTTCTTTTACTCGGATCTCTTCTTGCGAAATCCGGGTCTCCGGGAGATGTTCTCAATCGGAATGAGCCATCAGCGTGACCGATTGTTGAGTGCACTTGGACGCATAGTCGCGCAAGTCGACAACCTGCCCGAACTCGTCCCGTTCGTGCGTCAGCTCGGCGCCGACCACCGTAAATTCGGCGTGGAGGCGTTGCATTACCCCGAGGTCGGGCAGAGCCTGGTCGCCACGCTTCGTTACTTCTCCGGCGCCGCCTGGACCGAGGCGCTCGCCAGGGACTGGACGGACGCCTACACCCTGCTCGCCAAGGTGATGGTCGAGGCGGCGGAGGAGGACGCGAAGCAGCGCCCGGCGTGGTGGAACGCCCGCGTCATCGCGCACGAGCGCCGCCGGTTCGACCTCGCGGTCATGCGGCTGGTGACCGACCGCCCGCTGCCCTTCCAGGCGGGGCAGTCGGTCGCGGTGGAGGTGCCGGCCCGGCCACGGATGTGGCGTTACTACTCCATGGCCAACGCGCCGCGTCCGGACAACACCCTCGACTTCCATGTGCGGCTGATCGACGGCGGCCCGGTGAGCCCCGTCCTCGTACGCGCGGCGGTCCCCGGCGACTGGCTCAAGCTGGGGCCGCCGGTCGGCACGATGACCTTCGACGAGCGGTCCGGCCGTGACGTGCTCCTCGTCGCCGGGAGCACCGGCCTGGCGCCCCTGAAGGCGATCCTGGAGCGGATCGCGCTCAGCCCCGCACCGCCGCGGGTGCATCTGTTCTTCGGCGCGCGCACCACCGATGGACTGTACGACCTGGACGACCTGACCAAGCGGGCCGCCGGGAGCCCGTGGCTCACCGTCGTCCCCGCCGTGTCCGACGATCGCGCGGAAGGAACCGCGGAGCAGGGCGTGCTGGCCGACGTGGTCGCCCGGCACGGCCTGTGGCGCGACCACGACGCCTACGTGTGCGGCTCACCGGCGATGGTGGACGCGACGACGGAAAGCCTCGTACGGCTCGGTCTCGGCACGGACCGGATCCGGTCGGACAAGTTCGCGGACGCATAGGGAGAGCGATGACCTCACCAGACAATCCCGGCGCTCAGCGGCTGACCCCGGCCGAGCTGCAGGCGGTCAGCTTCCGGCGCGCCCAACTGGGCCGGCGCGGCTTCGACGAGGACCAGGTCCGCGCCTTCCTCGGTCAGGTCGAGCAGGAGCTGGTCCGTGTCCTGAACGAGAAGGCCGCGATGCAGCACGAGGTCGGCAGGCTGCGTGACCGCATCACCGGCAACCCGCAGGGCATCACGACCGCACAGGCAGAGGACGCCCACATCCAGGCGGTCCGCATCCTCTCCAAGGCACAGGAGACCGCGGACCACTACGTCGCCGACGCCCAGCGGTACAGCCGCGAGCTGGCCGAAGAGGCGCGGCGGGGCCGGGACGAGATCCTCGCCGAGGCCAAGGCGCGGGCGGTGCTGGTGCTGGAGGAGGCGCACCGCCAGGCCACGATGGCGGCCGAGCAGGTGGTCCCGTCCTCGGAACCTTTTTCCGGGGACGAACGCCGAAACCTCGAGAGCGAGATCGCGTACCTGCGGACGTTCAGCGACGTCTACCGCACCCACCTGCGGTCCTACCTGGAGGCCCTGCTGCGGAACGTCGAGGAGTGGGAGCATTCCGAGCGCGACTCCCTGTCCTCGGCTCGCGCGCCGCTGCCCCGATCGCGATGATCGTGTCCGGCCTCTGCGACACTGGGACACGCTATGGAATACCTGTACCTCGCCATCGCGATCGTCGTACTCGCCGTCATCGTCGCCGGGTCCCTTCTACTGCGGGGCCGCGGTCACGGCCGTACGGCACCGCCGCCTGACGAGACCGGGCAGGGCGGCACCGCCGTCCTGGACGACGAAGCCGCGACCGCCCCGGCCCCTCCCGTCGAAGTCCCGGTGCCCCCGGCGCCGGAGATCGAGCTTCCGCCGCCCTCCGCCGGCCGTCTCGTGCGCCTGCGCTCGCGGCTGTCCCGCTCGCAGAACGCCCTGGGCAAGAGCCTGCTGGCGTTGCTGTCCCGCGACGCCCTCGACGACGACGCGTGGGAGGAGATCGAGGACACGCTCGTCACCGCCGACGTCGGGGTCGTGTCCGCCCGGCAGATCGTGGACGACCTGCGCACCAAGGTGAAGGTCCTCGGTTCACGCGACCCTGTCGAGGTGCGCGCGCTGCTCAAGGACGAGCTGCTCACCCAGATCGGCAAGGACTGGGAGCGGTCCGTCCGCATGGAGCCGCACGGCGCCCATCCGGCGATCATCCTCGTCGTGGGCGTCAACGGCACCGGCAAGACGACCACCTGCGGCAAGCTCGCCCGGGTGATCGTGGGTGACGGCCGTACGGTGCTGCTGGGCGCCGCCGACACATTCCGCGCCGCCGCGGCCGATCAGCTACAGACCTGGGGCTCAAGAGTCGGCGCGGAGGTCGTACGCAGGGCCGAGGGCACCGATCCGGCGAGCGTCGCGTTCGAGGCCGTCAAGCAGGGCATCGCCGACGCCGTCGACACGGTCATCGTCGACACGGCCGGGCGGCTGCACACCAAGACCGGCCTGATGGACGAGCTCGGCAAGGTCAAACGGGTCATCGAAAAGCAGGCGCAGGTCGACGAGGTGATCCTGGTCCTCGACGCCACGACGGGACAGAACGGCCTGCAGCAGGCACGGGTGTTCGCCGAGGTCGTCAACGTCACGGGGATCGCCCTCACCAAGCTCGACGGCACCGCCAAGGGCGGCATCGTCATCTCGGTCCAGCGTGAGCTGGGCGTTCCGGTCAAGCTCGTCGGCCTGGGCGAGGGGCCGGACGACCTGGCGCCGTTCGAGCCCGATGCCTTCGTCGAGGCGATCCTCGGCGACTGAGCCGCGATGCGGCGGGTGATCTCGGCCTGGTCCGGCGCCGACCACCGCCCGCCGCACCCATCGCACCGCCCGTACGCGGCCCTCGCGGGCAGATGCGTACCTGTATAGGTAGTTCTCCCGCTTCGCCGACCTAGGCCGCTCCGGCATGCTCACATATGCGATGCGCCTGCGTGGCGCCGTCATCCCCTCGGCGGCGTCACTGCCCGCGTGGCGCCGTCATCCCCCCCGGCGGTGCCACCGCAACGGCGTCGCATTCCCCCGGCGACGCCGTCCCCGGTGGCGCGCCCCTACTCGGCGCTACGGGGACGCCGGGGCCGGCACGGGCATCGCCTGTGCCGGCCCCGGTGCACATCAGGACCGATCCGCGGGCTCTGCCTCATCGCTGTTGATCCAGACCGCGATCTGCGTGCGCGAACCGAACCCGAGCTTGGTGAGAATGTGCTCGACATGCCCTTCGGCGGTGCGTTGGGAGATCACCAGCTCGGCGGCGATGTCCTTATTGGTCAGTCCGCGGCCGACGAGCCGTGCCACCTCGGTCTCCCGGGGCGTCAGCGGAGACGATCGCTCGCCGTCTTCGTCTCCGAGTTCCCCGGCGGGACTCTCCTCCATCGCGTCCGCGAGCGCCCGGTCGACGTCGCGCTTGGCGCTCTGCCGGATCATCGCCTCGAACGCCGCGTCGCCGAGAGCACGCCGGATGGCGGCCTTGGCCTGGTCGTGGTAGACGTGGAGGTGCCGGTATCCGGCCACCTGGGCGCCGATCGCCCGTCGTGACCGCGGCTCCTGAGAGCAGCTCTCGACGGTCCCCAGCAACCGCGCGGCGCGTTCGTACCGGCCCTCCGCGGCGGCGATCCACGCCAGCAGCGCCAGGGCGAAACCGATGCCCCGCGAGTTGGCCAGCGAACGGTGGAACGCCAGGCCCTCCTTGGCGAGCTCGCTCGCACGTACCGTGTCGCCTCCGCGCCAGAGCGTGACGCCGAGCATCGTCATCAGGAACGCACGGTGGAGTCCCTCGCCGTGGGCGTCGCACAGGGCGATGCCCTCCTCGGCGACGGCGATGGCACGTGTGAGGTCACCGCCCATGGTGAGAGCGGAGTTGAGCCACAGGAACGCCCGCGCCAGCCCCATGAGGTCACCGGTCGTGCGGTGCCGGCCGACCGCGCTCTCGCACAGGGCGGTCGCGGTCGCCGCGTCGCCTCGGACCAGGGCGAGCAGCCCACGTTGGAGCGCGACGTCGGCGAGGATCACGGCGTGCCGCAGGCGTTCGCCGATCTCCTGAGCCTCGTCCAGCATCGCGTCGGCCACGTCGGTCTTGTCGTCGACGACCGCCAGCCAGCTGTCGACCACCAGCGCACGGCCACGTGCCTCATCCGGTGTGCGGTGTGCGGCCAGGCCCTGCTCGAGCCGCTGGCGCCCCTCGCCGAGGTGGCCGCTGAGCCAGTGATTGCGCAGGTCAGCGGCCATCTGAAGACCGTTGGCGGTCAGCCCCGGCTCGGCGAAGCAGTGGTCGAGGGCCGAGCGGAGGTTGGGGTTCTCGAGCTTCAACCGGGTGAGCAGGGCCACCTCGTCCGGCCCGAACAGCCGGTCATAGGAATCGGAGCACAGCCGACGGAAGAATTCGCAATGCCGCCGATGCACGACCGCCCCCTCGCCGGACTCGGCGAGCCGGTCCCGGCCGTACTCCCGCAGGGACTCCGGCAGCCGGTAGCGGATCCCGAGGAAGTCCTCCTCCCGGACCAGTACGGACTTGTCCACCAGTCCGCACACGAGGTCCAGCACGTCCTCGCGGGCGATGCCGTCCATGGAGCAGACGGCCTCGGCCGCCTCCAGTTGCACACACCCGGCGAACACCGAGGCGCGCGCCCACAGCAGCCGCTCCTGTGGTGTGCAGAGGGCGTAACTCCAGTCGATCAGCGCCGCCAGTGTCCGGTGCCGCGGCAGCACCGTCTTGGATCCGGACTCGAGCAGCCGGAACCGGTCGTCCAGGCGCTCGAGCAGTTGCTGAACGGACAGCGCCCGCAGCCGGACGGCCGCCAGCTCGATGGCGAGGGGGATGCCGTCGAGACGAAGGCAGATCCGTTCGACGGCCTCGCGGTTGTCCTCGGTCACGGTGAAGTCGGGAAGCACGGCCTGCGCACGCTCGGCGAACAGCCGGACGGCGTCGTAGCCGGCGAAGGCCTCGACGGATTTCGCGTCGCCGTTGGGCAGCGACAGCGCCGGGACGGTCAGGGTCTGCTCACCCGTGATGCCCAGAACCTGCCTGCTGGTGGTGAGGATTCGCAGCCGCGGGGCGGACCGGAGCAACGTCTCGGCCAGTTCCGCGCATTCCTGCAGGAGATGCTCGCAGTTGTCCAGGACGATCAGTGCCGTCATGTCGCGCAGATGGTCGGCCAGGGCGTCCAGGGTCCGCCGGGGGGACTGGTCCTCGATCCCCAGCGCCTCGCAGACCGTATGGGCCAGCAGCTCGGGGTTCTCCAGGCCGGCGAGCTCGACCAGCCACACGCCGTCCGCGTACGCGCGCCGCACCTCGGTGGCGATCTTGCAGGCCAACCGGGTCTTGCCCACGCCGCCCACCCCGGTCAACGTCACCAGCCGGGACCGGGACAGAAGACATTTGACGTCGGCCATCTCCCGTCGACGCCCGACGAAGCTCGTCACCTCGGCCGGCGGTCCGTTCCCGCGCCAACGGGTCGAAGTGTCATTTCCCACCGTCATCACCGACACCTTGGACAAGCCTGACCTGCCCGAACGGTAGTCTCACTGTACGCACCGACCGGCGCCGCCGCGAGGGCGGCCGGGCGTCCGTGGCGGCGGCTCGCGCGCCACCGTGAGGGAGGCGGTTCCGCGCGGCGATTATTCGCTAATCGCCGCAAACAGCCTTTAAGGCGGCCGAAACACGCACGAAACATGGCCGGGGATGGTTTCACACCGTCGAAACACTCATGCCCCGTAGGTGAAACGGGTCTGCTCGAAGCTCCAGAGCAGTATCGACCTCCTCACCGAAGGGACGCCGCATGCCGCCGGACGTTCTCAAACTGTTGAATTCAGGCGACACCGCCTGGCTGCTGGCGAGCTCAGCTCTCGTGCTCCTGATGACCCCGGGCCTCGCGTTCTTCTACGGCGGTATGACCCGGTCCAAGAGCGTCCTCAACATGCTGATGATGAACTTCGCCACCATTGGCATCGTCAGCATCCTGTGGGTCCTCTACGGTTACTCGCTGGCGTTCGCCAAGGACGTGGGTAACCACGGCTTCATCGGCGGGTTCGGCCGGGTCGGGCTGAAGGACACGATCATTTCGGCTTCGGGCACCTCACCCGAGCTGGCCTTCGCCGCCTTCCAGCTGATGTTCGCCATCATCACCCCCGCATTGATCAGTGGTGCCATCGCCGACCGGGTGAAGTTCGGCGGCTGGTGCGCCTTCGTGGCCATCTGGACCACGGTCGTGTACTTCCCGGTCGCGCACTGGGTGTTCTTCTTCGGCGACACGACCACCACCAAGGACGGTGGTTTCCTCGCCGACCACATCGGCGCGCTGGACTTCGCCGGCGGTACCGCGGTCCACCTGAACGCCGGTATGGCCGGTCTGGCCATGGCCCTGGTGATCGGCAAGCGGATCGGCTGGCCCAAGGAGCCGATGCGCCCGCACAACGTGCCGTTCGTGCTGCTCGGCGCCGGCCTGCTGTGGTTCGGCTGGTTCGGCTTCAACGCCGGCTCGGCGCTGGCCGCCAACGCCCAGGCGTCGGTGGCGTTCATGAACACGCAGGTCGCCACCGCGGCAGCGGCCCTCGCGTGGGTCATCGTGGAAAAGATCCGGTACGGCAAGTCCACCGCCCTGGGCATGGCCTCGGGCGCGGTCGCCGGACTCGTCGCGATCACCCCGGCCTGTGCCTCGGTCAACCCGATCGGCGCGATCATCGTCGGCCTCATCGCCGGTGCGCTCTGCTCCGTGGCGGTCGGCATGAAGACCAAGTTCGGCTTCGATGACTCCCTCGACGTGGTCGGCGTGCACGCCGTCGGCGGCGCGGCGGGCGCCCTGCTCATCGGCTTCCTGGCCACCCCGACCGTGACCGGCATCCTCACGCCGGCCAAGGGCGACGGACCGGCCGGACTCCTGTACGGCGGCGGCTTCAGCCAGCTCGGCAAGCAGGCCATCGGCGTGGTGATGGTCGGCGTCTATTCGTTCGTCCTCACGTGGATCATCGGCAAGGTGCTCGACAAGATCATGGGTCTGCGGGTCAGCGACGAGGATGAGATGTCCGGCATCGACCTGGCCGTCCACGCGGAGAGCGCATACGAGATCGGTACGCCGCATGGCGCCTCCGGCGGCGGATCGGGCATCCTCGCCGCACTGACGGGCGACAACGGTGCGGAGAAGAAGGCGTCGGACAAGCCCGGCGACACGAAGGTGGAGGCTGAGGCATGAAACTGGTGACGGCGGTCATCAAGCCGTTCAAGCTCGATGACGTCAAGGCGGCGCTGGAGACGTTCGGCGTCAACGGCCTCACGGTCAGCGAGGCCAGCGGCTACGGCCGCCAGCGCGGGCACACCGAGGTCTACCGGGGTGCGGAGTACAAGGTCGACCTCGTGCCCAAGCTCCGCGTCGAGGTCCTCATCGACGACGAGGACGCCGACGACATCGTCGACGTGATCGTCAAGGCGGCACAGACCGGCAAGATCGGCGACGGCAAGGTCTGGTCGGTCCCGGTCGACACCGTGGTGCGCGTCCGTACCGGTGAAACCGGGCCGGAGGCACTGTAAGGGTGACGAACGTGATCGGGGGAGGGCATGGCCCGGCTGAGGCATTGACTCAGCCGGGCCCTGCCGTGTCCGGCCCGACGGCGCAGGAGGCCGCGCGCACGCGCCTCCGCGCCGCGCGGGCCCAGCGCACCGAGGAGCTCGACCGCCGGCTGGCCAGGCTGATCGGGGCCGAGCCGGACGTGGCCCTCGTCGCGGTGGGCAGCCACGGACGTGAGGAGCTCACTCCCGGTGGCGATGTCGACCTGGTGCTGCTCCACCGGGGCCGGCCCGACATCGCGGCACTCGCCGACCGTGTCTGGTATCCGATCTGGGACTCCGGGCTCCGCCTCGATCACTCCGTCCGCACGCACGACGAGGCTCGCGCCGTCGCCCGCGAGGACCTCAAGGCCGCCCTCGGCCTGATCTCCGCGCGGCACGTCGCCGGCGACCCGGACCTCACCCGGAGGCTGCGCGAGGCGGTCCTCGCCGACTGGCGTTCCGACGCGCGGCGCCGGTTGCCCGAGCTGCGGAAGATGACCCGCCACCGCTGGGCGGACTACGGCGAGCTGGCGTTCCTGCTGGAGCCCGACCTGAAGGAGTCGCGCGGCGGGCTGCGCGACGTGCACGCGATCCAGGCGGTCGCGGCCGCGTGGATCTCCCCGGGCCCGGTGGACCGGGTCAAAGAGGCGTACTCCCTGCTCCTGGACGTCCGGCACGCCCTGCACGAGACCACCGGCCGTGCGGGGGACCGCCTCGTGCTCCAGGAGCAGGAGGCGGTGGCCGCGGCCCTGGGCCTGCTCGACGCGGAGGTGCTCCTGCGCTCCGTCGTGGAGGCCGCCCGCACCGTCACGTTCGCCGTCGACCACCTGTGGCGGAGTGTGGACCGCTTCTGTTCGCCCTCCGGCCGGCCGGTGCGCAGGCCGCTCGCCGACGGGGTGGTCGAACACGACTCCGAGGTCGTGCTCGCCTTGGGCGCCGACGTCGAGAACGACCCCTCACTCCCGCTCCGCGCGGCCGCGGCCGCCGCGCAGGCCGGACTGCCGCTCGCCATCGCGACGGTCGAACGGCTCGCCAGGGACACCCCGCCGATGCCGGTGCCGTGGCCGCCGGAGGCGCGCGACGCGCTGGTGACCCTGCTCGGCGCGGGCGCGCCGGCCATCGGCGTCTGGGAGGCGCTGGACCAGGTCGGGCTGATCGAACGCCTGCTGCCCGACTGGGAGCGCGTGCGCAACCGGCCGCAGCGCAACCCCGTGCACACCTACACCGTCGACCGCCACCTCGTCGAGACCGCCACGCGCGCCGCCGCCCACACCCGCGACGTGGTCCGTCCGGACCTGCTGCTCGTCGGCGCGCTGCTGCACGACATCGGGAAGGGCTGGCCGGGAGACCACTCCAAGACCGGCGCGGTGATGGCGCACGACCTGGGGGAGCGCCTCGGCTTCGACCAGGCCGACGTACGGGTCCTGGAGGCCGTCGTACGGCACCACCTGCTGCTGCCCGAGACCGCGACGCGGCGCGACCTCGACGACCCGGTCACGATCGAGACGGTGGCCGAGGCGGTCGGCGACCCCGTCGTGCTCGAGACGCTCGCCGCCCTCGCGATCGCCGACGGGCTGGCCACCGGTCCCGCCGCCTGGGGCGCGTGGAAGGCCGGCCTGGTCGCCGAGCTCGCGCGCCGCGTGGCCGTCGTCCTCGCCGGCGCGCCGGCGCCGGTGGCTCCGGAGCCGACCGCCGAACAGCTGGCCCTGGCCCGGCACGGCGGCGGTGCCGTACGCGTCGTCGGATCGCAGATCACCGTCGTGGCGCCCGACCGGCCGGGCCTGCTGTGGCAGGCGGCCGGGGTGCTCGCCCTCCACCGCCTGGCCGTACGCGCCGCCCGTTCGGTGTCATGGGGGGTGGACGCCGAGGGGCCGACGGCGCTGCTGGAGTTCATCGCGGTCCCGGAGTACGGCTCGGGACCGGACCCGGCCGCGCTCGAGGTCGACCTGCGCCGGGTGCTGGCCGGGCGGCTCGACGTCGCGGCACGCCTCGAACGCCGTGCGCGGTCGCACCGCCCCCGCAAGGGCGTCCCGGTGCCGCCGCCGCGCGTGACCATGATCGACGACGCGTCGGAGACCGCGACGGTCGTCGAGGTACGGGCGCACGACCGGCCGGGTCTGCTGTGGCGCATCGGCCACGTGCTCGGCTCCTTCGACATGCAGGTGCGCGCCGCCCGGGTCGAGACGCTGGGCGCCGAGGCGGTCGACGTCTTCTACATCGTCGACGCCGAGGGACACCCGGTCACCGACGAGGCGGTGCGGTCGTTGATCCGCGCGGCCATCCTCGAGGTCGTCCGCTGACCGTGATCTTCGATGGCGTGGCACAGACCGGCCAGTGAAGATCGGAAGAACTGCCGCCGCGATCATTGACGGTGCCGCGCGGCCGCGATGAGGCTTCTTGGGTCCACGATGCCTGGGAGGCCCCTGTGCGAAGAATCCTTCTCGCCCGTACCGCCGTGCTGGGAGGTGTGGCGGCCGCGGCCGGCCTGACGGTCGTGCCCGCCGCCACGGCGAGCAGCGCGGTCATCGACCGTGGTCACGACCGCACGGTCACCTTCCGTACGAAGACCGCGGGCGAGGC
Organism: Actinoallomurus sp.; assembly: GCA_025964685.1. GTDB lineage: Bacteria > Actinomycetota > Actinomycetes > Streptosporangiales > Streptosporangiaceae > Actinoallomurus. The sequence continues at coordinate 30,611 of JAOPYG010000346.1, read as the reverse complement.
GCTGGTCGACGTGACCGCCGCCGCGCCCGGCGTGTCCTGGGCGGTCAAGGGCCGGGAGTCGGCGGTGCTGTCGCTGTTCGTCGACGGCCGGTACGCCACCGACGACGTCGTTCCCGCGGCGTTCCCGATCAGCCGGGAGTTCGCGCTGGGACACCTGAAGGCGGGACGGCACCGCCTGACGCTGCGTCTCGCCGCCGACCGGTCGCGCGGCAGCCGGGTACGGGTGACGGGCACCACGTTCCGTACCGTCGGCCGCGGGCAGGCCGCCATCGACCTGTCGCATGCCCCGGTCCTGTACGGGCGGAACGGAGCCGACTCGGGCGGACCCTTGCAGAACGCCTTCACCGACACACCGCTCGTCGCCTGGCACGAGGACGTCGCCGCAGCCACCCCCGGGCACCGGCTGCTGACGTACTCCTACATCTGGAGCAACGAGGACGGCGGCACCTCGACGCCACAGCTGATGGCGCGCTGGGGCCGTACCACCGACATCGAATGGATCTACCAGGTCGAGGTCGACGCCCAGGGGCACCGGGTGCCGGGGACCGCCGTCATCCAGGCGCCGAACCACGTGACGCAGCCGTTCGGCGGGACGTACGAGGGCGACCACCCGCTGATGCAGACGTGCACCCTCAACAACAACATCTGCGACACCGTGGACGACCCCATGCGGTTCGCCCTCTCCACCTCCGAGTCGCTGGATCCGGCGACCCAGGCGCGCGAGCAGGTCATGGACCGAAACCCGTGGACGTACTGGGTGGCCAGCGCCGAGTCGCGTCGTGAGGGCAAGGTGCAGCCGGACCCGCCCACAGACTCCACGACCTTCATCGCCGACCCGCGCGACTACCTGTACCTGGTGGTGCGCAAGCAGACCGTGAACCCGCCGAACGCCCTCAACTGGGTGGGCCTGTCCATCGGCGTGCGCCTGAAGGGCGACCCGACGCCGTACCGCTCGGACCATCTGTTCCCGGACCGGTCCATCCAGCGCGACGTGCCCGCCGCCACGACCGTGCAGCTCCCGCCGGGCACCGCGTCCTCCGACATCGAGGAGATCACCGCGATCCGCGTGCCGGCGACCGCCGTCGATCCGGGTTCCACGATCGACGTCCAGGCGATCAACCGGGCGTTCTTCCTGGGCAAGGACGACCAGCCGCAGAAGTCGTTCCTGTCCGGCCCGACCCCGGCGACCCTGACCCCGAGCCAGCCCACGGCGGTCCTCTACGCGGCGGCCGGCTGACGCTCTCCCCGCGGCCCTGACCCTCGGGTCAGGGCCGCTTCATGTGATCACTCCGACCACGGGGGCACGATGGTGCGGCCGTCCAGCGACGCGCGTACGCCGGCCGAGGTGCAGACCACCACCCGCGCGGGTTCGCTCCCGTCGTTGGCCAGTCCGAACGGGACTCCCGGCGGCACGATCAGCGCGTCTCCCGGCCCCACCTCGCAGGGCTCGCCGCCGAGGGTCCCCGACAGGCGGCCGGACCGGATGACGAAGACCTCCTCGCGGTCGACGGTGTGCTCCTCGCCGCGTACGCCCGGTGCCACCTCCAGGTGCCAGACGGCCAGCTCGGCCGAGCCGCGGCTCGGTACGGCGATCGGCCTCGCGGTCAGGCCGTGGAACTCGATCGTCCTCGCGTCGGCGAGTGTGCTGACGGGCATGGGGACCTCCTGTTTGGTCAAGCTACTTGACTACATCTACGGTAAAGTGCCTTGTCCACTTGGTCAAGCTACTTGTCTTCATTTCGGAGGTTCGGCGATGAGCGGGGAGATCCCGGCGCTGCTGGGCATGGCCTTCCATGCGGTCATGGAAGAGGTGCACGTGAGGCTGGCCGAAGAGGGCTTCGACGACGTACGGCCCGCACACGGGTTCGCGTTCCAGTATCTGTCGGTACGCGGGGGAGCGACCGCGGTGGAGCTGGGGGAGCACCTGGGCGTCACGAAGCAGGCCGCGGTACAGCTCGTCGACGAGCTGGAACGGCGGGGATACGTCGAACGCCGGCCACACCCCACCGACCGGCGCGCCCGCGTCGTCGTGCTCGCCGCCCGTGGATGGGCCTGCGTCGAGCGGGTCGTGGCGCTGTGGGCCGAGACCGAACGCCGCTGGGCCGCACTCGTGGGCGCCGAACGGCTGACGGCGCTGCGCGATGACCTGTCCGCGTTCGTCACCGCGGCCGGTTCGCCGCCGATCCGCCCGCTGTGGTGATAACGCCCCGGCACCTGCCCTGATCACGCGCAGTGGCGTCCTCTCACGCAGGTCGCCCGCGCTGGTCGATACTCAAGCGCCGCCGAGCGGATAGTGTTGGTGCTCGATCCCCAAAAGCTTCCTAGGACTGGCCAGACACGTGTTCGAGACGCTTTCCGACCGGCTGACTACGGTCTTCTCCTCACTGCGCAGCAAGGGCAAGCTGTCCGACGCGGACATCGACGCCACCGCGCGCGAGATCCGCATCGCCCTGCTTGAGGCCGACGTGGCGCTGCCCGTCGTCAAGGACTTCATCGCGCAGATCAAAGAGCGGGCCCGCGGCGTGGAGGTGTCCCAGGCACTCAACCCGGCCCAGCAGGTCGTCAAGATCGTTAATGACGAGCTGATCAACATCCTCGGCGGCGAGACCCGCCGGGTCCGCTACGCCAAGAGCCCGCCGACCGTGATCATGCTTGCGGGTCTGCAGGGTTCGGGTAAGACGACCCTGGCCGGCAAGCTGTCGCGCTGGTTCAAGAGCGAAGGGCACGCGCCGCTGCTGGTCGCCGCGGACCTGCAGCGTCCCAACGCGGTGCAGCAGCTCCAGGTGCTCGGCGAGCGGGCCGGCACCCCGGTGTACGCCCCCGAGCCCGGCAACGGCGTGGGCGACCCGGTGGAGGTGGCCCGGCGCTCGATCGAGCACGCCAAGCACGCGCAGCACGACGTGGTCATCATCGACACCGCCGGCCGGCTCGGCATCGACACGGACATGATGCGGCAGGCCGCCGACATCCGCGACGCGGTCGGCCCCGACGAGATCCTCTTCGTCGTCGACGCCATGATCGGTCAGGACGCCGTCACGACCGCGCAGGCGTTCGTCGACGGTGTGGGCTTCGACGGCGTGGTCCTCACCAAGCTCGACGGCGACGCGCGCGGTGGCGCCGCGCTGTCCGTACGCCACATCACCGGCCGCCCGATCATGTTCGCGTCGACCGGTGAGAAGCTGGAGGACTTCGACGTCTTCCACCCTGACCGCATGGCGGGGCGGATCCTCGACATGGGTGACATCCTCACCCTGATCGAGCAGGCCGAAAAGGCGTTCGACGCCGAGCAGGCCGAGAAGATGACGTCGAAGTTCGCTTCGGGCGAGGATTTCAGCCTGGAGGACTTCCTCGAGCAGATGCAGTTGATCCGCTAGCTCGGGCCGATCAAAAACCTGCTCGGGATGATGCCCGGTATGGGGCAGATGCGGCAGCAGATCGACGACATCGACGACCGCGACCTCGACCGCGTGGGCGGCATCATCAACTCGATGACGCCCGGCGAGCGGCAGAACCCAAAGATGATCAACGGATCCCGGCGCGCGCGCATCGCTAAGGGTTCCGGCGTGACGGTCACCGAGGTCAACAACCTCGTCACCCGCTTCTTCGACGCGCAGAAGATGATGCGCCAGATGGCCGGCGGGATGGGGATTCCCGGCATGCCGGGCACCCGCAAAAAGGCGGTCAAGGCAGCGGCCAAGAAGAGCAAAAAGGGTAAGCAGCGAAGCGGTGACCCGCGCAAGCGTGCCGAGCAGGCCGGCAAGGGCGGCGCGCCGAAGCCGGACGGCCTGCCCCAGGGTCTGCCGCCCGGATTGGGCGGTGGAGCGCCGGGGCAGTTGCCGCCGGGGTTCCAGATGCCAGATTTGTCCAAGCTGCAGAATCCGAAGAAGGGGAAATAACCGTCTTCGCCTGCTCACTGAGCTTGGTCGCGCTTGTTGCGGTCTCATCGTCCACAGCGGCCACACCACGCTGACCGATTGCGACTTCACCGCGATCATCTGGCAGAATGGCACGCTGGAACCGCGGTCAGCCAGGGACCCTCTCAACCCGGGCGAGCCGTGTCCTTCGAGCGGCAGCGCAGGTCCCCACCCAGCGCCCGTCCGCTCATCCATTTCGAATCTGGAGAACACCACACTCGTGGCAGTCAAGATCAAGCTCAAGCGTCTGGGGAAGATCCGGGCTCCGTACTACCGGATCGTCGTAGCCGACTCCCGCACCAAGCGCGATGGCCGCGCCATCGAGGAGATCGGCAAATACCACCCGAAGCAGGAGCCCTCGTTCATCGAGGTCAACTCCGAGCGGGTGCAGTACTGGCTGGGCGTCGGCGCCCAGCCGACCGACCCTGTCCTGGCGATCCTCAAGATCACCGGCGACTGGCAGAAGTTCAAGGGCGAGCCGGGTGCCGAGGGCACGCTGAGGGTCGCCGAGCCGAAGCCCGACAAGACCGAGGTCTTCCAGGCAGCCGTCAAGGAGACCATGGGCGAGGGCGAGGGCAAGGCGACCACGCCCAGGGCCAAGAAGGCCGCGCCCAAGAAGGCCGCGCCCAAGAAGGCCGAGAAGGACGAGGCGCCGGCTGAGGGAGCCTCGGAGGCCAAGGCCGAAGCCCAGAGCGAGGCGTAGCGTGCTCGAGGAGGCGCTCGAGCACCTGGTGCGCGGCATCGTCGAGAACCCGGACGAGGTCCGGGTTCGGGCGCGCCGCCTGCGCAACGGCAGGGTCCTTGAAGTACGCGTGCACCCCGATGACCTGGGTAAGGTCATCGGGCGCAACGGCCGTACCGCCAAGGCACTGCGCACCGTCGTGAGCGCCATCGCCGGGGGCCGTTACGTCCGCGTCGACCTGCTCGACCTCAACGAGGCGCGCTAGACGGTGTCCGGTGGATCCACGGCCCGCCGTTCCGGCGTGGCCTCGAGCGGTGGAGCGGTCTGATGCTGCTCGCCGTCGGCCGCGTCGGCCGCGCCCACGGGATCCGTGGCGAGGTGAGCGTGGATATACGCACCGATGACCCTGGCGCGCGGTTCGCGCCGGGGTCATCGCTCGCCACCGACCCCGCGGGCGTCGGGCCACTGACCGTCGAGACGGTGCGCACGCACTCCGGTCGGCTGCTGGTGCACTTCGCCGGGTTCGAGGACCGTACGACGGCGGAGACCCTTCGCGGCACGCTGCTGCTCGTCGACTCCGCCGAGATCCCGCCGACGGACGACCCGGAGGAGTTCCACGATCACGAGCTGATCGGACTCGCCGCGGTCACCGCCGACGGCACCGGGCTCGGTGAGGTCGTCGACGTCCAGCACCACGGCCAGGACCTGCTCATCCTGCGCCTCACCTCGGGCGACGACGCGCTGGTGCCGTTCGTCAGCGCGATCGTCACGGCCGTCGATGTTCCCGCCGGACGTATCGTGCTCGACCCACCGCCCGGCCTGCTCGACTGAGCCTACGGAACGGCCCATGAGACTCGACATCATCACGATCTTTCCCGAGTACTTCGCGCCACTCGACGTGTCCCTGCTGGGCAAGGCGAGGCAACGGGGCGACGTCGACGTCCGCCTGCACGACCTGCGCGGCTGGGCCAACGACCGCCACCGCACCGTGGACGACACCCCGTACGGCGGCGGCCCCGGCATGGTGATGAAGCCGGAGCCATGGGGAGAGGCACTCGACGCCGTCGTCCCGGCCGGTTCGCCGGCACGGCTCGTCGTACCCACGCCGAGCGGGCGCCCGTTCACCCAGGAGACCGCCACCGCGTACGCCGCGGAGCCGTGGCTGGTCTTCGCCTGCGGCCGGTACGAAGGCATCGACAGTCGGGTCATCGATGAGGCCCGTTCCCGGATGCCGGTCGATGAGGTGAGCATCGGCGACTATGTCCTCGCCGGAGGCGAGTCGGCCGTACTCGTCATGGTCGAGGCGGTGACGCGGCTCCTGCCCGGCGTACTGGGCAATGCCGACTCGGCGAGCGATGACTCCTTCGCATCGGGCCCGATGTCGTCGCTGCTCGAAGGGCCGGTCTACACCAAGCCGCCTCACTGGCGCGGGCGGGCGGTGCCTCCGGTGCTGCTGTCCGGTGACCATGGGGCCATCGCCCGGTGGCGGCGCGACCAGGCCCTGCGCCGCACGGCCTCCATCCGGCCCGAATTGATCGGCCAGAACACCCTTGACGACGCCGACCGCCGCACCCTCACCGAGGCCGGTTTTCCGATCGACGGCGAACATATGGCACACTGAGATGTCGCCCCGGCTTTACGCCGGGCGCGCCCCGACTTCCCAGAAGACCCCATCGCGTCCCGGCGCTGTGCGCTGTGCGCGTGTCCAACATGAGGAACCGCAGTCATGCACACCCTGATCCAGGAGATCGAGAACGCCGCGAAGCGGTCGGACATACCGGACTTCCGCCCGGGTGACACGCTCAAGGTTCACGTGCGCGTGACCGAGGGCACCCGCAGCCGTATCCAGGTCTTCCAGGGCGTGGTAATCCGGCGTCAGGGCGGTGGCGCTCGCGAGACGTTCACCGTCCGCAAGGTGAGCTACAGCGTGGGCGTGGAGCGTACGTTCCCGCTCAACAGCCCGTCGATCGACAAGATCGAGCTCGTCACCCGCGGCGACGTCCGGCGCGCCAAGCTCTACTACCTGCGCGACCTGCGCGGCAAGGCCGCGCGCATCAAGGAGAAGCGCGACAAGCGCGACACCTGAGCCCCTGTGGGCTGAGCGTTATCCACGGCCCACCGGCCGGCCACTCCACGCGTACACGTGATCGGCCTGCCGGCGGGCCGCTGGTTTTGTGAGGTGCCGCTTGGGCGCTGTCAGCCGCGGCGGACACCGCGTTTCGGGCAGCCGACTCGGCCTCCTCTCCGGCGCGGCGATCTTTCGCTTGGCAGTCCCGCGAGCTAGAGGTGCACTCCGTGCAGAACCGATCTCCGGGTTTTCCGCTGGGGCGGGAATCCTGCACCTTGGGCTTGAATCCGCCTATCTCCGGCGCCACGCGCAGGGTTTCGCCCTACGCCCTCGCCCTCCGTACGCGGGCCGGATCGGCCCGCCGCGGCGCGTCGACCTCAGCTGCTGGTTCGGCATCGCGCCGACAGGCCTATTGCCTTCCGCCCCTCCGGGCAACTTTGCCAACGGAAGTCCCAACTCCTGAGGGATCGGCGTTTCCGACTGGTTGGCCTCCCTGCCGGCGCGTCAGTTCGATCTTCTTGGAATGCCGGTTCCGGCCTTGGCCGGTGCGCGGTATCCCGTTCCGCGCCGGCGGTCGTACACGCGTTCCGGGGCGAACTCTGTTTAATCGGATGGCTCCCGCGCTCTTGCCGGGCACGACACGCGCCCGATAACCTCCCGGGCGGTCTCTGGGCATTAGGCTTCGCAATGATGAGTGACGACGATCAGGGCCTGCGCGAGCCCGCGCCCACCTCCGGTGAAACGCGCCATGACATTCCCGGGCGTTCTCGGGGCGGCGCGAGGGGCGACGGGCACGGGCCGAACGGCCCCGATGACAACCCGGACCTGATCGGCGACGACGCCGACTTCGAGCGCTCCGATGACGGCGAGGGCTCCAAGGGCAAGTCGGGGAAGAAGAAGCAGGGGTCGTTCTGGAAAGAACTCCCCATCCTCGTCGGCGTGGCCCTGGCGTTGGCCATGGTCATCAAGGCCTTCGCCGTACAGGCGTTCTACATCCCGTCCCAGTCGATGGAGACCACCCTCAAGGTCGGTGACCGCGTCCTGGTCAACAAGATCGTCTACCACACGCGCGACATCAAGCGCGGGGACGTCGTCGTGTTCAACGGCCTCGACTCGTGGGACCCGGAGGTCCAGTACTCCGAGCCGAAGAACCCGGTCTCCAAGCTGCTGCACGCGATCGGCAGCGCGTTCGGCGTCGTGCCGGGCGAGAAGGACTACATCAAGCGGGTCATCGGCGTCCCGGGCGACCGCGTGGCGTGTTGTGACGCCCAGGGCCGGGTGACCGTCAACGGCCATCCGCTGGTGGAGACCCCGTACATCTACACCGATCCGCAGACGGGCGAGCAGAACAGGCCGTCGGACAGCAAGTTCAAGGTCACCGTGCCGGCGGGTCACCTGTGGGTGATGGGCGACCACCGCGAGGTGTCGTACGACTCGCGTGGCCACATCGGCGACCCGGGCGGCGGAACCATCCCGGAGAGCCGCGTGATCGGCCGGGCATTCGTCGTCGTCTGGCCACTGTCCCGGGTCAAGACGCTGTCCATCCCGGCGACGTTCGGAGCCCCGGGCCTGGCCCTGCCGAACGACGCCCTGCCGGAGGCGCCGCTGGCCCTCGGCCTCGTAGGCGCGCTCCCCGTGACACTGGTCCGCCGCCGCCTCCGTACCCGCCGTCGCTCCGCCGACTGACCCGATCCCACAACGGCCATCGGACGACGCGCACGCGATCGGCCCCGGTCAGCCGTCGTACGAGTGCCGCGTCGGTCTGTCCCGGTTGCTGATCAAGGACAAGGCCCTCATTCCCAGCGGCACCGCGAGGCTGCAGTCGACGCCGCCTGTGGTCATCTCGCGTGCGGTGCGAGTCAGCGCTCCGACATCGATCATGGGACGCAAGGTAGATCTTGCGCGACGGCCGGTCCGGACTCTTCGCGACGTGGACGCATCGGCGGACTCGTACGAGTGGTGGATCCGTCGACTGGCGAAGAAGGCCGGCTCTCGGGCTTGGACGCTGATCGAGTGACGGATTTCGAGCCACCGTGACTCGCCGAGGTGGCACGTTGCCAGAGGCTTTCGTACTGGCGGTCCGGGCACGGTCGGCGCTGAAAAGGGGCCGTCAATCCTCAAGGCTGTGCCGTCCAACGGGTTTCCAGCGCGTGTCCGGCCCTCGGCGACGTACCCTGCGTGATGTGCACATCGATGTCCGGGCCTACCGCCCTCGCGGTCTCACTCCCCGGCGCGACGCGGGGCTGTATGCCTATGAGCGGGTGCTGGAACGCGCCGGGCTCGGCCCTGTCGCCGGGGTCGATGAGGCAGGACGGGGTGCGTGTGCGGGGCCGCTCGTGGTGGGTGCGGTCGTACTCGCGCCGGGGCGGCGGGGTCGTCTCGAAGGTCTGGCCGATTCGAAGCTGCTCACCGCAAAACGGAGGGAACGCTTGTACGCGGAGATCACCGCTACGGCGTCCGCGTGGTGCGCGCTGATCGTGTCGCAGGAGGAGATCGACCGGATCGGGCTGCATCGCTGCAACATCGCGGGCATGCGAAGGGCTTTGGCGGGGCTGAACATGGTCCCCGGCTATGTGCTCACCGACGGGTTCCGGGTACCAGGGTTGGGTGTGCCCGGGCTGCCGGTGCCCAAAGGCGACCGCGTCGCCGCATGTGTTGCGGCTGCCTCCATCGTCGCGAAGGTCACACGTGACCGGATCATGACTGAACTGCACGAGCAGTATCCCGAGTACGGTTTCGGCGTGCATAAGGGCTATGTGACGCGGGCGCACGCCGCGGCGCTGAGAGAGCACGGCCCGTGCCCCGAACACCGGCGTTCGTTCATCAACGTGGCACGCGCGGCGAACGGAGAGATCGAGCAGACATCCGTGGTGGCGGGATCCACGGAAGAAGAGGATGCTCCCGTCACTGGGGAAACCGACTGGGACGCATCAGAGTATGAAGACACCGCCGGCCGGGCGGATGTCGCCTGAGCCGGTAGTACGGGGAGGAACGGCCATGAGCGCAGAGGATCTCGAGAAATACGAGACCGAGATGGAGCTTCAGCTCTATCGCGAATATCGCGACGTAGTCGGCCTGTTCGCTTACGTCGTGGAGACCGAGCGCCGGTTCTACCTGACCAACACGGTCGACCTGCAGGTGCGCAGCACCGACAACGGCGAGGTCTTCTTCGAGGTCACCATGCAGGACGCCTGGGTCTGGGACATGTATCGCCCGGCTCGCTTCGTGAAGAGCGTCCGCGTGGTCACCTTCAAGGACGTCAACGTCGAGGAACTCGCCAAGAGCGACCTGGAACTCCCCGACAGCTGAGCCGAGCGTGGATCGCGACTCTGCCGCCGCGGAAGGCGCCGGACCGGAGGCTGGTCACCTCAGGCTTCGGCGGGTCTGTGGCGGAGCTTCTGTCCTTTCTGCCCAGCGTTCGCCGAAAAGCACCCTGGCCGTACGACGTGGACGGCGCCGCGACTGGGACACGCTCGGAGCGCGACACGCGGTGTGGGGCCTCGGACTGCGGGCTGTCGGTGCCGAGGAAAGCGTTGGGCTGACGAGGGTCACCTCAAGGCTCGGCGGGACCACGGCGTAGCTTCCAGCCTTTCGCGCAGCGTTCTACGAATCCGCCCGCCGAGAGGGCGCCCAGGCATGCGAGCGCGGTGTCGAGGTCGACTCCGGCGGTCACCGCGATGCGCGCGGCGCCTGCTCCGCCGCGTGCCGGGAGCGCTTCGAGGACGTCGCGGGCTGCGGGCGCCAGGTGATCGCGATCGAGGACCGGCCCGCGCCGTTCGGGCGCCATGTCATCGCCGATGAGCCCGACGCGGTCGAGAACATCGGCGACGTCGGTCACGCAGACCGCTTCGCCCCAGTCGCGCAGGATCGTGTGGCAGCCGACCGACGTCGGTGACGTGACCGGGCCAGGTACGACCATCACCGCACGGCCGAGGTCGCGGGCGTGGCGGGCCGTACTGATCGCTCCGCTGCGCCGGGCCGCCTCGACGACGACCGTGCCACGGGTCAGCGCGGCGATGGCCCTGTTCCGGATCAGGAAACGCGGGCGCGTCGGCGTCGTCCCGGGCGGGAGCTCGCTCACCAGCAGCCCACTCCGCGCGATCTCCGCGAACAGGCCGGCGTGCGCGCTCGGATACGGCACATCGACTCCGCAAGCGAACACCGCCACGGTCAGCCCGTCGGCACTGAGCGCACCGCGATGCGCCGCCGCGTCGATGCCGTACGCGCCGCCACTGACCACCGTCCAGTTGTGATCGGCGAGTTCCGCGGCCATCTCGGCGGCCATGTGAACCCCGTACGGAGATGCCGTACGAGCCCCCACGAGCGCGACCGACCGCAGGCAGCCGAACCGCAGATCTTGATCACCGCACACCCATAGCGCGTAGGGCCGGCCCGCGCCGAGGTCGTCCAGCTGGGATGGCCACTCCGCCTCACCCGGACACAGCAACCGGCCGCCGCGCTCCTCACATGCGGCGAGGAGGCGTTCCGGGTCGGCCTCCGACAGCCGCGCCCGCCAGGCGGGGAACCGTTTTTCGAGCTCCACCCGGTCCGGACAGTCAGGAACACCACCCGCCCGCACCGCTTCGATCGCGCCCTGGGCTCCCTCTTGATCGACCAGGCGACCTAACCGCTCATCACCGGGCTCAGCAACGCAAGTCAGCAGGACACGCGCCAGCCGTTCCTCAATGGGAATGATCACGGGCTTCCTCTCTCAGTTCACTTGCCGGTGGGCTCGCGGCTGTCGTACTCAGGGGTGGGGCGCCCGTCCCGAATCGGTAAGTCCGGCCGATGAGGCGGCCACCGCGAAGACCAGGACGACGAGCACTGGTCGACGCTTGCCGGAGCCACCGTCACCAGCGGGTTAGATGGGCGCGACAGTCATGCCGGGACTCCAGGGTTGATGTATCAGGGGTCGCTCAAGACGGGGTCGTGCAACAGGGGAGCGCTCGGCCGCAAATGGCGGCACCAATCGCAACCTGAAGCACCAATCCCCATGGGCCACCAGTCCAGGAGCGGCAAGGCCACACGGCCGGCAGTCACCCCGGTCGCTCCCGCGGCCATGATTCGCACGGACCGCCCTGGCACTGGCGTCCGGGCGGACCGCAGCACCGACAGCATGAGCAGCCGCACTGGCAGCGCAGCTCGCCAAGGACTACACGGTCGCGTGAGCCGCACGAGCTGAACAGGCCGTAGGACATCGGTCCCGGGGTCGGACGTGCCGCGTTCCCGGTTCACCGGCGTCTCGTTGGCACACAACGCCCGCGTGCCGGCGGTCGGCGTTGTTCTTTGGGTCGGGTGCGTTCCTCCTCAACAGGCCGTATCGCCCGCGTGCTGGTGGTCGGCGTTGTCGGTCGGGTCAGGTGCGTCCCTCCCACAGGCCGAGCGCCTCGGTGATCTCGTCGGTGGCCGGGGTTTCTTTGTCCTTGAGATCGGCGAGCGTCCAGGCGACACGGACCACGCGGTCGAGGCCGCGTGCGCTGAGGCGGCCGTCGGCGAGGGAGCGGTCGAGCCTTGCCAAGGCCCGATGAGGCGGGGCGAATCGGCGGCGTAACTCTCGGCCGGGGATTTCGGCGTTCGTGCGCCATGGAGTGTCGGCCAGGCGTTTTCGGGTGCGGTCTCTTGCGGTGAGCACCCGTTGCGCCACCACCTCGCTGGGCTCGGCGAGCTCCAGGTCGTAGCGGAGCTCGGCTCGGCTTACCTCCTTCAGACGGGATTTGAGGTCCACTCGGTCGAGTAACGGTCCGGACATGCGGGCGAGGTAGCGGCGTCGTACCGAGGCCGCGCATCCGCAGTCGCGCGCCTTCGGAGCCGCGCACGGGCAGGGGTTGGCGGCGAGCAGCATCGTGAAGCGGGCCGGAAAGCGCGCGGTCGCGCCCGACCGGGCGATGACGACCTCCCCTCCCTCAAGGGGCTGGCGTAACGCGTCGAGGACGCCACCGGTGAACTCCGGGCTCTCGTCCAGGAACAGGATGCCCCGGTGGGCGAGAGAAGCGGCGCCCGGCTGGATCAGCCGGCCACTGCCACCTCCGACCAGAGCCGCGCGTGAGGCCGTGTGGTGTGGCGCCTGGAACGGTGGCCTGGTGATCAGCGGCTGGCCCGCCGGAAGTGTGCCGGCGACGGAGTGGATGGCGGTCACCTCCAACGCGGCGCTGTGATCGAGATCGGGCAGCAGCGTCGGGAGGCGTTCGGCGAGCATCGTCTTGCCGCAGCCGGGCGGACCCGTGAAGCAGACGTGGTGACCGCCCGCGGCGCTGATCTCCAGGATCTTGCGGCCCTCGGCCTGCCCGCGTACGTCGGCAAGGTCCATGTCGCCGCGCCGTGTCCGGGAGCGGGTCGCCAGGCCATCGATGTACGGCGACGGCCCTCGGGCGTCCGCCGCGTCGTTGTCAGGCTCTGGAGGCGGCGGTAAATCGCGGAGCAGGGCCAGCAACGCACGTAGCGAACTCACTCCGACCACCTTCACGTCGGGGACGAGCGATGCCTCGTCGGCGTTGCCGTTCGCCACGATCACTGTCTCGGCCCCGCTTTCGGCCGCGGCCAGCACCGCGGGCAGGACCCCGGTCACCGGGCGGATGCGGCCGTCGAGACCCAGCTCGCCGATCATCACCAGGCCCGCGCAGGCGTCGAGTGGCAGGGCGTCGCTCGCGCCGAGCACGGCGACCGAGATCGCCAGGTCGAAGCCGCTCCCGCGTTTGGGCAGGCTGGCCGGGAAGAGGCTTACGGTCACGTGGCGATTGGGCCAGGTCTCGCCGCTGTTGTAGATGGCCGCGCGAACGCGGTCGCGCGCCTCGCTCAGGGCGGTGTCGGGGAGGCCCACCAGGTGCAGGCCGGGCACGCCGTTGGTGATGGCGGCCTCGACATCGACTATCTGGCCGTCGACGCCGAACAGCGCCACGGCTCTGGTGCGAGCGAGCGCCATTCAGCACACCTCCTTCATGTGGTCGATGTCGAACCGTCCCGGCCCGGCCCGCACGAGGCCGATGACATCGATGCGCACGGCGGCCTTTCTGATTCCATGTGAGTCCAGCCACCGGACGCTGAGCCGTCGCAGCCGCGCCGCCTTGGCGGCCGTGATCGCCTCGAGGGGTGTGCCGTGGTCTGCTCGTGAACGCGTCTTGACCTCGCAGACCACCAGCCCGGATCCGTCGTGGGCGACGATGTCCAGCTCACCTTCCGGGCAACGCCAGTTGCGCTCGATGATCGTCCAGCCCAGCTCCAGCAAATGCCTCACGGCGGCGTCCTCTCCCAGCCGCCCGAGCACGTCTTTCGCGCGCATGCGTCCTCACCTCCGATATCGAAACTGCCGGAAGATCACTGTCTGTGGTAGAGGGATCGCGTTCTGTGGATAACTTCGCGCTGACGGCTTGAGGCGGGTTCGGCATTCCACACAGCGAGGAGCGGAATGCCCGGTCGACGGTGAGTTACGTCGGGTGCTGAGGCTGCGGGTGGCCAACGATCGGTACGCGGCTCTTCATGGCCATAGGGCACCGATGGGTCGTTGGGCGGGCGAGTGGTCGGCCCTACGCGGCTCAGGTTCTGGATGCATGCGGTCTCCGACCAGAGCCAGGCGGATGAGGCCGTCAGATGGCGGTCTCCAGCCGTCGCACGAGCCGGCATCCGGCTCCTGCGTACGGAGCGGGCAGCGGCGCGGAGGACCGCCGCGTCAGTGCCATCCGTTGCGTTCAGGGCCAGGACGAACGCGTTCGTGGGTCCGATGGTGTTTCAGGGCCCCGATGGGGTGGACGTGTCGGTGGGCCAGGTCCGGGTGGATGTCCCCGCAGGGTCCGTGGTGTCGGTGGGCCGGGTTTGGGTGGACCTCCGCGTACGGTCCGCGGTGCTCTCTGGCCACGCAGGGGTGGACGTGTCCGTTCCGGCCGTTGCGTGGTGGTTCCACCACGGGAGGAGGCGTACGGGGGCGCGGCCGAGCAGTAACAGTGGGTCCAGGTAGGTGACGCCTTGCCGTAGGCCCCAGTGCAGGCAGGTGGTCTGGCCGCAGTGGCCCAGGATGTTCTCGACGACGCCGATCCGTGTGCCCGCGGTCACGCGCTGGCCGGAGCGGACCGACGGGCGTACCGGCAGATAGGTCGTGCGGAATCCGCCGTGGATCACCGTGACGACACCGCGGCCGGCCAGGTCTCGGGCGTAGCCGACGCGGCCGGCGCCCGCGGCGTACACCGGCTGGCCCGGGCGGGCGGGCAGGTCCACTCCGCGGTGGCCGGGCTCCCACGGATGGGCCGGAGGGTCGAAGGGGCGTAACACCTCCGGTGGCGGGCGCAACGGCCACTGCCAGGCCGCCTCGCCATCCCCGGCAGGCACCCGGATCAGGGCCGCGACCACCAGCAGCACTCCACTCCACATGCCACCAAAGCATGCGCCGACCCCACTCCACACCACCAGACGCCGGCACGGATGTGGACAACTCCCGGGATGAATCGTGCTGATTCCACGGCAGGCCCCCGTCGCCGGTACACTGACTGAACGGTCGCATGACCGAATTCACGCGCCCGCCGGCCATCGGCATGACGGTGGGGCGACCCTCTCGGTCCGTGACAGTAGTCACGGGAGGGGCACGCACGGGCGCAGGTACAACCGAGACGTGGCTCAGCGATGGGCCAGACAGGAGAACCACGGGCATGGCACCCGTCGTCACCATGAGGCAACTGCTCGAGAGCGGCGTCCACTTCGGGCATCAGACCCGACGCTGGAACCCGAAGATGAAGCGCTTCATCTTCACCGAGCGTAACGGCATTTACATCATTGACCTGCAGCAGTCGCTGTCCTACATCGACCGCGCCTACGACTTCATCAAGGAGACCGTCGCCCACGGCGGCACGATCCTGTTCGTCGGCACCAAGAAGCAGGCGCAGGAGTCGATCTCGGAGCAGGCGCAGCGCGTCGGCATGCCGTTCGTCAACCAGCGTTGGCTGGGTGGCATGCTCACCAACTTCTCCACGGTGCACAAGCGCCTGACGCGGCTGAAGGAGCTCGAGGAGCTCGACTACGACGACGTCGCGGGCTCTGGCCTCACCAAGAAGGAGCTTCTCATGCGCAAGCGTGAGAAGGACAAGCTCGAGCGCACCCTCGGCGGTATCCGGGACATGGCGCGCGTGCCCAGCGCGGTGTGGATCTGTGACACCAAGAAGGAGCACATCGCGGTCAACGAGGCGCGCAAGCTGGGCATCCCGGTCGTCGCGATCCTCGACACCAACTGCGACCCTGACGAGGTCGACTACCCGATCCCGGGTAACGACGACGCCATTCGCAGCGTCAGCCTGCTCACCCGCGTCGTCGCGGACGCGGCGGCCGACGGCCTGATCTCCCGCGCGGGCGCCGCCACCTCCGGTGACGAGAAGCCGGCCACGGGTGCCCAGGAGCCGCTCGCAGAGTGGGAGCGCGAGCTGCTGGAGAAGAAGGACGAGGCCCCCGAGGCCGCCGCCACTGACGCTCCCGAGGCCGCACCCGCCGAGGCCGAGGCGACCGAAGCCGCACCGGCCGAGGCGACCGAGGCGACTGAGGCCGCACCGGCCGAGGCCGCACCGGCCGAGGCGACCGAGACCTCTGAGGCCCCGGAGGCCGCACCGGCCGAGGCCCCCGCCGCTGAGGCGACTGAGGCTGCCGAGGCCCCCGCCGCCGAGGCGACGCCCGAGGCCGCCGCCGAGGAGCCCCAGCCCGCGCAGGAAGCCTGACGGCCCGGTACGACGAAGACGAAGACGAGAGAGACACGACCACAATGGCGAACTTCACCGCCGCTGACGTCAAGCGGCTACGGGAGCTCACCGGCTCCGGAATGATGGCCTGTAAGAACGCCCTCCAGGACGCGGAGGGCGACGTCGACAAGGCCGTCGAGCTCCTGCGTCTCAAGGGCGCCAAGGACGTTGGCAAGCGTGCCGAGCGCACGGCGGCCAACGGCCTGGTCGCCGAGCACTTCAAGGGCTCAGGCGACGGCACACTGATCGAGCTGAACTGCGAGACCGACTTCGTCGCGAAGAACGAGCAGTTCATCGCGCTGGCCGACCGTATCGCCGAGTTCGCCGCGAACAGTGACGCCGCGGACGTGCCGGCACTGCTCGGCTCGGAGATCGAGCCGGGTACGACCGTTCAGCAGCTGATCGACAACAACAGCGCCAAGATCGGTGAGAAGGTCGAGCTGCGTCGTTTCGCCCACTTCACGGGCGGTTACGTGGCCAGCTACCTTCACAAGTCCGACCCGTCCCTGCCGCCGACCACCGGTGTGCTGGTCGAGCTGGACACCGAGAACCCCGAGGTCGCCAAGGACATCGCGCAGCAGGTCGCCGCGATGGCGCCGAAGTACCTCAGCAACGACGACGTGCCGGCTGACGTCGTCGCCAAGGAGCGGGCTCTCGCGGAACAGATCACGCGTGATGAGGGCAAGCCCGAGCAGGCGATTCCGAAGATCGTCGAGGGTCGCGTACGGTCCTACTTCAAGGATTTCGTCCTGCTCGAGCAGCCGTTCGTGAAGGACCCGAAGAAGACGATCGCGAAGGTCCTCCAGGAGTCCGGGGTCAGCGTCAAGCGCTTTGCCCGGTTCAAGGTCGGACAGGCCTGAGGCCAAGCAGATCACGAGACTAAGGAGCCGCCGCCGTGCAGGAGAACGAAACCACCGACACGACGGCGGCTCCGTCGTCTCAGTCTCATGGCTGGAAGCGAGTGCTCCTCAAGCTGTCCGGCGAGGCGTTCGCCGGCGGTGAGGCGCTCGGCATCGACCCGGCCGTCGTACAGCACATCGCCAAGGCGGTCGCCGAGGTCACCCGCGAGGGAGTGCAGGTCGCCGTGGTCTGCGGCGGCGGGAACATGTTCCGCGGCGCGCAGATGTCGGCGCGGGGCATGGACCGCGCCCGTGGTGACTACATGGGCATGCTCGGTACGGTGATCAACTGCCTGGCGCTGCAGGACTTTCTTGAGAAGCTCGGTGTCGACACGCGGGTGCAGACCGCGATCACCATGGGGCAGGTGGCCGAGCCGTACATTCCGCGAAGGGCCATCAGGCACCTCGAAAAGGGGCGCGTGGTCATCTTCGGGGCGGGGATCGGCCAGCCCTTCTTCTCCACCGACACGGCCGCGGCCCAGCGCGCCCTGGAGATCTCCGCGGACGCGGTGCTCAAGGGCACGCAGGTCGACGGGGTCTACGACGCCGACCCGAAGCTGAACCCGGACGCCTTCCGTTTCGACCGGCTGGAGTACGGCGAAGTGCTGCAGCGTGGGCTGAAGGTCATGGACGCCACCGCGATCAGCCTGTGCATGGACAACGGCCTGCCGATCGTGGTCTTCGATCTGATGGGTCAGGGCAATATCGTGCGGGCCGTACGCGGTGAGAAGATCGGCACATTGGTAAGTCCGGCGGACAGTTGAAAATCAGGAGCCTAAGGTGATCGACGATATCCTCCTCGAGGCCGAGGAGAAGATGGAGAAGGCCGTCACTGTCGCCAAGGACGACTTCACCGGCATCCGTACCGGGCGCGTCTCGCCCGCGATGTTCAACAAGATCACCGCGGAGTACTACGGAACGCCGACGCCCATCAACCAGCTCGCGTCCTTCCATCTGCCGGAAGCCCGCATGGTGATCGTCCAGCCGTACGACGCCTCGTCGCTGACGGCGATCGAAAAGGCGATCCGCGACAGCGACCTCGGTGTCAACCCCGGCAATGACGGTAAGATCATTCGTGTGGTCTTCCCCGACCTGTCGGAGGAGCGCCGCAGGGAGTTCATCAAGGTGGCCGGACACAAGGCGGAGGATGCGCGGGTCTCGATCCGTAACATCCGCCGTCACGCCAAGGACGCCTTGGACAAGCTCGCCAAAGCCGGCGACGCGGGCGAGGACGAGGTGCACCGCGCGGAGAAGGATCTCGACGACTCCACGCACCAGCACGTCGCGAAGATCGACGAGTTGCTCGAGCACAAGAAGGCCGAGCTGCTCGAGGTCTAGTGGGACTCGAACAGGCCCCCATGCCGGCACCGGAGATCCCGGAGGAGCAGGCGGACACGGGCAAGAAGATGCGCGCACCCAGCCGTAACCTCCCCATCGCCGCTGCGGTCGGTGTGGGGCTCGGCGCCGTGGTGCTCCTGTCCCTCTACACGGTCAAAGAGATCTTTCTCGGCGTCGTCATCGTCTTTCTCGGCGTCGCCGTGTGGGAGTTCATCCGGGCGTTCGCCACGCGCGGCATCCAGATCCCGTGGGTGCCGGTCATGGCCGGTGGCCTGGCGATGCTGCTGTGCACCTACTTCTGGGGCGCGACCGCGCTCGTCGCCGGCTTCGGGCTGACGGTCCTCGCGGTGCTGCTGTGGCGGCTGCCACGCGGACAGGACGGGTACGTCCGTGACGCTACGGCCGGTGTCTTCGCTACGACCTACATCTGGTTCCTCGCCGGGTTCGCCGTACTGCTGCTGGCCGCCCCCGACGGCGCCGACCGCGTACTGATCTTCATCGCGGTCACCGTGGCCAGCGACATCGGCGGGTTCTTCGCCGGATCGTTCCTGGGCAACCACAAGCTGGCGCCCTCGATCAGCCCGAAGAAGACCTGGGAGGGGTTCACCGGTTCGGCGATCACCTGCATGGTCGTCGGGGGCGTGCTGCTGCCGTGGCTGCTTCACGGCCACTGGTGGCAGGGCGTGATCGTCGGCGTCGCCGCGGTCTGCTCCGCGACGTTCGGCGACCTCATCGAGTCCATGATCAAGCGTGACCTCGGCATCAAGGACATGGGCAGCCTGCTGCCCGAGCACGGCGGAGTGATGGACCGCCTCGACTCGCTGCTCGCCACCGTTCCGGTGGTCTGGCTGCTCCTCGAGGTGTTCCGGCCGAGCTGACCGAAGGTCAGTCGCCGACCACCCAGCTGCGGCCCTCGCGAGCCAGACGCTCGATGAGGGCGTCCGAGCCCTCCCGCTTGCCGAACTGCCGCTCGTCCTCGGTGATGGGCACGAGCCACAGCCACTGCACCGGGTCGCCGCCGAAGGTGAACGCCGTCAGGTCGGGCGCGCCGGGGCCTTCGAGGCGATTGGGGTCGTCCAGCAGCAGCACGCCTTCCCACGCCGGGCCCAGCGGGAATGTCCGCGCCTCGTGATACCACTTCACATTGTCGCCCGGGGCGAAGGAGGTGACGGCCTGCCATGGATACTGCGCGAGCCAGGGAAAAATGCTGCCTGCGCGCACGCTGGGCAGCCTCGTGGCGAGCGCCAGCTCGATGCGCGCGTGGTCGCCGACGTTGTCCTCGTACAGCTCGACCGTCGGCATCCGCTGGCAGCTCATCCCGACGGTGGTCAGCACGTTGTACTCGCGGTCGCCGCGCGCCGGGCGTTCGGAGACTCCGACCAGGGGCTCACGCCGCGCCGGTGCGGGGTTCTCTGGTGCGGCACTTCTGGGCGCGGGTACGGGCTGCGGTGCGGCCTCCGTACGGCCCGACTGCCGGCCGACGTCGTGCCAGTAATAACCGCCCGGTCCCAGACGGCTCAGGAGGTGCCCGAGCAGCGACTGCTGAAAGCCCTCCCACGCGCCGGGGCCGCGCCGCCACTCCCAGAACGCCTCCGCCTGCAGGATGCGGGGGCCGAGCTCATCGATCTCGTCGTCCAGGGCGAACGCGAACGGGCTCCGGCCGATCGCCTCCCGCGCGTACCCGGGGACGCCACGGTCCATCTCCGACCAGCCGGGGATGACGCACAGCGGCTGCCCGGCCTCCATGAGCGCGACCCCGTCGCCCTCCTCGAACCACACGACCTCGAGCGTGCGGGTGTCGAGCGGCGGGCGGCCCTTCGGATGCTTCGTGCGGCCGCTCGGCATGGCCGGCACGCGTCCGGCGTTGAGACGCGCGAGATCGGCGTGGTACGGGGCCTCCTGGTGGTTGGCGACCCACGTCGCCGCCACGGTGTCCCCGTCGTTCGTACGCAGGTACGCGGCCGTCGCGACGTGGTCGTACTCGACGTCGAGGACACGGCTTCCGTAGGGACTGGTGTCGGTGAGCAGGACCTGCGATTCCCGCGGCGTTCTACGCAATACCGGCATAGGAAGGGACTGTAGTGATTCCACGGTCTGAGGGGGAGTAACGACCTGCCGGGAAACGTGCTCTTGGTGAAGACGGGGCCCGTGGTGTGCGGCCGCGCGGTCAAAGCTCGCTCACTCGTCTGCGACACTGGAACGGTCATGTCCGCTCAACTCACCTTCGCCGCTCCGCGCCGCGCGAAGCCGCCCCGGCATCTGGCCGACCTGTCCTCCGACGAACGTCGGGAGGCCGTCGCCGAGTTGGGGGAAAAGCCGTTCCGTGCCGACCAGCTGTCGCGTCACTACTTCGGCCGGCTCGCCGACGATCCCGCCGACATGACCGACCTGCCGGCGGCCGTACGCGATCGCCTCGTGACCGAGCTGCTGCCGCCACTGCTGACGTCGGTGCGCGACCAGGTCTGTGATGAGGGCATGACCCGCAAGACACTGTGGAAGGCGTTCGACGGCACACTCATCGAGTCGGTGCTGATGCGCTACCCCGACCGGGTGACGATGTGCGTCTCCTCCCAGGCCGGCTGTGGCATGAACTGCCCCTTCTGCGCGACCGGCCAGGCCGGCCTCACCCGCAACCTGTCGACCGCGGAGATCGTCGAGCAGGTGGTGGCGGGCGCGCGTGCCATGGCGCGCGGCCAGGTCCCCGGCGGCCCCGGACGCATCAGCAACATCGTCTTCATGGGCATGGGCGAGCCCCTGGCGTCCTTCAGCAACGTTCTGCGGGCGATCCACCGCTTCAGTGACCCGAGCCCGGCCGGCCTCGGCATCTCCCAGCGCAACATCACGGTCTCCACGGTCGGGCTGGTGCCCGCCATCGGCCGCCTCTCCGACCTGGACCTCAAGGTCCGCCTCGCGGTCTCACTGCACGCCCCCGACGACGAACTCCGCGACGAGCTCGTGCCGATCAACACCCGGTGGAAGGTCGCCGAGGTCCTCGACGCCGCGTGGGCGTACGCCGACCGCACCCGGCGCCGCGTCTCCATCGAGTACGCCCTGATCCGCGACATCAACGACCAGGCGTGGCGCGCCGACCTGCTCGGCCGGCTCATCAAGGGCCATCCCGTGCACGTCAACCTGATCCCGCTCAACCCCACGCCCGGCTCGAAGTGGACCGCCTCGCGGCCCTCGGACCAGACGGAGTTCGTCCGCCGCCTCGAAGCGCACGGCGTGCCCGTCACCGTACGCGACACACGCGGCCAGGAGATCGACGGAGCGTGCGGGCAGCTCGCGGCGGCTCCGATGGAGCCTACGGCGCAGACCAGCTAGCGCCGCCGGGCCGCGCTCCGGCGCGGAGCAGGTACGGGCGCAGTCGCGATCCGCTTCTCCCGGTGCCGCTCGTTCCAGTCGCCGGGGTGCCAGTCGCGTCGGAATCTGGTCTCGAGCGGAACCCACCCCGCACGAACGGACCGGTCTCGTGTGGGGCTGACCGGAATGGGCGGACGGGCGTCTCGTGCGGGCCCCCGCCGATGGGCGGGCCGCCAGCGCGTCGCCCTGGCTCGCCGCATCCGGATACCCGGCCACGCGCTCATCGGTCACCGTGGCGACCTCCGGCGGGCCGTTCGCGGGATCAGCGGCGTGATCGCAGGCGTGCGATCTCTGAGGCGAGCCGTTCCAGAAAGGCGTCCACGTCGGGCTGGCGGTAGCCGGGGCGTATCCGGCTCGTGGCGAACACCGCGTTCTTGACCTGAGAGGCACGTGCGCGGTTCTCCCGCAGCGCGGTGATCGTCCCGTCGAGGAAGGCGTCGACCTCCCGCTCGTCGTACCCGACCTTGAGCCGCGTCGTGCCGAAACGTACGTTGCGCACCAGGCCGACGAGCCGGTCCACCTCGCCGGAGCGCATGCGGGTGGCGCCGTCCTTGTCCTCCAGCTCGTGGATGTAGCCATCGAGCGCCTCGTCCACGGCATTCATCTGGTATCCGCGCAGCGTCCGCCGGAACCGTACGGTGGTCACCCCGTCCGCGGTCACGGGCGGCGCGTACAGCGGAGCACGGCCGAGCGTGCCCTCGATACGGGCGACGAACGCGTCCACCTCGTCGCGGTCGTAACCGCGGCCGGCACGCGGAAAGTGGGGCATCGGCCCATTGTTTCCGATGACCCACCGACGAGGTGGCTGGGAAGTGACCGTTACCGGC
This sequence comes from Actinoallomurus sp., assembly GCA_025964685.1. GTDB lineage: Bacteria > Actinomycetota > Actinomycetes > Streptosporangiales > Streptosporangiaceae > Actinoallomurus. Next base: position 7,813 of record JAOPYG010000346.1, on the reverse strand, counting down.
CCGTGCACGAGAACGCGGTCCCCCCGTCCCGGACCTACGCCACGTGAGACGCCGTCCCTGGTCCGGGATCTACGCCACGTGAGACGCCGTCCGGCCACCCACGCAAGGCGCGGCTCGCTCGTCGGGGTCGGGCGCGCCGAGGGGGCGCCGTACCCGGGGCTGTGGCTGGTCAGGGGCGGGTGCGGCGCAGCCAGGCGTACAGGGCGCCTGCGATGGCCGTCCAGGCGACGGTGCGCAGGGCCAGCAGGGGAAAGGCATGGGTGAACGCCGTGGCTCCGTGTCCGGCGGCGCGCATCCATTCGATCATCGGCACGGTCAACGCGTTCAGTCGAGTCAGACCGATGATCACGTTCACGGCGCAGACGCCGAGTAGTACGAGGATTGATGTCGCCGGTGAGGGGATGACGGCTCGGCTGGTGAGCGCGCCCAGGGCCGTCGCGGCCAAGGCCGACAGCAGGAGCAGGGCGACAGCGACCAGTACGACCTGAGGGCTCAGCCCGGGCCCGGCGGCCTCGGCGAGCGGGTAGACGGGGGAGATCAACGCCAGCGCGGCGCTGAAGACGTACGCGGCGGCCGGTCCGGCCACGAGCGCCCGCGCTCGACCCGCGCTGACCGCGGAGACGTGCCTCTGGGCGTCCGGCTCGGTGTCGAGCAGCCCGCGTGCCGCCCAGGCGCAGATCGGGAAGACGAGGGTGGCGAGGTCGGCGATGGCGTTCAGTGCGCCCTGGCGTATCTGCGCCGGCGTGCCGCCGAGCGGGCTGGAGAACACGATCGCGAGCAGCAGCGCCAGGGCGAGCACCGGATGCAGCGCACGCGTCGATCGCAGATAACCGCTCAGGTGAAACCGCATGATGGCGATCACGGGCACGGTTCCAGGTCGTCGGGCCGGGGAAGGCGCCACGGGACTCCGCTCGAGGGAATGGTCATCGGCGGTGGGCTCGGTGGCCGTCGGCGGTCAGGCGGGCTACCAGGGCGTCGGCCTCGTCGGCTCGCACGTTCACCTCCACGGTCGCGTACTCGTCCGGGACCTGCCCCGTAGTCACCGTGTGGCCCGAGACCTGCCAGCGGACGATCTCGGGGAGTTCGCGGAGGTCGCCCTGGTGGTCGCTGACGATGACCGACGTGCCGCCCGCGGCGAGTTCGGACAGCAGGCCCGGCAGCGCCGTACGGGTACGGGTGTCCAGGCCGGCGAAGGGCTCGTCGAGTACGAGCAGGTCGGCGGAGGCGATCAGTGCTTGGATCAGGCCGGCCTTGTGGGCGCTGCCCTTCGACAGCTCGGGCAGGCGTGTGCCGAGCATCTCGGTGAAGTCCAGGCGTTCCGACCAGGTGGCGATGCCGTCAGCGGGCACGCCGCGGATCCGTGCCATGTGGCCGAGATACGAGCCGGCGGTGAACGGCTGGGCGGCGGGGAACCGCTCCGGCGCGTACCCGACACGCGCGGGCCGGCCCGACACGCGGCCGCGGACCGGGGGGACGACGCCGGCGAGCAGCCGGAGCAGGGTCGACTTGCCCGCTCCGTTGGCCCCGTTCACCTCGATGATCCGTCCGCGCGGTACGGTCAGCGTCACATCACGGAGCACCCACGGTGCGCGGCGTCGATAGCGGAAGGCGATCTGCTCTAACTGCACGAACCCGGACTCTACCGACGTCACATAAGCCCAACGTAAGCGGAAGAATGCCGAGCATGGACTGCGCGTTCTGCGAGATCGTCGCGGGTAGGCGACCCGCCCACGTTGTGCTCGACGACGGGCCCGCCATGGCGTTCCTCGACAACCGGCCACTGTTCAAGGGGCACGCGCTGCTCGTGCCGCGCGAGCACTACGAGACCCTGCAAGGCCTGCCGGGCGACCTGCTCGGCCCGTACTTCGGTGCCGCGCAGCGGCTGTCCACGGCGATGGAGACCGTGCTCGGCGCGGCCGGGTCGTTCGTCGCGATCAACAACCGGGTCAGCCAGAGCGTGCCTCATCTGCACACGCACGTCGTGCCGCGTAACCGCAAGGACGGGCTGCGCGGGTTCTTCTGGCCGCGTACCAAGTACGACGATGACGACGAGGCACGGGAGTACGCCAAGCGGCTCCGTGAGGCGCTCGGCTGATGCTCGCCGAGGCCACCGAACCACGGGTCGGGGTCGCCCGGCGCCAGGCGGTCGCCGTGGGCGTCCTCACCGCCGTCGTCGCGGTCGTCTACTCGGCGTACTCCCTGGTGCGCTTCTGGGCGTTCCGTACCACGACGTACGACCTGGTGATCTTCGATCAGGCGGTGCGCTCCTACAGCCACCTCCACCTGCCCACCGCGATCGTCAAGGGCGTGCACAACGGCTTCGGCGCGCACTTCAACGTGCTCGGCGATCACTTCTCGCCGATTCTCGTGCTGCTCGCGCCGCTCTACTGGATCCACGACGGGCCGCAGACGCTCCTCATCGCGCAGTCGGTGCTGCTCGCGCTGGCGATCGTGCCGCTCTGGGCGTACACACGCCGGCGGCTCGGGGTCTGGCCGGCGTACTGCGTCTCGTGCGTGTACGCGCTCGCCTGGCCGGTCGCGGAGACGCTGGCGTTCGACTTCCACGAGATGGCGTTCGCGCCGGTGCTGTCGATGCTGATGCTCGAACGCCACGAGGCCGGCCGGCGATGGCAGAGCGCCGCCGCGGCCGGCGCACTGCTGCTCGTCAAGGAGGACATGGGCCTGCTGGTCGCGGGCTTCGGGCTCTACCTGCTGACCCGGCCCGGCGAGTGGCGGAGGGCGGCGGTCTTCGTCGCGGCCGGCCTGTTCTGGACGTGGCTGGCCTCGCGGGTGCTGATCCCGGCGTTCGGCGGATCGGCCGACTACTACTGGGCGTACGACGCGCTCGGCCGTGACCTGCCGGACGCCGCCGTGGACGCCCTCACCCATCCGTGGACGGTGCTGAGACTGCTGGTGACGCCGCAGGTGAAGGCGACGACGATGCTGTGGCTGGTGGCGCCGCTGCTGCTCCTCCCGCTGGCGTCGCCGATCACCCTGGCCGTGCTCCCTTTGCTGGCCGAGCGGATGCTGTCCAGCCGCTTCGGGCACTGGTGGGAGCCCCGGTTCCACTACAACGTCGCACTGACCGCGCTGCTGGTCGCGGCCGGGGTCGACGGCGCGTGCCGCCTCGCCCGGCGGTGGTCCGTACGGCCACGCCCCGACCGGGTCTGGCCGGTCGCCGCCGTCGCGGCCACCGTCGCCGTCGTGCCGCACTTCGCCTTCGCGAGGTTCGCCGATCCCGGCTTCTACCGCCGTGACGCGCGGGCATTGGCCGCGGCGGAGGTGTTGCCGGCGGTCCCGGACGGCGCGCTGGTCGAGGCATCCAACACTCTGGGGCCCCGGCTGACCGCCCGCACCCGCGTGCTGCTCCTCGACGACCGGCCGCACTGGGCCCCGTGGGTGGTGGCCGACACGGCGAACGCGACGTTCCCGTTCGCGTCGGTGGACGCCCAGCGCGCTCGCGTGAACCTCCTGCTGCGTTCGGGATATTCGGTCGTCCGGCAGGAGAGTGGCTACGTGGTGCTCAACCGCCCGGGATCGGTCCCCGACCTGCGTGCCGTCCGCTGACAGGACGCTATTCGGTCCGCAACCGTACCGGCGAGACGGACCGGTGCAGGCGGCGCCGTGAGCAGGTCGCGGCCAGTATCGCCGCGGCGACGCCCAGCCCCGCCATGAGCAGGGCGTGGGGCAGTGGCCACAGGTACCAGACGTTGGGCCGCACGGCCGCGGACGCGCCCAGCGGGAGCACTCCGAGCAGCGCCGCGAGCGTGCACACGGGAGTGGCCGCGATGAGGGCCTGCCGCGTGAGCACGCGGCGCAGGGCCGTCTCGGGTGTGCCGGCGGCCTGGAGCGTGGCCAGCATCGGGCCGTTTTCCAGCAGGTATTCGGCGTGGTGGACGAACAACGCCGAGCCCGCGACGGCGATCCCCACCAGCAGGGCCAGGTCGACGAGGATGAAGCTGGACAGCCAGAACGGCTCTGTGGCGCGCCGTGTGGCCAGGATCTCTGCCTGTTCCCAGCCGGCCACGCTGCCGATGGTCACGGCCAGGCCGACGACGGAGAGCGTACGACCCCAGGGGCGCGGGTCCGCCTGGAGCGCGCGGGCGGCGAGCAGCGTCTCGGCCGAGCGGGCGCGGCCTCCGGCCACCCGGGCGGAGAGACGGACCAGCGAACTCGGGGACAGCAGCAGGCCGATCGTCAGGAGCATCGCGCCCGCGAGGACCGTGGTGATCGGCCGCGTGAGTGGCAGGACCCCGGCGCCGGACAGCACGACGATCACAATGAGGCCGGCCGGCAGGCCCAGCCAACGTACGTACCGGCGGGGACGGCGCCGAGCGGTACGGAGGGTCACGCCGAGCGGTGTGGCGACGACCTGCCGCCCGGAGAGCAGGCCGGACACCGCGGCGGTCACGATCACGATCGCCATCGCCGCCGCGCAGAGCAGTGGCGGGACGGCGACGTCCGCAGGGGACCCCGGATCCAGCAGCAGGGAGCGGGCCGCCGACTGGAGCAGGACGTAGGAGGCGGCGCCGGCGACGGTGCCGATCAGGGCCGAACGCGTCGTCTCCAGCCCGCCGAGCAGGCGTACCTGCGCGGGCGTCGCCCCGGCCAGGCGGAGCGCGCAGAGCCGTCGCTCCCGATCCGCCGACGCCAGCCGGCTCACCTGATGGAGGAAGGCGGCGACCGGCAGGATGAGCAGGCCGAGCGCGAGGGCGGTGCCGCGGCGTGTGCCGGGATCGGAGGCCGGTCCGAGCCATTCGTTCAGGCGCCCGCGCAGTGCCAGGACGTTGGCGGCACCGAGCAGGAACCAGGTGGCGAGCATCGCCCCGGCGGCCATGAGCCGCGCCCGCGTGCGCTCGGCGCGTGACCCGCCATGGCTCAGCATGCGGGCCACGGTGAGGAGCGAACTCATGAGCCCTCCTTGGTCGGAGGAGTGGCCAGGGCGCTGGGTTCGTCGATTCGCTCCCTCATGCCATCACCTCGCCGGCGGTGACGCCGTCGCGCAGGACGATCTCCCGGTCGGCGTAGGCGGCGACCCGGTTGTCGTGCGTGACGATGACGACCGTCGCGGAGTTGACGCGGGCGGCGCCCAGCAGCAGGGAGAGCACCCGCTCACCGGCCACCGAGTCGAGCGCCCCGGTCGGCTCGTCGGCGAAGATGACCTTGGGGCTGGTGATGAGCGCGCGGGCCACCGCCACCCGCTGGAGCTGGCCCCCGCTCAGCTCCGCGGGACGGGCGTCGGCGACGTCGGCCGCGCCGGCCTCCTCAAGCCACGCGCGAGCCACGGTCGTGGCCTCCTCGCGGCCGTGCCCGTCGAACAGCAGCGGCAGTGCGACGTTCTCCACCGCGGTCAGTTCCGGGACGAGCCGCCCGAACTGGAACACGATCCCGAAGTGCTCTCGGCGGAGCTTCGTACGCGCGGCCTCGTCGAGCGTGTCGATCCGCTCTCCGGCGTAGTGCACCTCACCGGTCTCGGGGCGCATGATCCCGCTCAGGCAGTGCAGGAGGGTGGACTTGCCCGATCCGCTCGGGCCGGTGATCGCGACGATCTCACCGGGCTCGATCTTCGCGGAGAGGCCTCGCAGGGCGTGCGTCCGGCCGAAGGCCTTCTCGACCTGACGGGCTTCCAAGGTGTTCATGCGCGGATCTCCCGGGTGAGTTCGTCGATGCGCTGCCGGGCGGTCTCCATCCACCGCAGGTCGGCGTCGAGATGGTGCAGGGCGTAGTCGGCGGCGAGCAGCTCGCCGACCGACGCCCCCGCGGAGCTCTTGCGCGCGGTCAGCTCGCGCATCCGCTCCAGATGCGCGCTGCGCTGTCGCAGCAGGTAGCCGTCTGCCGAGCCCTCGGCGACCAGGGCCAGCACGACGCGGGCGAACAGCGGGCTCGAGATGAACGGCGCCGGCTGCTCGATCTCGGCGAGCCATCGGTGCACGTCGGCGGTGCCCTCACCGGTGATCTCATAGACGGTGCGCTCGGGACCGGACTCCTGGGCGGTGCCGCTGATCGCGACCTTGCCGTCGCGCTGGAGCCGTTGCAGCGTGGCGTAGACCTGCCCGTAGGCGAGTGGCTTGGCGCCGGGGAGTCGCTCGTCGTGTTCGCGCTTGAGTTCGTAGCCGTGCTTGGGACGCTCGGTGAGCAGGCCCAGCAGGATGTGCCCGATCGACATGCCGGGGACTATACACGCGATGTATTCATTTAGTGAATAGTGGCGTCCTTGCGAGGGCGGCGATGTGGGCGGGCACGCCGATGCCGGCCGGCAGTGCCGGATCGGGCGAGGGCGGGCGGCATACCGTCTCCAGGGGAACGACGCCGGCCCACAGGCCGAGCGAGGCGTCCGGGCCGTCACCGTCGCCGGGCGGCCCTTCGGCGACCTTCACCGACGCCTCGTCGAGGGACAGCGCGAAGATCACGGTCGCCGCGAGCTCCTTCGCGCTCGGCCGCCGCGCATAGTCCCACTGGCCCGGTGCGGCGTGTTCGGTCAGGACGCGCAGCGCGGCGAGCTTGTCCGCGCCGGACAGGGCGCGCGGTGGCCCGTACACCATGGCGCTGCGGTAGTTGACGCCGTGCTCGAACACCGAGCGCGCGAGCACCAGCCCGTCGACGTGCGTGACCGTGACGCATACCGTCTGCCCGCCCGCGAGGCTCCGGCTCGCCACCGACCCGTGGAAGTACAGGAAGTCATCGTCGAAGCCGTACACGGTCGGCACGACCATCGGCGTCCCGTCGACCACGACGCCGAGATGGCAGACGAACCCGGCGCGCAGCACCTCGACCAGGGCCGCCCGGTCAGAACGGCCCTGGTCGCGCAGCCGTCGATGCCGGGTTCGCTCGGTACGCGACAGCTCCATCAGAGCCTGGTCCACGCCTCCGTCAGCACCGACCGCAGCACGCGCTCGATCTCATCGAAGTGCTCCTGGCCGCAGATGAGCGGCGGTGCGAGCTGGATGACGGGGTCTCCGCGGTCGTCGGCCCGGCACACCAGGCCGGCCTCGAACAGCGCGGGGGACAGGAAGCCGCGCAGCAGCCGCTCGGACTCGTCGTCGTCGAAGGTGAGCTTGGTCGCCTTGTCCTTGACCAGCTCGATGCCGTAGAAGTAGCCGTCGCCGCGCACGTCACCGACGATCGGCAGGTCGTTCAGCTTCTCCAGGGTCGCGCGGAAGCCGGCCTCGTTCGCACGGACGTTGTCGAGCAGTTTCTCCTTCTCGAACACGTCCAGGTTGGCCAGCGCGACGGCGGTCGAGACGGGATGCCCGGCGAAGGTGATGCCGTGCAGGAACGTCGCCGGGCCATCGTTGAACGGCTCCATCAGGCGGTCCTGCACGAGCATGCCGCCCAGCGGCGAGTAACCCGAGGTCAGGCCCTTGGCGAAGGTGATGATGTCGGGCTGGTAGCCGTATCGATCGGAGCCGAAATAGTGGCCGAGCCGGCCGAACGCGCAGATCACCTCGTCGGAGACCAGCAGTACCCCGTGGCGGTCGCAGATCTCCCGCACCCGCTGGAAGTACCCCGGCGGCGGCGGGAAGCAGCCGCCGGAGTTCTGCACCGGTTCCAGGTACACCGCGGCCACCGACGACGGGCCCTCGCGCAGGATGGCCCGCTCGATCTCGTCGGCCGCCCACTGACCGAACCGTTCGATCGAGTCGCCATGCTCGGGCGCGCGGTAGAAGTTGGTGTTCGGCACCCGGACCGACCCGGGGACCAGCGGCTCGAACGGGGGCTTGATGTCGGCCAGGCCGGTGATGGAGAGCGCGCCCATCGTGGTGCCGTGGTAGGCGATGTCGCGGCTGATCACCTTGTAGCGGCCGGGCTCTCC
>JAOPYG010000333.1 GCA_025964685.1 Actinoallomurus sp. | reverse complement strand
GAGCATCCGCTGCTGGCGAGGGGTCACACCGGTGACGCCGCGGCTGCGGATCTTGCCGCGGTCGGAGATGAAGGGCCGGAGCAGATTGACGTCTTTGTAGTCCACGTAGGTCATGCCTTCGATGGGGTTGCGCTTGACGCGCCGCCGGTCGGACACGAATCTTCCTTCTCCTCGTCGACGGGTGGGTTCTCAAGTCCAGGATGTGAAGCCTTCAGCGGCGGGACCGGCCCCGTGTGGGCCTCCTGGGGACCGCGAGTCACCGCTCCTCGCGGAACAGCACATGCCGCCGTACCACCGGGTCGTACTTGCGCAGTTGCAGCCGATCAGGGTCGTTGCGCCGGTTCTTGCGTGTCAGGTACGTGTAGGCGGTTCCCGCCGTGGACCGCAGCTTCACGATCGGACGCCCCTCGTTGCGGGCCATGCCCTACTCCCCCTCAGACAACGCCGGATACTCACCGAGCCTAATGAAAACGGTTTTCGTTGTCTATTAGTTCCGGCGGCGCGGGATGGCGACCGGGGTCGCCCCGACCGGGCCGACTATCCCGGCTCCACCGGCGGCCGGCCCGGTACGCCCGGCAAGGACGCGCGGGCATCATGCGGCAGGGCGCCGAAAATGAAAACCGTTTCCGTTAGGGTGAGTGCTCGAGAGCACCTTGGAAGAAGCACGATGGCTCGTCGCTGTCAGGTCACCGGACGTGAGCCCGCCTTCGGCAACAACGTCTCCCACTCCCATCGGCGCACTCGCCGCCGATTCGACCCGAACATCCAGCGCAAGAGGTTCTGGCTGCCGAGCGAGCAGCGGTACGTCCGGCTCACCGTGAGCGCCAAAGGCATAAAGACGATCGACAAGCGCGGCATCGAGGCGGTCGTCGCCGAGGTCCGCGCGAGCGGGGGAAAGCCCTGATGGCCGACAAGAGCAAGATCGTCAAGAACGAGCCCTGTGATGCCGGCCCGACCCGGCTGCATAAACCGGGACGCGGTCGATGGCCGGCCGCGCGGGACCCTGCGCAAGTTCGGTCTGTCCCGCATCCGGTTCCGCGAGGTCGCCCACCGCGGTCAGCTTCCCGGGGTTCGCAAGTCCAGCTGGTAACCGAGTGAAAGGTACAGACGGTGCACGACCTTCATGTCACCATCGCCACCGGCATGGCCGCCGATCTGGCCGATCTGTTGTGCGCACGCACGCGGGCATTCGGCATCACCGTCACTCGCTACCGGCACCGCGGCGACCTGCTGACGCGCACCTACGACGGCGAGCAGGTCTCCGTACCGGTCACCCACTGCGTCAGCTGCGCGCTCCGCGAGGACCTGCCGCGCTTCCTGTCCGGCGCGGCCCGCAGACATGATCGGCTGCTGCTGATCCTTCCCGAGATCGCCGATCCGCTGGACGCCGCGACCGCCATCGACAGGGCAGCCGCCGGCGTACGGATCGACACCGTCGCGATGATCGCCGATCTGGCCACGATCGCCGGCGAGCTGGGCGGCGGTGAGACCCTCGCCGACCGCGGGATCCCCGGCGCGGCCACCGACGGCCGCACGGTCGCGAGTGTCCTGGCACGCCAGGCCGGGACCGCCCACCTGTTCCTCACCTGGATTCCACCGCACGCCGATCCGATCGATACCGCGATCGGTCACAGCCTGCTCATCCACATGTCCCCGTGGGCGCTGTCCCTCGACCTGGAGGCCGTGACGGACCTCACCACGCTAGCGGGCAAACCGGCCTTCGACCTGCACGCCGTGCACGAGCGCATGCAACCCGGTGGTGCGCTGCCCCGGCTGCCCGGACGCGCAGGATTCAGTCAGTACCCTCATTTGGCGCAGCCGGCGCCCGTTCCATCCCGGGCGTCTGTACGCAGCTTTGGAGCCGGTACTGGATTCGGGGGTCATGCGCGCCCGCGGCCACATGTGGCTCGCCAGCCGCCCGCTGACGCTGCTGTCGTGGGAGTCCGCCGGGGAGACCCTCGCCATCGAGCCGGCGGGACGGTGGCTGCATGCCGCCGACGCCGCCACCTGGCGCCAGGTCTCCCCCATCCGCCGCACGGTCGCGTCACTGGACTGGCATCCCGAGCACGGCGACCGGCGCACGGAGATCCGGTTCACCGGCATTGACGTCCCCGCGACCGAACTGTGCTCCGCGCTGAACGAGGCGGTCCTCACCGATACCGAGATGGCCGCCGGAGAGCACGTCTGGGCGCGGCTGCCCGATCCGTTCACGCCCTGGCTCGGACCGGCCCCGGCCGAACCCGGCACCCGTCGAACCGCCTGAAAGGCTAGAACATGAAACCTCGTATCCACCCCGACTATCGGCCCGTCGTCTTCCGGGACCGATCGGCCGGCTACGTGTTCCTCACCCGGTCCACCGCGACCAGTGAGAGGAGCATCGAATGGCCTGACGGGAACACCTACCCCGTCATCGACGTCAACGTCTCCTCCGCGAGTCACCCCTTCTACACGGGACGCGCGCGAGTCGTGGACACCGCCGGACGGGTCGAACGGTTCCGGCGCCGTTACGGGCCGGCCGCTGAAGGACGCCGATGACCGCGAGGCCGTAGCGTCGGTGTCCCGGCATCGTCTCACCACCTGTCGAACCACTTCCGCAGGCGGGGCAGGACCTCGGCGCCCAGGCGGGTGATGTTGGTCTCGGTGCGGGTGGGGTCGCCGCCGCCTTCGACCATGAGGATCAGGTGCCGGACGCCGGTGCGTTCCACGGTCGTGGCCATGGTCTCCAGGCAGTCGTCGGGTGTTCCGATCGGATGGATGCGGCAGAGGAACTCGGCGTACTCCTCGGCATCGCGTGAGGCCCGTGGCCGGCCGTCGATGGGAACGTATCCGGCCAGGCCGGGGAGGAGCCAGCGAGGTAGTTCGGTGCGCAGCAGGTCTTGGGCTTCGGCTCGCGTGTCCGCGACGTAGGCCATAACCGCCGCGATGTGATCGAGGGGCGCCTGCGAAGGCTGGGCGGCGGCATGAGCGTTGATCATCGCTCGTTTGCCGTCATCGTCGATGTGCATTCCCAGCAGCATCGGCAGGCCGCGTTCGGCGGCCAGTGCCGCCGTGTTCATAGACGTGCATGCGACGGTGACCGGGGGATCAGGGTTGGCCCTCGGCACAATGGGCACCTCGCGGAACGCGTAGGTCGGTCCGGTCGCGGAGATGTGTTCCCGGGTCAGCGCGGCGAGCAGGAGGTCGAGGCTCTCGGCGAAACCGGTCTCGTAGCGGGCCAGTCCGGTTCCGAAGACCTCCAGGTCGACCCACGGACCACCACGGCCGACCC
>JAOPYG010000309.1 GCA_025964685.1 Actinoallomurus sp. | reverse complement strand
GACCTGTCCAAGAAGATCACCGTCGACGCGCAGGGCGAGATCCTGCAGCTCAAGGACACCCTCAACACGATGGTCGACCGGCTCTCGTCGTTCGCCGGCGAGGTCACCCGCGTGGCCCGCGAGGTCGGCACGGAGGGCAACCTCGGTGGCCGCGCCAAGGTCGGCGGCGTCAGCGGCGTCTGGAAAGACCTCACCGACAACGTCAACTCCATGGCGGACAACCTCACCTCCCAGGTCCGCAACATCGCGCAGGTGACGACGGCGGTCGCGAACGGCGACCTGACCAAGAAGATCGACGTCGACGCCCAGGGCGAGATCCTGCAGCTGAAGACGACCATCAACACGATGGTCGACCAGCTGTCCTCCTTCGCCGGCGAGGTCACCCGCGTCGCCCGCGAGGTCGGCAGCGAGGGGCGGCTGGGCGGCCAGGCCGAGGTCGAGGGCGTCTCCGGCACCTGGAAGCGGCTCACCGAGAGCGTCAACGAGCTCGCCAGCAACCTCACCCGCCAGGTGCGCGCCATCGCGTCGGTGGCCAGTTCGGTGGCCCGCGGCGACCTGAGCAAGGTGGTCGCGGTCGAGGCGCGCGGCGAGGTCGCCGAGCTCGGCGACAACGTCAACCTGATGGTGGCCAACCTGCGCGAGACCACGCGCGCCAACCAGCAGCAGGACTGGCTCAAGACCAACCTGGCCCGCATCGCCGGGCTGATGCAGGGCCACCGCGACCTGATGGAGGTCGCGCGGCTGATCATGAGCGAGGTCACCCCGCTCGCCTCCGCCCAGTACGGCGCGTTCTACCTCGCCGAGGAGACCGAGGGCGAGCGCGAACTCGTGCTCAAGACCGGGTACGGCGTCGGCAAGGACCAGATCGACAGGGTCCGCTTCACGTTCGGCGACCGGCTCGTCGGGCAGGCGGCCGTGGAGCACAAGCCGATCCTGGTCGACGACCTGCCGGCCGGCTACATCACGATCGGCACGGGCCTGGGCCACGCGTCCCCCGCGAACGTCATCGTGCTGCCGATCCTGTTCGAGAACCGCGTGCTCGGCGCGATCGAGCTCGCGTCGTTCAGCCCGTTCAGCGACGTGCACCTGGCCTTCTTCGACCAGTTCGTGGAGACCATCGGCGTCACGATCAACACGATCACCGCCAACTCCCGTACGGAGGCCCTGCTGGCCGAGTCGCAGCGCCTGACGGTCGAGCTGCAGGACCGTTCCAGCGAGCTGCAACGCCAGCAGGCCGAGCTGCGCCGCTCCAACGCCGAGCTGGAAGAGAAGGCCGCGCTGCTCGCCAAGCAGAACCGCGCGATCGAGATGCAGAACTTCCAGATCGAACAGGCTCGCCGCACTTTGGAGGAGCGTGCGGAGCAGCTCGCCCAGTCCTCGCGGTACAAGTCCGAGTTCCTCACCAACATGTCCCACGAGCTGCGGACACCGCTCAACAGCCTCCTCGTGCTCGCCAAGCTCCTGTCCGGCAACCCGGACAAGAACCTCACGGCCAAGCAGGTCGAGCTGATCAAGACGATCCACGAGTCGGGCAGCGACCTGCTGCGGCTCATCAACGACATGCTGGACCTGTCCAAGGTCGAGGCGGGCAAGATGGAGCTCCACCCGCAGCGCATCTCGCTCACGGAGCTCATCGACTACGTCGACGCGACGTTCCGCCCGATGGCCGCCGACAAGGGGCTCACCTTCGACGTGTACGCCGAGCCGGGGCTGCCCCACGAGCTCTACACCGACGAGCAGCGGCTCCAGCAGGTGCTGCGCAACCTACTGTCCAACGCGGTCAAGTTCACCGCCACCGGCGAGGTGCGCCTGACCGTCCGGCGCCCCGAGGACGTGGGGTTCGTCGACCCGATCCTGGCCGAGTCGCCGGACGTCATCGGCCTGTCGGTCACCGACACGGGCATCGGCATCGACGAGCACAACCTCCGGTCCATCTTCGAGGCGTTCCAGCAGGCGGACGGCACGACCAGCCGCCGCTACGGCGGCACCGGACTCGGCCTGTCCATCAGCCGCGACATCGCCGCGCTCCTCGGCGGTGAGATCCACGTGTCCAGCCGCCCGGGTCAGGGCAGCACGTTCACGCTGTTCATGCCGGTCAGCTACAACGGCCCGGTCGGCACCGCCCTGGCCGCGCCGAGCGACAAGCGGCCCCCCGCCTTGCCGGCGCCGATCCCGGAGACGCCTCTAGAGGTCAACGAGGCCGCCGAGGAGCCGTACATCGAACAGCCCATCGACGACGAGGTGCTGTCCGGCCGCAAGATCCTCATCGTCGACGACGACGTACGCAACATCTTCGCGCTGACCTGTGTGCTGGAGCAGTACGGCATCGAGGTTCTGTACGCGGAGAACGGCCGCGAGGGGATCGACACGCTCGACCGTAACGAGGACGTCGACCTGGTCCTCATGGACGTCATGATGCCGGAACTCGATGGCTACGCGACCACCGAGGCCGTACGCCGGATGCCGCAGTTCGCTGACCTGCCCATCATCGCCCTGACGGCGAAGGCCATGAAGGGCGACCGGGAGAAGAGCATCGAGTCGGGAGCATCCGACTATGTGCCCAAGCCTGTCGACGCGGACCATCTTCTTGACATCATGAGGGCGTGGCTGAGTCGGCCGCGCACATGATGGAGGGTTTGATCGTGGCCGAGAAAGCGAACATCCTTCTGGTCGATGACCGCGACGAGAACCTCGTCGCCCTCGAGGCGATCCTGAGCTCCCTCGACCAGAACATGATCCGTGCCCGGTCGGGCGACGAGGCCCTGCGGGCACTGCTGACCAACGAGTTCGCGGTGATCCTGCTGGACATCGTGATGCCGGGGATGGACGGGTTCGAGATCGCCCGTGCGATCAAGCGGCGCCGCAAGACCCGCGAGGTGCCGATCATCTTCCTGACGGCGGTGGACGCGGGCCCGGACTACGCCTTCCGCGGCTACGCCGCGGGTGCCGTCGACTACATCGCCAAGCCGTTCGACCCGTGGGTGCTGCGCACCAAGGTGTCGATCTTCGTGGAGCTGCATCGGAAGAACCAGCAGCTGCGCGAACAGTCGGAGCTCCTCCGGACCCAGTTCGCCGCGGCACCGGCAGGCGAGTTCGCCGCCGAACTCAGCGAACGCCTGACAGCCGTGGAGGAGCAGGTCCGCGTCCTCGGCGAATGGGCAGCCACGGACGAAGACGCCGCGAAGGCGGTGGGCACCTTGGAACACCGCGTCGGCGAACTGAGAACCGCCATCGACACACTGCGCTCCCCCTCAGACTGACCTGGTGCCGGCGTCCACCCGTCTGCCTGCACGGCCGATCGTTGAGGCTTCCCGCGTGGTTCAGGGTCGAGGAGCAACGACACCCGACCGGAAAGGCCACCAGAACGCTTCTAACGGCCTGTCGCCCCGTCGGCACTCTCAGACAACGCGGGATGCATTCCGACTCCTCTGAGGCAGCCTGAGCGCCTTGTACGATTCTGCGCGCCGGCGGGTCCCGGATAACCCAGGCACCGTCTCTGAACGCCTGCCGCCACCTGCGGGATGGCGCGCCTATGTCGACGAGGCGCACCGATAGGAGCATGCATGGCTCGGGCTCCCGACTCGGCCGCGGTCACTCGACCCGGCGGCTGGCTGATGCCCAGACGTCGCCACGTACAGCCGGCGCTAACCCGAGCTCGCGCTCGCGGCCCTAGCTTCCCGGTGACGACCGCCGGTCGCTACGCCGCTACCGCGCGACGGCTCTACAACCCAGCCGTCGTCACCGACCTCTGCCACCACCGGCCGAATGGTTCCCCCGGCCGCCCACTTGCAACAGGCGGTTATGGCCTCACCACCGGCTCCGCTGGGCCCGTGCGACCAATGCGGCGGGCGTGCTGAGTCCTGCCAGAGGCACTCCCGGGGGCGCGGACGTTCTCCAACCGGCCACTTCAGGTGATTGTCTATTTCTGGCTAGAAATGCAGAAAGAGGAGGTGGGTCCACCTGTGGGTGGTCCCTCCTCCTCTTTCCTGTATATGTTTATGTCCGGCGGTGTCCTACTCTCCCACACCGTCCCCGGTGCAGTACCATCGGCGCTGG
>JAOPYG010000308.1 GCA_025964685.1 Actinoallomurus sp. | reverse complement strand
CCAGCGCCGATGGTACTGCACCGGGGACGGTGTGGGAGAGTAGGACACCGCCGGACATAAACATATACAGGAAAGAGGAGGAGGGACCACCCACAGGTGGACCCACCTCCTCTTTCTGCATTTCTAGGGTAAAACAAGAGTCCCCGCAGGTGCGTTTGGCCGGGAGCCGGGACCGGTCACGCCCTTCCTGGCCCGATATCGCTTCGGAAGCGGGGATCGCTGAGGTCGCGCCGGTGCGGGCAGCACCGGCGGCGTGCGGGGCGTGCCGATGGTGGTGTCGGCCAGCGCGGGGCACTGGGCGTGACTGGCCGATCCCTCCGCGTCTGGCGTTGTGAGGGGCGGCGGGCACGTCTGGCAGGCTCCCCGCCTCCCGTGTGGCCCCGGGGCGCTGCGACCTGGTCCGTACGTGACCACGTCAGCAGGCAGTACCGGCCGCGTGGGGGCGTACACGATGGTGGTCGGCCAGGCAGGTCGCGCAGGGCGGTGGCCGTCTAGTAGAGGGCCCCAGGCAGGGGACGCCGTGCCGCGGGAGTCGCTCCTGGGCGAGGCCCCGGCCCTGCCGCCGGTGTGGTGGTGCCGTGGCGCTACCGGTCACGGAGGGCGGCCTTCTCGGCTGACCGGTTGGCCTCGTGTCGGGTCATCGCGGGGCGTACATGATGATGGCGACGCCCAGGAGGCAGCACAACGCGCCTGCCACGTCGAAGCGGTCCGGGCGGAAGCCGTCGGCGATCATTCCCCACACCAGTGAGCCCGCGACGAAGACTCCTCCATAGGCCGCGAGGATGCGCCCGAAATGTGGATCAGGCTGAAATGTCGCGACAAATCCATAGGCTCCCAGTGCGGCGATGCCGGCAGCGATGAAGAGCGCTCCGCGGTGTTCGCGGAATCCCTGCCAGACAAGCCACGCTCCGCCGATCTCCGCGATGGCGGCCAGCAGGAACAGGGCGACCGAACGCACGGTGTTCATGAGCGCATTGTGGCGTGCGGTAGAAACTCCCAACGCTCCGCCCCGGTGGACGGTGCCTGCTACCGTTTACGACGTTAAAGCCTGAGAGGTGGCGAGGGCCGGCCCCTCAGCGAATCCTCAGCGTAGAACAGAGGTGCGCGGTGTCCGACGCGTCCGAAGAGGGCCGGGGCGAGCGTCTCATCGCGGTTCGCGACAGCAAGGACCCCGAAGGTCCCAAGCTGTTCTTCAGCGTGAGCGCCTGGAAAGACTTCCTCGACCGCATCAAGGCGGGCAAGCACGAGCTGCCCGAGGACATGCGCGAGCAGCTCGACGAGCGTTTCGTCGTCTGACGGTCCCTCCCGCGAATCCGACCCTCTCCCTAGAACGACGCCTCCCGGCAGGATGCGGTTCGCCGTGCGAACAGTCCCGGACGTCGGCCGCACGCGGGCGCGCCGGGCGCTCAGGATCGCGCAGAGGTCGTCCAGGCAGCTCCGAGCCGGGCCGCGGGCGTCTCGGTGGACTACGGCGCCCAGCGGAATGCCGGCGGATCCTCGACGCCGACCAGGACAGATGAGCGAACGCTCTAGCTCTCGCTCCCCGTGACACAGGACGCGACCGGCTGGGGTTCTCCCGCACGGAGGCGGGCGTCGACCATCGCTCGTTTGCGTGCGGCCAGGCGGCGGTGTGCGGTGACGGTGGCGTACCTCGCGAGGTGCCGGGCGGCGGGACGTGCCGCGGGTACGGGCTCATAACCGTAGGCCAGCAGCCGATCGGTCATCACCGTCTCACACAGCTCGGCCTCCCACCGCTCCAGGCGGCCGGCCTCCCCGGCGGCCTCATGCCACCGCCGCCACGAAGGCGACGAGCGCGTCGCCGTCATGGCCGGCAGGTACTCCTCGCCGAGGAAGGCGCACAGCCGCCGGAGCTCGCCGTCCGGATCCGCCAGCAGCCTCTCGTACTGGACCTCGATGTACGTGGACGACGGCAGACGCGAGGCGGCGGCCTGCCCGGCGTCGATCGCCTGGGTCCACGTCGCGATCGCGTGGTACACGCCCATGCGCCACCACGGCGTGCGTTGAAGCTCGTCGACGCAGTCGCGACCGTCCCGCACGAGGTGAATGATCTGCGCGTCGGGGAACATCCTCAACAGTGCGTCGATGTGCTGTACGTAGCCGGGCCGCTTGTCGCCCCAGCGGGGCTTGCCCAGCCGCCGCGCGTACGCCCGCAGGGCGATCTCCAGGGCCGATCCCAGTGTGGGTGGCCCGGCGATGATCTCATCGGCCACCGTGCGCGGGTCGAGGCCCAGTCCGCCGAACCTCGTCCCCGCTCCGGCGACGATCCACTCGGCCAGGGCCTGCCGGTTCGCGAGCCGGCGCAGGTCGCCGTACGCGCCGCGGTGTTCGTACGCGTCGAGCAGGAGACGGGTCTCCGGCGGGATGGCGATGCGCGGGTGGGCGCGCAGCATCAGGCGCAGCAGTGTCCCACCCGACCGCGGGCAGCCGAGAATGAAGATCGGCCGATGCGTGGCCACCACGATCACCTCCTTGATCGGCACATCCTCCTGGTCACAGGCGGGCCCGTACGGTCGCGGAGGCCCTTGGGTGAGTCCGGCGCAAAGAGGACACGGCGGTGGGCTCGGCGCCGACGAGCGAAGGCCGGGCGCGGTTAGGGTTGAGCCTCTGTGAGGTCCGCTCTCCGGCCGCTCGCCGCGCCCAGGTTCCGCATGCTCTTCTTTGGACGACTGGTGTCGTTCCTTGGCAACGCGATGGCGCCGATCGCGCTTGCGTTCGCGGTGCTGGATCTGACCGGGTCCGCGGGCGACCTGGGCATCGTCCTGGCCGCGCGCAGCCTGCCCACCGTCGCGTTCTTGCTGCTCGGCGGCGTCTGGGCGGACCGGCTGCCCCGGCACGTACTCCTCGTGGCGTTCTCGCTGGTCGCCTGCGTCACTCAGGCGGCCGCCGCGGCGCTGCTGATCACCGGCGTAGCGCAGGTCTGGCAGTTGGCGCTGCTGGAGGCCGTGAACGGAATGGCGGCCGCCTTCCTGGGGCCGGCCTCACTCGGTGTGGTGCCGCAGACGATCGCTTCGCACCTCATCCAGCCCGCCAACGCCCTGCTCCGGCTGGCCGTCAACGCCGCCAAGGTGCTCGGTGCCGCCGCGGCGGGGCTCTTCATCGCGGGATTCGGCGCCGGCTGGGGCATCGCGTTCGACGCGGCGACCTTCGCGGTCGCGGCGGTGTTCTTCGCCCGGCTCCGGCTCCCACCCACAGAAGGGCTGCGGCTGGGTGTCCTGAGCGAGCTGCGCGGCGGCTGGCGGGAGTTCCGGTCGCGTACGTGGCTGTGGGCGATCGTGGTGCAGTTCGCCTTCGTGAACGCGGCGTTCGCCGGCGGCTTCCAGGTGCTCGGGCCGTTCGTCGCCGAACGTCACCTGGGCGGGGCCACGACCTGGGGTCTCGTGGTCGCCGCCGAGTCGGTGGGGTTCATCGCCGGCGGGCTGCTCGCGCTCTGGCATCGCCCGCACCGTCCCCTGCTGGTCGCGACGTACGGGGTGCTGGCCGGGGTCCCGGTGCTCATCGCGCTGGCCGTCGCGGCTCCGGTGCCGGTCATCCTGGCGGCGGCGTTCGTCACGGGTGCGGGGTTCGAGACGTTCGGCGTGCAGTGGGACACCGCGGTGCAGCACCATGTGCCGCCCGAGGCGCTGTCACGGGTGTACGCCTACGACACGGTGGGCTCGCTGGTTCTCGGCCCCGTCGGGCAGAGCCTCGCCGGACCCGCGATGATCGCGTTCGGCCTCGGCGGAGCGGTCGGGCTGAGCGCCGCGGTCCTCTTCGCCGCGACCGTGGCGGTGCTCGGGGTCCGCGACGTACGGACCCTGCCACGGCACGTCTCCGCGTGACCGCTCCGGGCACGGGCCCAGAGCGGCCCGCGACTCAGCCGAGGCGCTTGCGCGTCTGCCCGCGCAGGCGGCGCCGCTGCGACGGGTCGAGCATCATGTAGCCCGCTGCGGGGATCCCCACGAGCAGCACGATGCCCAGCAGCTTGATCCAGCCGGGCAGCAGGATGAAGGCGATCAGCGCCGCGACGATCCCGACGATGACATATCCGGTGCGTCCCACGATCTTCTCCGTTCCGTGGACTCCGTCAGAAGAACGAGCGGGCACAAGGCCGCTGTTCCTCATTATGAGATATATCTTGTCCGGGCGCGTCAGGCCTCGCGGATTAGCGGGCCGCCTCCGAGCTTTTCGAGCACGGCCGCGTGCAGGAACCCGTTGGTGCAGACCACGCTGCCGCCGTCGGCGGTCGGGACGCCGGACAGGTCGGTGAAGACGCCCCCTGCCTCCTCCACGATGACCTGGACGGCCGCGACGTCCCAGAGTGACACCTCGGGCTCGGCCGCGACGTCCACGACGCCCTCGGCGACCATGACGTGGGACCAGAAGTCGCCGAACGCCCGGGTGCGCCACACGGAACGGGTGAGGTCGAGGAACCCGTCCAGGCGCTCCTGGGCCTCCCAGCCCGTCAGGCTGGAAAAGGAGAACGACGCGTCGCTCAGGTCCGTGACGCCCGAGACGCGGCAGCGGGTGGCCTTGGCGAGGCTGCGCCCGGTCCAGGCGCCTCCGCCACGTGCCGCCCACCAGCGGCGGTTGAGCGCCGGCGCGGACACCAGGCCCACGACCGGGTCGTCACCTTCCATCAACGCGATGAGGGTGGCCCAGATGGGGACGCCGCGCACGTAGTTCTTCGTGGCGTCGATCGGGTCGATCACCCAGCAGCGCGGGCCGTAGCCGGTGCGGCCGAACTCCTCGCCGTGCACCGCGTCGCGCGGCCGGGCACGCTTCAGCGTGTTGCGCAGGGTCTCCTCGACCCTGCGGTCGGCGTCGGTCACCGGTGTGAGGTCGGGTTTCGTCTCGACCGTGAGGTCCAGGGCACGAAACCGGCGCGTGGCGACATCGTCGGCCGCGTCCGCCATGACATGTGCAAGGCGTAGGTCATCCGAATAGTCCGCCACGGCGTGCAACGCTATCGCGACAGTGGCGGTCACATACAGACCAGGCTCGGTAACACACCAAGATCTTCGTCGTTGCGGCCAATTCGTACGCACATCGCCGCCACGGCGGCGTTCAGCGCGGCGCCGCGCGGATGAGCGGTTCGACGCGGAACGGGATCTGGGTGGACAGGACCACGCTCGTGTCGGTCCGCTGCACGGCCGGCGACGTCAGGATCGTCGCGATGATCTCCTGGAGGTGGTCCGTGCTCCGCGCCGCCACACGGCAGAGCAGGTCCGAGCTGCCGCTGGTGCCGTGCACCTCGAGGACCTCCGGCAGCGTCTCCAGGTGGTGTACGGCGTCCGCCACGAGGCCCTGGGCGATCTGCAGGGACAGGAACGCCAGGATCGGATAGCCGAGCCCGGCCGGGCGTACGGTCGGGCCGAAGTCGGCGATGACCTCACGGGTGACCAGCTTGTCGAGGCGGGCCTGCACCGTGCCCCGCGCCACGCCGAGCAGGCGGGCCAGCTCGGTCAGCCCGACACGCGGATGAGTCCGCATCGTCTCGAGGAGCCGGGCGTCGAGGGTGTCGATCTCACTGCGCGACATGACCAGAGATTAATCGCTGAATAGAGCGGAATTAAGCGAATCGTCTAGAACGTCTGAGCACTCTTGTCAGTCTTCGGGGCGTCTGCTGTCCTCTGGGTCGGGGCCCGTCGTCAACGGCGCCGGCGGGTCACTGCGCTGAACCCCCGAGGAGCATCGATGTTCGAAGAAGGCCAGTACCTCGCGCCCGTCGCCCAGGACGCCGACGGCGAGGTGGTCGTCCAGCTCTCCCGCAGCCACCCGGGCTTCGCCGACCCCGCCTACCAGGCCCGGCGGAACGCCATCGCGGCGCTGGCGACCGCGTACGTACCCGGCTCACCCGTGCCGGTCGCGGAGTACACCCCGGCCGAGCACGAGGTCTGGCGCATCATCTCCCGCGAGCTCGACGTGAAGCACCGCAAGTACGCCGTCCGCGCGTACCTCGACGGTAAGGAGCGCCTGGACCTGCCCAGCGACCGGGTTCCCCAGCTTCAGCAGGTCTCCGACCGGCTCGAGCCGCTCACCGGGTTCCGCTACCGGCCCGCCGCCGGGCTCGTGCCGCTGCGGGAGTTCTACGGCACGCTCGCCGACTCGCGGTTCTACTCCACCCAGTACATCCGCCACCACACCGTCCCGCTCTACACCCCGGAGCCGGATGTGGTGCACGAGGTGATCGGGCACGCCAACGCGCTGGCCGCCGACCGTTTCGCGGCGCTGTACCGGCTCGCGGGCCAGGCCGCGCGCAGGGTCGAGTCGGCCGAGGCGCTCGAGTTCGTCTCCAAGGTCTTCTGGTTCACGATGGAGTTCGGCGTGATGTCCGAGGACGGCGAACCGAAGGCGTACGGCGCCGGCATCCTGTCGTCGTACGGGGAGATCGAGGAGTTCCGCGGCATGGACATCCGGCCGCTTGACCTGACCGCGATGGGACGGACGACGTACGACATCACGACGTACCAGGACGTGCTGTTCGAGGCGGAGTCGATGGAGCACCTGGAGGACGTCGTGGGCGGCTTCTGGGAGTCCTGCGACGACGACTCCATCGCCGCCCTCACCTGACCGGAATCCGCGGACGAACAGGGCTGATTGGCCACAAAAGGGCGTATAACCGCCCATCGATCCCCTGAGCTCCCGCCATGGGGACCATGATCGCAATGCTGGTGCGCACGCCGTACGCGGTGGCCCGGCTGCGCAGCTCACAGTACTGGCCGGGGGACTTCACCGGCGAGACCGACTGCGGGGAAGGCTGGCGGGCCGCCTTCTCCGCGGACGAGCAGGACCAGTTCAGATCACCTTCGGCTGACCCGCCGCCGGCGGTCAGACCTCGTCGGTGTCGCGGCTGAGGAGAAGGCGGCGCAGCGAGTCCAGCCGTGACGGGTCGGCGTGGCCGGCCGCGACCCAGGCGTCCAGGGCGCAGTCGGCCTGCAGGTGGGTGCAGTGCGGCGGGCACTCCGCGTCGCCCTCGATCAGGTCCGGGAAGGCGGCCAGGACGTCGTCCGGCTTGACGTGGGCGAGGCCGAAGCTGCGGACGCCCGGTGTGTCGATGATCCAGCCGTCGCCGCCCGGGAGCTTGAGGGCGATCGCCGACGAGGAGGTGTGCCGGCCGCGTCCGGTCACCGGGTTGACCTCGCTCACCGCGCGTTCGGCGTCCGGCACCAAGGCGTTGACCAGCGTCGACTTGCCGACTCCGGAGTGTCCGACCAGCACGCTCATCCGTCCGGCGAGCCGTTCGCGCAGGACGCCGACCGGCTCGTCCTTACGGGTGACGACATACGAGACGCCCAGCGGCGCGTACATCTCCACGAGTGTGTCCGGCGGGGCAAGGTCGGCCTTGGTCAGGCAGA
The DNA here is from genome assembly GCA_025964685.1 of Actinoallomurus sp. Taxonomy (GTDB): domain Bacteria; phylum Actinomycetota; class Actinomycetes; order Streptosporangiales; family Streptosporangiaceae; genus Actinoallomurus. Next base: position 17,761 of record JAOPYG010000308.1, on the reverse strand, counting down.
GCAGGGGGGACAGGCCCGAGTCGAACGCGGCGACCAGGCAGCGGTCGATCATGCGCGGGCGCGGCTCGGGGTCGGCCAGCGCGGTGACGATGACCAGGTTGTCGGCGTTGGCGACGATGACGCGTTCGATCGGGTCGCTGTCGTCGGCCGTACGGCGCAGGGTCGAGGTCCGCGGGTCGATGCTGACGACGCGCGCCAGGGTGTCGGGGCGGCCCGAGACGTCGCCGACCAGGCGTACCTGGTCACCGACGACGACACTCTTGCGGCCCAGCTCCCGTGCGCGCATCGCGGTGACCGGACGGTCGGCGACCAGGCAGGTGTAGCGCCCACGGTCGACCGCCATCACGAAGCCGCCGACGGCGTCCTCGTGCGCGGGCCGGCGGCGGGTGCGCGGCCGGGAGCCCTTGCCCGGACGTACCCGTACGTCGTCCTCATCGAGTCTCGCCCAATCGCGCGCCATGACTAACGCAACATCTCTGTCCAGAGCTCGCCGAATTCGGGCAGCGTCTTGCCCACGGTGGCGGGGTTCTCCACCTCGACGCCCGGGACGGCCAGGCCGAGCACGGCGGCCGCCATCACCATCCGGTGGTCGTCATAGGTGTGGAAGACGCCGCCGTGCAGCGGCCGGGGCCGGATCTCCAGGCCGTCGGGCAGCTCACGCACGTCGCCGCCCAGGCCGTTGATCTCGGCCGTCAGCGCGGCGAGGCGGTCGGTCTCGTGGCCGCGCATGTGCGCGATGCCGCGGAGCCGCGACGGGCCGTCGGCGAGCGCCGCCACGGCGGCGAGCACGCAGCTCAGCTCGCTGGCGCCGCCGAGGTCCACGTCGATGCCGTGGATCGATCCGCCGCGTACGGTCAGGTCCCCGTCGTCGTAGGTCACCGAGGCGCCCATCTCGGTCAGCAGGTGCCGCAGTTCGTCACCGGGCTGCGTCGTCTCGGCCGGCCAGCCGCGCACCGTCACGCGTCCGCCGGTCACCAGCGCGGTGGCGAGGAACGGCGCGGCGTTGGACAGGTCCGGCTCGACGTCGTACTCGCCCCCGCGCAGCCCGCCCGGCTGCACCCGCCACACGTCGGGGCCGGTCTCGACCGTGGCACCCGCCTCGCGCAGCATCCGCACGGTCATCGTCAGGTGTCCGGTCGAGGGTACGGGCGGCCCTTCGTGGCGCACCTCCGCGCCCTTTCCGTACCGCGGCGCGGCCAGCAGCAGGCCGGAGACCATCTGGGAGGAGCCCGACGCGTCGATCGTGACGGAGCCGCCGGGGATCGTGCCGGTGCCGCGTACGGTGAACGGCAGCGCGTCGCCGTCGACGTCGGCGCCGAGGACGCGCAGCGCGGCCAGGATCGTGCCCATGGGCCGCTTGCGGGCGTACGGGTCGCCGTCGAAGAAGACGTCGCCGACGGCCAGCGCCGCCACCGGCGGCATGAACCGCATGACGGTGCCGGCCAGGCCCACGTCGAGAGTGGCCGGGCCGCGAAGCTCACCGGGGGTGATCCGCCAGTCGGAACCCTCGTCCTCGACGGACACGCCGAGAGCGCGCAGGGCCCCGGCCATGAGCAGCGTGTCCCGGCTGCGCAGGGGCCGGCGCACGAAGGACTCACCATCGGCGAGCGCGGCGATGATCAGCGCCCGGTTGGTGATCGACTTGGACCCCGGGAGCGCGACCGCCGCGTCGACCGGCCCGGCCGCCGCGGGTGCGGACCACATGTGACGCATGACTGAAGGGTACCGGCCGGAGGGCATGGCGAGATCTTGCCGAACGCCCAGGTGCCGGGACGGTCGTGGTTCGGGAATCCGATGGTAGATCTCGCGGCGGATGTCGTACCCGCTGTCTACGGTGGCCTCACGGATCGCGCGATGTCAGGGAGGCGACAGTGAACTCATCGCCGGCGCGCGGGCACCTCCGCGAGCACACCGAGCCGCCGGAGACGGTGCCGCTGCCACCGGGCCCGTACGAGCTGCGCGTCGCGGGCCTGCGCACGCGCTGGCCGGACGGCGAGCCCGACGGCGAGATCGTCACGCTCGGCGATGTCGAGCTGGTGCTGCCGCCCGGGCGCCGGGCGGCGCTGGTCGCGGGTGGTCCCGTGGGCACCTCGGCGCTGGCCGCGGTCCTGCTCGGCTTCCTCGACTACGAGGGCACCGCCACGGTCAACGACGTCGAGCTGCGCGACCTGTCGGGCGAGGACGTGCGCCGCGTCATCGGGTTGTGCGCGCGCGACACGCGGATTCTGCACGCCACGGTCGCGGACAACGTCCGGGTCGCCCGGCCGGACGCCACGGACGACGATGTGGCCGGCGCGCTGCGGCGAGCGGGGCTGGAGCTCGCGCCGGGGGCCGTCATCGGCGACCGGGAGGGCACCCTGCCACCGGCGGCATGCCAGCGCCTCGCCCTGGCGCGGGTCCTGCTGGCGGATCAGCCGATCCTCATCCTCGAAGAGCCCACAGAGGAGCCCGGCATGCTCACCGACCTGCTGTCGGCGGCGGAGGAGCGTACGCTGCTACTCCTCACGCACCGCGCGGCCGTCCCGGGCGCGGCGCCGATCCTCCGTCACGTCGACGAGGTCGTCACGCTCAGCGGCCGGTGAGCCGGACGGCCCGGCGCTGGGTCTGAGCGGCGCGCTTGGCGGCCTTGCGGCGGGCGCGTTCGGCCTTGCGGCCCGCCTCCGCCTTCGCGATCGCCGCCTGCAGCCGTGCCTCGTGCAGCCCGGCCTTGGCCGCCTTCACCGGACGATGCCGGCTCGGCGCGGCTCCGGCGTACAGCAGCGCGCCGAACAGCCCGGCGTTCTTCAGCATGAGGGTGCGTTCGGTGACGCGCCGGTCGGGGTCGTCCTCCTTCCAGAACTGATGCTCGGTCAGCAGCGCGGGCACCATCTCCGCCGCGAGCAGAAGGGTCGTGAGGCGCTGGAACCGGCCCAGCGTGAACAACGCCCCCGCGCCGAGGCTGATCGCGCCCTGCATCCGCACGAGCGTCTCCGGGTCCTTGGAGGGAAGCCAGGACACCCGGTCGGCGAGCGGCTTGAGGGTGGGGGCGACCTTCTCCGCGCGGGGGGCCGGATTGCGCAATGTCTCGAGTCCGGTGACCATGAATGGCGCCGCGACGAGCGGACGCGCGATGGTCCTGATGATCTGCATAACACCGGTCATGCCCATCGGAAGCGCGACCAAGCACGGTTCGCGCAGCGAGAAAGAGGGGAGGGCCGGGCGATGTGCGGTCGGTACGCGTCGACGCGTGGACGTCAGGAGCTCATCGACTTCTTCGACGTCGACGGCGACGAGGCAGGTGAGCTCGAGCCGGACTTCAACGTGGCGCCGACCAAGCCGGTGCCGGTCGTCCTGACCCGCCGGAGCGGTGGCGACGCAGCGAGCGGAGTGGGGGGTGAGGAACGAGCCACCCGCGCAGCGAGTGAGGTGCGGACGCGACCAGAGAACGTGCGCGAGCTGCACGTCGCGCGGTGGGGGCTGGTGCCGTCCTGGGCGAAGGACGTCTCGATCGGCGCGCGCCTGATCAACGCACGGGTGGAGACCGCGCACGAGAAACCGGCGTTCCGCCGTGCCTTCGCCTCGCGCCGCTGCCTGGTCCCCGCGGACGGCTACTACGAATGGCAGGCCGGCGACGACGGCGGCAAGCAGCCCCACTTCATCCGTCCCGCCGACGGGGGAGTGCTCGCCATGGCCGGCCTGTACGAGGTGTGGCGCTCCGCGGACGTCCCCGGCGGACGGCTGCTGACCTGCACCGTCATCACGACCGAGGCGACCGATGACGTCGGCCGCATCCACGACCGGATGCCGATGCTCGTCGAGCCGGACAGGTTCGCCGCGTGGCTGGACCCCGCGCTGAACCATCCCGACGAGGTGCGGTCGCTGCTCGTGCCCGCCGCGGCGGGCCGGCTGGAGTCCCATCCGGTGTCCACGGCCGTGAACAAGGTAATAAATAACGGCCCCGAACTGGTCAAGCCGGCCCCGCAGATGGGTATTCCTTCAGCAGCTCCCCTCACTCTCTTCTGACCACGCGTCGGAGGTACGCATGAGCCTGGACACCGCGCAGAAGCGCCTGGATGAGATGCTCACCGATCTCGATCGGTCGATCGCCGTCCTGCAGAGCGAGCACCCTGAGGCCGAACAACACACGGCCGACGCGGGGGCGAGCCTGTCCGACAGCGGCCGGATCGAGGCGGCCCTGGAGGCGATGCGCGGCCAGCGTTCCGAGGTGCTCGCCGCGGTCGCGCGCGCCCACGCCGGCACCTACGGCAAGTGCGTGGACTGCGGCCTCCCGGTGCCGGACGGGCGGCTGGAGGCGCGTCCCGAGGCGTGCCGCTGCGTCGCGTGCCAGGCCAAGCACGACCGTTCGCGCCGTTAGGTCCGTACTGCGCGCTCCCCGGTGATACGCCGCCCCGGCGTGCGCATCCGCCCCAATGGGCCCGTGGGGTACGGGCTCAGTCGGATTTTTTGATCGCGCTGGCGACGAGGTGGATGCCGACCGGCTCTTCGGTCTGCGGGGCGGTCAGTTCGGCCCGTACGAGCCTCGTGTGCGCCTGTGGGCTGGAGCCGTGGACGTGCTCGACGGTCGAGGGGGACAGCGCCGTGCGCGGCCTGATCCACTCGACCTCCAGGCCGCACTCGGTGAGGAGCTCGCGTAGCTGCTCGACCCCGAAGCACCGGGTGATCGTGCCGTCGGGCCACGGCACGAGCATCACCTCCGAACGCGGCACGTCCGACAGGTGGGCCCAGTAGTTCTGCTCGGCGAGGATGGCCATGCCGAGCACGTGGGAGTCGACGCTCAGCAGCACCCGCCCGCCGGGCCGCAGAACGCGGGCGATCTCGGCGACCACGTTCTCGGTGACCAGGTGCCGTGACAGCATCCGCCCCTCCGCGACGACGGCGTCGAAGGAGCCGGGGGACAGGAACGCCAGTGACGCGGCGTCGGCGACCAGCGTGCGGGTGCGTCTCGGGGCCGGTGTGCCGCGAGGGGTGTCGCGGACCTCCACCACGGTGTGGCCCGCGTTCGCGGCCTGATCGGCGTACCGCGTCTGTGACGCGGACAGGTCGAGTATCCGTGACGGCCTGCGGGGCAGCCATCGAGACAGCTGTGCGGCGGCGACGGCCCAGTAGAAGGTCCAGTAGCTCACGAGCGACTCGGGCTCGCCTACTGCGGGATGCTTCGCCGGAATGGACAGCACGGCGGCTCCTCGGGGATGCATTTCTCCCAATCCTTCCCTGTTGAAGGTACGAGCTCACACTCGACGCCGGTGTGCCGAAGCATTCCCGCGCTTCTGGGGGAATCCCGCGGGCGCGTTGCGCGTTGCGCAGTGTCATAACGGACACTGGCCTGCGAAAGTTCGAGGTGATGATGACCGTCTTGCTGGCGGACCGGCGCGATGCGTCGGCGGTGTACCCGCTATCGTCTGGAGCGTATGGTTTCGATGCCGGGATCGGCGCTACGGAGGAGGTGGGTCAGGTACCCGAGGCAGTGGAGACTCTGGAGCAGCGCACTCGACGCTTCGAGCGTGACGTGCTCCCGTTTCTCGACCAGCTGTACTCCGCCGCGCTGCGAATGACGCGCAATCCCGCGGACGCGGAGGATCTGGTCCAGGAGACGTTCGCCAAGGCGTTCGGTTCCTTCCACCAGTTCCAGGAGGGCACCAACCTCAAGGCCTGGCTCTACCGGATCCTCACCAACACCTTCATCAACTCCTACCGCAAGAAGCAGCGGGAGCCGAAGCAGTCCGCTTCGGAGGAGGTGGAGGACTGGCAGCTCGCTCGCGCCGAGTCGCACACCTCGACGGGCCTGAAGTCCGCGGAGGCAGAAGCCCTTGAACACCTCCCTGACTCCGATGTCAAGAGGGCGTTGCAGGCCCTTCCCGAAGATTTTCGGATGGCGGTCTACTTCGCCGATGTCGAGGGCTTTGCGTACAAGGAGATCGCCGACATCATGGGCACTCCGATCGGCACGGTGATGTCCCGGCTGCACCGCGGCAGGCGTCAGCTCCGGTCGATGCTCGAGGACTATGCGCAAGATCGCGGGCTCGCCCGCGCCAACGGAGGCCGGCGCCAGGAGGACTCCGCATGAGCGACCGGACGTGCCCCAGGCCCGCGCCTCTGGACGAGGTGACGAAATGAGCTGCGGAAAGCCGCACGAGACCCCGTGTACCGAGGTGCTCGCCCGCATCTACTCCTATCTCGACGGCGAGCTGGACGAGCACGGATGCTCCAACATCAAGGAGCACCTCGACGAGTGCGGGCCCTGCCTGCGGGAGTACGGCCTCGAGGAGTCGGTCAAGAAGCTCGTGCACAAGAGCTGTGGCTGCGACCCGGTGCCCCAGGATCTCAGAGCGAAGGTCCTTGGGCGAATTGAAGAGGTTCGCGCCAATCTCGTTGAATGACCGATCTGTAGCTGTTGTGCGCCCCCACGGACCGTAGGTGACGATTCATTCACGCTTTGCTCACGTTTCCCTGCGCGTCTGCGTGAGCCCCTGCTGTCGGGTTAGGCTTACCACCGATTCTTCGGCGTCGAGCCAAGACGGGCGGTGAGTCAGGGACAACGAGCTCTCGGGTCGGGAGCTCCTGGGGAGGCAGAGAAGCATGCGTCAAGGCGTGTCCTGGGCTTAGCCCATAACCTCGTGGGGGCGGCATTGCGTGGACTACCCCTCGCCGCGTGGGCGTACGTCTGCACGGTCGTGGTGCTCGCGGCCTCAGCCATCGGTCTCTCGTCCCTTGACGGCATCGACTGGGCCACTCTCGCCGTCCTCGCCCTGCTCTCGGTGATCTGCGAGTCGGCACCCGCCCTGCTCAACAGCGAGAACGCCCGTGTGTCGCTGAGCTACTCCGCGGGCCTGGCCTCCGTCGTACTCCTCGGGCCGGTCGGCGCGGCGATCGTGGGCGCGTCCGCGATGGTGGCCTGGCGGCGTGAGATGGGCCTGGAAAAGCGGCTTTTCAACGGGGCCCAGTTCGCCGTCTCCGGCTATCTCGCCGGCGTGGTGTACCAGATGGCCGGCGGCACCACCGGTAAGCCCACCAACGGCTCGTTCCCCGGCATCATCACGCCCTACCTCTGCGCGGTCGTCACCTACGTCGCGGTCAACCTCGCCCTCATCGGCGTCGTCCTCGTCCTCGGCAAGATGGCACCCGTGTGGGGCTTCCGGTGGCGGCCCATCGGCAACCTCGCGGCCGGCCAGCTCTCGTACGGCGTGTTCGGCCTGCTCATCGCGGCACCCTGGGGCCTCATCGGGCCGTTCTCGGCCGTGCTGGTGCTGCTGCCGATGCTGCTCGCCCGCTGGGCGTTCCAGCAGACCAGCGACCAGCAGCAGGCCCACGCGGCCACCATCGCCGCGCTCTGCCAGGCGGTGGAGACCAAGGACTACTACACGCGCGGCCACAGCGAGCGCGTCTCGCGGGGCTCGGCGCTGATCGCCGAAGCGATCGGCATGCGGCCCGAGCGGGTCGGCGCGATCCGCTACGCCGGGATGCTCCACGACGTCGGAAAGCTGGGCGTGCCGACCAAGGTGCTGCAGAAGGCCGGCGACCTGACCGAGGAGGAGTTCGCCGCGATCCAGCTGCACCCGATGCGCGGCCTGGAGATCGTCCGCGACATCGGCTTCCTCGACGAGGCCCTCGCCGGCATCATGCACCATCATGAGCGGATGGACGGCACCGGTTACCCCATGGGCCTGGCCGGCGCGGAGATCCCGGTGTTCGCCCGGGTCATCTCGGTGGCCGACGCCTTCGACTCCATGACCTCGACACGGTCCTACCGCGCTGCTCGTTCCCTCGAGGAGGGCATCGCCGAGCTACGGCGTTCCGCCGGCGGCCACTTCGACCCCGACCTGGTCGAGGCGTTCATCGCCGCGATCGAGAGCCAGGGATGGGACCAGCCCGACCCGGTCGCCCCGCCCGAAGGCGAAGACATCGAGACCACGCAGCAGGACCACGACGACCCGAGCGCACCGCTGCGCGTCGCGGGCGAGGGCGTGCGGTGAACATTCCGGTCACGCCCCCCGCGGACGACGCGTGAGCGCGCCCGCGAGCGCGCCGGTCACCCGGTCCGACCGCCATCGCCCGGCCTGGCAGTCGCTCGACTCCGCCCAGCTGCTGCTCATCGCGGTGGCGGGGATGCTCATCATCGCCTCGGTCACCCAGGTGGGCGCCGTCGGCATCGAGGACTCCCGTACGGCCATCCTGTTCGGCGCGCTCATCGCCGTGGGCGAGCTGCTCCGGATGATCATGCCCGGCAACCGGGAGGTGGCCCCGATCGCCAGCGCGGGCTCTCTCGGCTACGCCCTGCTCCTGCGCGTGGGCAGCGAACCTGCCACCCATTCGGCCTTCCAGGCCGTGACCGTCACGGCCTGCGGCACGTTCATCGGGGCGCTGCCGCACATCGCCGTCGGCCGCATGCCGGCGCTCGACGCGATGGCACGCCGGATCCTCAGCCCCGCCCTCGTGGCCTTCATCTTCCGCCCGCTCGGGCATTCGTCATTAAGGCATCACTGGCCGCTGCTCATCACGGTGATGGCGTTGATCGTGATGCTCTCGTGCGTCGCCGAGGTGGTCGCCGCGGCGACCATACGCGCGGAGGCCGTCCGCACCCGCTTCGGCATCGCGCTGGGCGACGAGATCCGGGCCAAGCTCCCGCTCTGTGCGTCCTCGGGCGCGACCGGCATGCTCATCGCGGTGAGCACCTTCGTCATGGGACCGGTGGCGCTGCTGGTGTTCACCGCGCCGATCCTGGTGACGCAGGTGGCGTTCCGGCGCTTCGCCGGCATCCGGGCCACCAACCTGCAGACCGTCCGCGCCCTGTCCCGGGTCACCGAGGTCGGCGGCTACGTCGAGACCGGGCATTCGCGGCGGGTCAGCGCGCTGGCCGTGGCGATGGGACGCGAGCTGGGCATGACCGAGGAGGCGCTGCTCGAGCTCGAGTACGCCGCGCTCATGCACGACATCGGCCAGCTCTCGCTGCGTGACCCCATACCCGGGGGCGCGACCGTCCTGGCCTCGCCCAGCGAGCAGCGCCGCATCGCCGACCTCGGCGCGGGCGTGATCACCAAGACCGGGGTGCTGCCGGAGGTGGCCGAGATCGTCCGCCGCCAGTCCGAGCCCTACCGCACGGCGGAGGGATCGGCTCCGCCGCTGGCGAGCCGCGTCATCAAGGTCGCAAACGCCTACGATGACCTGGTCGGGGCATCGTCTGACCGCGATCGGTCGGCCGCGGTGCTCGAGCGCCTGCGGGGCGACTCCGCCGCGGAGTACGACCCCACCGTCGTTGAGGCGCTCGGCCACGTGGTCGACCGGAGGCGCTGACAAGACGGCCACCGGCTTTTTGTCGGCGAGCATCGCGCCCCGCCGCCTGACAGGTGGTTATTCTTCCTGGGCTGGCGAATTGGAGGAGGAGCGGTGTTCGAGTCGGTGTTGGTGGCCAATCGCGGAGAGATCGCCCGGAGGGTGATCCGTACCGTGCGCGCTCTGGGGATCAAGGCGATCGCGGTGTACTCCGAGGCTGATGCCGACCTCCCCTACGTGGCCGAGGCCGACGAGGCGGTCCTCATCGGCCCGGCGCAGCCCGCCAAGAGTTACCTCGACATGGACGCGGTGATGGAGGCGGCGAGGCGTACCAACGCCCGCGCCATCCACCCCGGCTACGGCTTCCTCGCGGAGAACGCCGGGTTCGCCCGCCGCGTCGTCGACGACGGGTTGATCTGGATCGGGCCGCCGCCGGAGGCGATCGCCGCCATGGGCGACAAGATCAGCGCACGCAACCTCATGGAGCGGGCGGGCGTCCCGGTCGCGGCCGGCACCCGTGAGCCCGTGCCCGACGCCGACGCCGCGGTCGCCGCGGGCATCGGCTACCCGGTCATGGTCAAGGCGGCCGGTGGGGGCGGCGGCATCGGCATGAGCGTCGCCTACGACGAGGACGGGCTGCGCAAGGCCTACGACACGGCCCGCACGCGCGCCGAGCGGTTCTTCGGCAACCCCGACATCCTGCTGGAGCGTTTCGTCGAGCGCGCCCGGCACGTCGAGATCCAGATCCTGGGCCTCGCCGACGGCACGGTCCTGGCGCTGGGCGAGCGCGACTGCTCGGTGCAGCGCCGGCATCAGAAGGTCGTGGAGGAGACGCCGTCCACCGGTGTCGGCCCGGAGCTGCGCTCGCGGATGCTGTCCGCGGCCGTACGCGCCGGAGAGGCCGTCGGCTACCGCGGCGCGGGCACCGTCGAGTGTCTCGTCGACCCGGTGGCGCAGGAGTTCGTGTTCCTCGAGATGAACACCAGGCTTCAGGTCGAGCACCCGGTCACCGAGCTCGTCACCGGCATCGACCTGGTCGAACAGCAGCTCCTGGTCGCCGCGGGCGAGCCGGTCACGTTCACCGCCGTGGAGCCGCGCGGGCACGCGATCGAGTTCCGCGTCTACGCCGAGGACCCCCGGCGGTTCCTGCCCAGCCCCGGAGAGATCACGGTGTGGGAGGAGCCTGCCGGCGAGGTCATCCGCGTCGACTCGGGCTATGAGGCGGGCAACAAGGTCACGCCGTTCTACGACCCGCTCCTGGCCAAGCTCTGCGTGTACGGTCCGGACCGGGCCCAGGCCCTGGCCACGGCGCGCGACGCTGTCGAGGCATTCCGGATCGAAGGACCCAAGACCAATCTCGCGTTCTTCACCGAACTGCTGGCGAACCCGGAGTTCGTCTCGGGTGACTACGACACCGGCCTCGTGGACCGGATGCGCGCGTGAGGACGGCTTGGCCCCAGAATGGGATCGAGATGAGCGTCCGGCAGGCGCCGGCGTCTGAGGAGAGGAGCCGCGTTGTCTGAGGTACGCGCGGAAATGGTGGCGAATGTGTGGAAGGTCGTGGTCGCCGAGGGCGACGCGGTCGAGGACGGCGACACGCTCGTCATCCTGGAGTCCATGAAGATGGAGATCCCGGTCCTGGCGGAGGACCCCGGCACGGTCGTCAGTCTCAAGGTCGCCGAGGGCGACGTGATCCAGGAAGGCCACCTGATCGCCGTCATCGAGTAGCCGGCGTCGACCGCGTGAGGGGCGTCCCTCGTCGCCGCGGCGAGCGTGTCCCGTGCCGGAAAGCCGTTCTCGCATGGGCGCGCCGCTTCCCGCGCCGCACCGCCGGCTCGCCCGGCGTGCGACCGTATCGGCCGCCGCCCCTCGGCTACGTCCCCAGGTCAGGCCGTGAGCGTGCCGTGCCTGGTGCAGTCGGCGGTCCAGCCGCCGGGTGTCACCTGGACGACCATTCGACGGCGGCACTCGGGGCAGTAACGCGGCGGCTCCATCTCCCGCGCCACGCGGCACACGGGGTGCTCGCCGCCGGTGATCGGGTCGCCGCAGTGGTCGCAGTAGGTCGCCGTCACGGTGCAGCAGCGTACTCCAGAGGACGCCCCGGAGGGCCTCAGAGGGCCAGCGCGTACGTGAGTAGCTCGACACCCGGCTGGGGCTGCCAGTCGCGCTCTGGTGTGCGGACGAACCCCAGCCGCCGGTAGATCCGATGGGCCGCGTGCATGACGGGCTCGGTCGACAGCCGCAGGGTGTCACACCGGTCTTCCCGCGCTCGGGCGATGCAGTAACGGACCATGGCGTCGCCGAGTCCCAGTCCGCGTGAGGCCGGCACCACCGCGAGCATCCGGAACTCCGCCTCGCCCGGCACCGTCAGCTGCGCCCACGGGCTGCCGTGCCTGCAGTAGGTCACCGTGCCCGTGGGCTCGCCGTTGTACGTCGCGACCAGGAGTTCGGCCTCGCGGGCGCGGGAGACGGCGTCGCGCAGCCGCCTGATGTAGCTGCTGTCCGGGCTGATGAACCCCGCCGCGACGTAGATGGCGGCGGTGAGCTCACCGATGCTGCCGAGTTCGTCCGGGCGCGCGATCCGGATGTCGATGCCGGGCGGACGCGGATATGGCGGCTGTTCCGAATCTCGCGTCTCGCTCACGGTCAGAGCCTAGAACACCCCAAAACGGGATCGGTCCCCCGGTGTGGGAGCCGGGCGGCCGATCCGCGCCATGGGTCACCTATCAGTCCCGTTCAGGCCTGGTGCGGGCTCAGTCGGCGACGAGCTCGGGCAGATCCTTCACGCGCGGGTCGTCGGCGTCGGCCGTGTAGTCGGCGGGCCGGGTCTCGTCGGTCCCGTCGGGCACGCCGGCCGCCCTGAAGATCGCGGTCAGGACCAGCACGATGATCATATTGATCACGAAGGCGGTCAGGGCGATGTAGCCGGTGTGATGGAGGAAAGGGACGTCCGCGGTCGACTGCGCGAAGTGGTTCTGCGTGGCCGAGTGCTGGTTGTATGCGGTCAGCGTGCCGTAGACCATGGCGACGGCCCAGCCGGCGAGCAGCGCCCAGCGGTGGAACCAGCGGGTGAAGAGCCCGAGGCCCAGCGAGGGGAACGTCTGCACGATCCAGATGCCGCCGAGCAACTGCAGGTTGATCGACAGGGTCTTGTCGAAGGCCAGCACGAAGACCAGCGCGCCGACCTTGACCAGCAGCGACACGAGCCTGGAGACACGTGTCTCCTCGGCCGGTGTGGCGCTCGGGCGGAAGAACTCCTTGTAGACGTTGCGGGTGAACAGGTTCGACGCCGCGATCGACATGATCGCCGCTGGGACGAGCGCGCCGATGCCGATGGCCGCGAATGCCACGCCCGCGAACCAGTCGGGGAACATGTGGTCGAACAGGGTCGGCACGGCCAGCTGCGGGTTCTTCGCCGCCTTGACCGCCGCGGCGACGTCCGGCCGGGCGAGGGCCATGTAACCGAGCAGGGCGAGAAGCCCGAGCAGCAGGGAGTAGGCGGGCAGCAGCGCGGCATTGCGCTTGATCACGTCACGCCGCCCGGACGCGAGCGCGCCGGTGACGGTGTGCGGATAGATGAACAGCGCCAGCGCCGAGCCGAGCGCCAGCGTGCCGTACGCCCAGTGCGTCATGTCATTGGTGATGAGCGAGCCGCTCGGCTTGCCCGTCGCCGGGTTGGGCTTGGCCAGGCTCGCCTGCGCGCTGTCGAAGATGTGTCCCCAGCCGCCCAGCTTCGTCGGGATGTAGATGACCGCGACGATGATGACCAGGTAGATCAGGGCGTCCTTGACGAACGCGATCAGCGCGGGCGCGCGCAGCCCCGACGTGTAGGTGTAGGCGGCCAGCACCGCGAACGCGATGAGCAGTGGCAGGTCCTTGGCGAGCCCCGAGCCCTTCACTCCCATGACCGTCAGGACCGCCTGGATGCCGACGAGCTGCAGCGCGATGTAGGGCATCATCGCCAGGATCCCGGTGACGGCGACGGCCAGTCCGAGCGACCGGGAGCCGAACCGCCCGCGTACGAAGTCGGCCGTCGTGACGTAACCGTGGACGTGCGACACCGACCACAGGCGCGGGCCGAGCAGGAACACGAGGGGGTAGGCGATCACCGCGTACGGAAGGGCCCAGAAGCCCGTGGCGCCGCCGGCGAACACGGCCGCGGGCACCGCGATGAACGTGTACGCCGTGTAGAGGTCGCCGCCGAGCAGGAACCAGGTGGTGAACGTGCCGAAACGGCGACCGCCCAGGCCCCATTCGTCCAGGTGCATGAGCGTCTGTCCGCGCCGCCAGCGCGCGGCCATGAAGCCCATCGCCGTGACGAGGACGAAGAAGATGATGAAGATCGTCAGTTCGACACCGTTGACGTCGTCCATCTACTCGCCTTCCCGATCGGCCGGGCGCCCGGGGCGGGTCCGGCGAGTGAGCAGGTAGGCGGTGCCGATGAACAGCGCGGTGATGATCACCCAGAGCAGCTGCCACCAGTAGAAGAAGGGTAATCCGGCGAGGCGCGGCTTGACCCTCGCGTAGCTCGGGACGGAGAGGTAGACGGCGAAGGGCGCGATCAGCAGGATCGCGACCACGACTCGCATGACGGGGCTGGGCGAACGCGGAGCATCGTGCGGCATGGGGAGGCCCTTTCGAAACAATGTTTCGCTGCGGGCCACTGTGAAGGCGGCCGGTTACGGTTCAGCCGCTCTAGATCACGAATCGGTAACGGTGTCGGGCGTCTAGCGGTTCAGGGCGGCGCAGTCGCGCTCGTCTGGCAGCAGCGGCCGGACCGTCACGCGGAACGTCTGGCCGCGGTCGCGCCAGTCGGGCCGCACTGCCAGCCGCTGGACCTTGGCGACGTCCCGGCCGGTGAGCACGGTGCAGCTGAGTGCCCCGACGCGGGAGCCGGTCGCGAGCGGCTTGAACGGCCACTTCGGCGCGGTGCTCGCGGTATCTCCGGTGTCCGGTGACGGGCCGGCCAGCACGGCGACTCTGGCCGCGCGGTACGGCCGTGGGTCGGTGGTCTGGTCACCACGTGGCCAGTTCGCCGGGACGAGCCGCGGCAGGAACGCCGTGGCCGGATCGCCGGCGCGGCCGCCCTCGTTAATGATCTTCGTGGTGCGCGGCCGCCCCCCGGTCACGAACGTGATGACCTTGTACGTCGCGTCGGCGAACCTCGGATCGTCGACCGTGCGCGGCGTGGCCAGCCCGGCCTTGGAGGCGTCGGAGACGAGCCGGCGTAGCGCCTGCGGGCTGAGATGGTATTCGGCCGGGTGGGCGCCGCCGGTGATCGCGCGCCCGTCCCCGTACAGGGAGAACTCCGGCATTGTGCCGGGGCCGCCCAGGCCGCCGAAACCGCCTGTCGTCTTCGTGCGCAGCACGAGTGCGTCCGCCACGCCGAGGCTCGGTGAGGCCGAATCGTCGACCTGGGCCTGGGAATCTCCGGCGCACCCCGAAGCGAGCAGCGCGACCCCAATGAGAGCCGTTGCGACCGCCGTCCTCATTTCGACCACCTCTGTCCGATGACAGTGCTGTCCGAACTTCGACGGTAGTGGGCGCCGGATGGTTCTAGAGAGTTTGTGACAGTGCCTTGATCGGCATTTTCAACTCGTCCAGCATTTCCAGGTCACGGCCGGTGGGGCGGCCGAGCGTGGTGAGGTAGTTACCGACGATGATCGCGTTGATGCCGCCGAGCATGCCCGACCTCGTGCCCAGGTCGCCGAGCGTCAGCTCGCGGCCGCCGGCGTAGCGCAGGATCGTGCGCGGCAGCGCCAGCCGGAAGGCGGCGATGGTCTTCAGGGCCTCGGCGCCCTCGACCAGGGGGTACCCGGCGAAGGGTGTGCCCGGCCGCGGGTTGAGGAAGTTGAGCGGCACCTCGTCGGGCTCCAGCGCACCGAGCTGCGCGGCGAACTCCGCCCGCTGCTCGACGGTCTCGCCCATGCCGACGATGCCGCCACAGCACAGCTCCATGCCGGCCGCGCGGACCATCTGGCAGGTCTCCCAGCGCTCCTCCCACGTGTGGGTGGTCACGACGTGGGAGAAGTGCGACTTCGGCGCCTCCAGGTTGTGGTTGTAGCGGTGCACGCCCATCGCGGCCAGTTCGTCGACCTGCGCCTGGGTCAGCATGCCCAGCGAGCACGCGACGTTGATGTCCACCTCCTTGCGGATGGCGGCCACGCCCTCGCGCACCTGGCTCATGAGCCGCTCGTCCGGCCCGCGTACGGCGGCGACGATGCAGAACTCCGTCGCGCCCGTGGCGGCGGTCTCCTTGGCGGCGCGCACGAGCGAGGGGATGTCCAGCCACGCGGCGCGTCCGGGCGACTCGAACTGGCCCGACGGCGAGCAGAAGTGGCAGTCCTCCGGGCAGCCGCCGGTCTTGACCGAGATGATGCCCTCCACCTCGACCTCGGGCCCGCACCACCGCATGCGCACCTCGTGCGCGAGGGCGAGTAGCTCCTCGACGCGGTCGTCGGGGAGCGTCAGGCACCCGAGGATCTGGCTTTCACCGAGCCCCTCGCCGCGTTCGAGCACCTGCGCACGCGCGGCGGCGAGAATGTCGGTCGGTGCGCCTTCGGCTGCGGGCGGCGCCGTGGCCGTGAGGTCGTCGCTCATGGCTCTTCCTCTCGTGGGATCAGTTCCCCGTACGTCTGCGCACGGGCATGGCAATCCTCGCGGAACATCGCCGGGTCGAAGGCTCCGCCGAGCTGTGGGGCCAGGCCGCTCTGGGCGGCGAGCAGGAACTCCGGCCCGTCCAGTCGTCCGCACCGCTCCGGCAGGACCCCAGAGAGCGGGCGTGCCGCGAGGGTCTCCAGGTCACGGACGTTGCAGAGGTCGTCGAGGAGGGGCCGGTACGGCCATGCCCCCACGACGAGGCCGGCCAGGTCGAGACCGCGGGCGGCCATGACCTCCAGGGTCAGGGCCGTGTGGTTGAGCGTGCCCAGCCCCGGTCGCACGGTGACGAGCACGGGGGCGCCGAGATCGTGGGCCAGGTCGGCGAGGGTCGCGCCGTCGTCGTCGTAGCGCACGAGCAGCCCGCCCGCGCCCTCGACGATCACCAGGTCACGGTGCAGCTCGCGGATCAGGCCCGCGCAGACCCGGAGATCGGGGGGTGGCAACCCGGCGAGGCGCGCCGCCGCGGCCGGGGCCAGCGCGGCGGCGTAGCGCGCGAACTCATGCAGGTCGGTGATGCCCGCAAGCCGTCGTACCTCATCCAGGTCACCGGGCATACCCGGCCGGACCCCGGTCTGGGCGGGCTTGACCACCGCCACGGAGAACCCCCGCGTACGGGCCAGCGCCGCGACCGCGGCCGTGACAACGGTCTTTCCCACCCCGGTGTCGGTCCCGGTCACGACGAGCACACTCACCCGCGCGACTCTAGCGACTCACGGCCACTCCTCGGTGACCGGCGGCGCTCGGCCCGTGCGGAGTCGTGCCTTCACCGGCCGGGCGGCCCTCAGGGGGTCTGGTCGCGGCGGCTGAGGCGCGTGATGAACTTGTAGCGGTCGCCGCGATAGAGCGACTCCGCCCACTCGACGGGTTCGCCGGCCGTGTCGAAGGCGTGGCGGGACAGCAGGAGCAACGGCAGGCCGACGTCGACGCCGAGCAGCCCCGCGTCGTCGGGGGTCGCCAGGACGGTCTCGATGGTCTCCTCGGCCTCGGCCAGGTGCACGTCGTACGCGGTGGCCAGCGTCTCGTACAGCGACCGGTGGCGTGGCAGCTCCTTGCGCAGGCCGGGGAACCGGCGGGCCGGGAGCAGCGACGTGTCGATCGACATCGGTTCGCCGTCGGCGAGCCGGAGGCGGTGGATGCGCAGGGCGCGGCCGCCGGGACGGATGCCGAGGAGCCGCGCGAAGCGCTCGTCGGCGGTGACGTAGCCGATGTCGAGTATGCGGGTCTCGGGCCGCAGACCGTGGTGCCGCATGTCCTCGGTGTAGCTGACCAGCTGGAGCTCCTGGGCGACCTTCGGCTTGGCGACGAACGTGCCCTTGCCCTGGATGCGTTGCAGGCGTCCCTCGATCACGAGCTCCGCCAGCGCCTGGCGTACCGTCGTCCGTGATGTGCCGTATTTTTCCGCAAGGCTCCGCTCAGGCGGCAGCGGACTTCCGGGAGACAGCGCCTCGGTCAGCTCCACGAGGTGCTTCTTCAACCGGTAGTACTTTGGAACGCGAGGTTCCACCCCCAGCTCTGGTGCTCGCTCAGCCGTCACACGCTCTCCTTGTGTTCACTGCCGCGTCGCTTCGGCGTTACGAGCAGCGTACGGGCCGATCAGCTCCCTGACACCTGTCAGAGCCCTGGTGACCTTTGTGAGTTCTGCCTCGCCGAGGCTCGCGCGGGCGGTGAGGCGGAGGCAGGCGCGGCCGTGGGGGACCGACGGCGGACGAAAGCAGCCCACCCGCACGCCGTGCCCGGCACAGACCTCGGCGGCGCGTACGGCCTCGCCCGGGTCGCCGATGATCACCGGGACGACGGCAGCGGCGGGCGAGGTGGTCTCGAGGCCGAGCGCCTC
>JAOPYG010000283.1 GCA_025964685.1 Actinoallomurus sp. | reverse complement strand
GCGTCCTGGGCCAGCACGGTGTTCAGCAGCAGGAGGCTGACCAGGGCTCCGCCGAGCAGGCCGACGACGACGAGCACGAACGGCGCGCGCGGCGGCGCGGCGGACCGTCGGGGCGCCGGCGCCGTCCGGATCCGCGTGGTCTTCGGCGTGGTCTTCGGCGTGGTCTTCGGTGTGGTCTTCGGTGCGGTCTTCGGTGCGGCCTTGGGCGGCGGCTTGCCGGGTGTCGCGGACCGCCGCCGCTCGGTGGTGGTCGCGGCACGGGTCTTCACCGCGACGTTTCCAGGCGCGGCGGTCTTGGCCGCGGCGGTCTTGCCCGTGATCGGCTTGCCCGTGGTCGGCTTGCCCGTGGTCGGCTTGCCCGTGGTCGGCTTGCCCGTGGTCGGCTTGCCCGTCGTGGGCTTCGGGCCTTTCTTGGCACCGTTCTTCTTCGCCTCGCCGGGCCGGGCCGCATCGGTCTTCGCGGAACGGCCCCTGACCGCTCCACTCGTACCGGTGTCCTCACGCGCCTCCGGAGGCGGGCGGCGCCGGGCCGGACGCGCGGGCGCCGGCTCGTCGTCGCGCCGCGGGCGCCGGGTGCGGGTCTCCTGCGGCGGAGTCGTGATGGTCATGTCGTGCCTCCTGCTTGGCTCCGCCCGCTCGGCGGATCATCGTCGAGCGGCCTGGCGCCGCCTCGCGGACGTCCCTCACGCCCACGGATCCGCTCGGCCGCGCGGAAACGCGCCGATGCCGCCCGTGGATTGCTCGTGGTCTCCTCGTCGGACGGGTGTTCCGCGCCGCGGGTGAGCAGGCGGAACCGTGGCTGCAAGTCCGGCAGGGGAACCGGCAGACCTGGCGGGGTCGTGTCCGTGGTGTGCTCGGCGAAGGCACGCTTGACGATGCGGTCCTCGAGCGAGTGGTAGGCCAGGACCGCGATGCGGCCGCCCACCACGAGTGCGTCGAGCGCGGCCGGAACGGCGTTCTCCAGCGCGGTGAGCTCGGCGTTGACCTCCATGCGAAGCGCCTGGAACGTGCGCTTGCCCGGGTGACCTCCCGTGCGGCGCGAGGCGGCAGGGATCGCGTCACGGACGACCTCGACGAGCTTGCTCGTCGAGGTCAGCGGGGCGCGCCCCCGCTCCCGTACGATCGCCTGCGCCACGCGCCGCGCGAACCGCTCCTCGCCGTAGTCGCGCAGAATGCGCGTCAGGTCCGAAGCGGAGTATGTGTTGACCACCTGTTCGGCGGTGAGCTCCTGGGTGCGGTCCATCCGCATGTCGAGCGGCGCGTCGTAGGAGTAGGCGAACCCGCGCTCGGCCTCGTCGAGCTGCGGGGAGGAGACTCCGAGGTCGAAGAGCACGGCGTGCACGCCGGAGATGCCGAGGTCCGCGAGGACCCGCGGAAGCTCGTCGTACACCGCGTGGACCAGGTGGATCCGGTCGGAGTAGGCCTCAAGACGCCGCCCGGCCCGCTCGATCGCGGTGGTGTCACGGTCGAGGCCGATGAGCGTCACGCGCGGATGTGCCTCGAGGACGGCCGCGGAATGGCCTCCCAGGCCGAGGGTCGCGTCGACAAAGAACACGTCGTCATCGGAGGGCGCCGACAGGGCAGGTCCCAGCAATGCCAGGATCCGGTCGAGCATGACCGGCACGTGCCCCTGTGCCCCCCGTGCGCGTGGTCCCCCCTCGCGCTCTTCGTCGCCTCGCATCGAAACCTCTCACATGACGCCACTGCTCGCGGACTGCGCTGATGCCGCGCTCGCCCGCTCGTCCGCCGTGCCGGGAGATGCGCGTACGGCACCTCGCGGGCGGCCGAAGCGGACGCCCACCGGGTGCGGGTCCCGCCCGCCCCCGGTGCGCTCTGCGGCTCACCGCTCAATGGCTTGTCGCCGGCCCCCATATGGATTCGTCCGGCCAGGTCCCCATCCGCTGCTCCGTGGAGGAAGATGTGCAACGGCCATCTGGCACCGGGGAAGGTGCGCCAGCTGGGAGCGGGTGGAGACCTCGCCGAACGGTTCCGACTACCGGCGATGTCGCGGTCACAGAATCCCGGGCAGCACCTCCTCGGACAGATCGGAGAATTGCGGCTCCTGGTCGGAGAGATAGGTCTCCCAGGCGGTCGCGTCCCAGATCTCCAAGCGCGTGTTGGCTCCGATGACGGCACAGTCGCGGCCAAGGCCGGCGTACGTGCGCAGGGCCGGCGGAATCGTGATCCGCCCCTGCTTGTCGGGAACCTCGTCCGAGGCGCTGGCGAAGAAGACCCGGCTGTAGTCCCGCACTGCCTTGGCGGTGACCGGTGCGGTACGAAGCGCCTCGGTGATGCGCTGGAACTCAGCCTCAGGGAAAACGTAGAGGCAGCGCTCCTGACCCTTCGTGATCACCAATCCCCCCGAGAGCTCCTCGCGGTACTTCGCCGGCAGGAACAGTCGTCCCTTGTCATCCAGGCGCGGTGAATGAGTGCCGAGGAACACCGGCCCCACCTCCCCGCCCCCGTGAGGCTTTGCACCCTGCCCCACGGCGCCCCACTCTACTCCACTCTGCCCCACCGTCAACGACCAAAACGACTGCCCTGCGACGTTTTCCCGGACGAAACCGCAGGTCAGAGAGGTGGGGCGAAGTGGGGGGCCGGAGAGGCACCCTCGGGGACCCGGCGAGCCGGCCGCTCTGCCCCGGCGGGAGGGGTGGGTCCGGCCGCCGTGGTAACGGCGAAAGGTCGTGATGAGTCAGGAAACGTCCAGCCTCGCGGCGCACTGTGGGGGGCGAAGTGGGGGGCGAAGTGGGGGGCGAAGGCCGGATCCGCGAGGGTTCGCGCCGGCGCCCCGGACGCGCCCCGCGCGGTCTACTCTCCTCCCTGCGGGGCGTCGCACCAACCAGCCCAAAAGACGTACTGTCGGTGCAACACACAACTTCAAGAACAAACCGGATGGAGCTCCCCATCCGCATCCGTGTGCGACGGGATCGGGACGGTCAGCATCGGCACCCGGGCCGCGTGGTAGTACGGATGGCCCGAGGAGGGGTTAGTGGCAGTCAGCACACACGGTGACGTCGGACGGGGGCTGGAAGGCCTCGCGAAGGTCTCGGCGAGGATCTCCGGAGCCATCGAGTCCGTCATCGAGGGCAAGCCGGACGTCGTGCGCTTGGCGCTCACGGTGCTTCTCGCCGAAGGCCACCTGCTGATCGAGGACGTTCCCGGTGTCGGCAAGACGATGCTCGCGAAGTCGCTCGCCCGGTCGATCGACTGCTCGGTGCGGCGGATCCAGTTCACCCCCGACCTGCTGCCCAGTGACATCACCGGCGTCAGCGCCTACAACCAGGAGCGGCGGGAGTTCGAGTTCAAGCCGGGCCCCGTCTTCGCCAACATCGTGGTGGGCGACGAGATCAACCGCGCGTCGCCGAAGACGCAGTCGGCGCTGCTGGAGTGCATGGAAGAGCGCCAGGTGACGGTGGACGGCCACACGTACGACCTGGACGGGCCGTTCATGGTCATCGCGACGCAGAACCCGGTCGAGATGGAGGGCACCTACCCGCTGCCCGAGGCCCAGCGCGACCGG
The DNA here is from genome assembly GCA_025964685.1 of Actinoallomurus sp. Classification (GTDB taxonomy): domain Bacteria; phylum Actinomycetota; class Actinomycetes; order Streptosporangiales; family Streptosporangiaceae; genus Actinoallomurus. The sequence continues at coordinate 57 of JAOPYG010000283.1, read as the reverse complement.
TTCACCGCCCGGATCTCGATGGGCTACCCCGAGCCGAGCGCGGAGCTGGAGATGCTC
>JAOPYG010000248.1 GCA_025964685.1 Actinoallomurus sp. | reverse complement strand
GGCGGCCGGCAGGACGAGCAGTGGAGCCGCGGCGAGTGCCCGCGGCACCGACACCACGGCGACGGCCGCGGCGGTGACCGGCCCCGCGACGGCGCCGCAGAGCAGCGTCGCACGGGCACGCGACGCGCCCCTGCGCACCGCCATCCGGCCGCGGCGAACGGCGAGGGAGTAGGTCTGGACGGCGGCGACGGTCCACAGTGCGGCGACGGCCCATACGGCCATGATCAGCGAAGTCATCGAGCTCACACCTCGAGGATGCGCGGGCTGGGCGACCAGCAGAAGACGATTGGCCTCATATCAGGGGAAGCTACGGGCTCGGCCCTGAGAAATCGCTGAGGGTGGCCCCCGAGGTGTGGTGGGGCTGGCTCCACCGTGCCCGGGGGAACCTGGCGCCACCGTCAGGGTGAGTGACGAGGTTCCCGTCCGGCGAGGGCGTCGCCGAGAGCGGCCGCGAACTCGGCCGGCCGGGACCAGTAGCCGGTGTGGTCGCCGGGGAAGTCGATCACGGGCTCTCCCCACCGGGCGGCCAGGGCCGCGGCCGGGCGGTAAGGGAAATGCCGGCGCGAGTCGCGGCCGCCGGCCATCACGATGCGCGCTCGCCCGGCGTCCAGCGCGCCGAGATCGGGACGGTATCCCGGCGCCTCCCGCACCTCGTGAGAGAGGAAGAAGTCGAGGTTGCCCGAAAGGCGGCCGATCAACCCGGGATCAGGGTCGGCCGGTCGCTCGAGCGAGTCCAGCCCGATCCCGGTCATGAACAGGGCCATGGCCGGGCCGATGCCCTCACGCCGGTAGGTGGTGCGGACGTTCGCGAAGAACGCCCGCCAATCGGCGGCGTCCGGCAGCACCTCCGCCATCGGCGGTTCGTGGCTGATCAGCCGGGTGACGAGATGGGGATGCCGGCTCACGAGATCGAGGCCGATGACGGCGCCCGCGCTGCTGCCGAAGACGGAGGCCGGTCCGGTGGCGACAGTTTCGAGCAGGCGGCGGGCGTCGTCGGTGTGCGTCTCGCTCCAGGCGCCGGTGAACGGCCCGTCGAGGGCACTGCGGGAGAAGCCCCGCCGGTCGTAGGTGATGACGGTGAAGCCGTCGGCGAGGAGGTCCGCGAGGGCGTCGAAGAGACCGGCGTCGCCGTTACTGCCCGGGATCAACAGGAGTGCGGGCCCGGAGCCCCGCACCTCGTAGTGGAGGCGGCAGCCGGGCACTCGTAACGTCCGTACCTGAGTCAGCGGCATGAGAAGCCTCCCTGGCTTACTTGCCGTACGGTAAGTGCGCCACCGGCCGTCGGTCAAGCCGGTCCATGCGTCAGGGCAGGCGCCGGACCATGGCCGACACCAGCTCGGCCGGCACCTCGCGGTGGGCCTGTTCGTACTCCTCCTCGCGCCCGGGGGCCAGACGAGTGTGCACGGCGACGCGCATGATCATTCCTCTCCACCGGGCCGGGGAAAATCCGGTTCGGCCGCCTGGCGGCGGGCCCAGTCCTCGACGGCGCCGATGTGCACGGCGGCGGCGACGCGGGCACCGTCGGGATCGCGTTCGACCAGCGCCCGGTAGATCCGATCGTGTTCGGAGAACGTGCGGGGGAAGACGCCTTCCTCGCGGTAGCCGCGCCAGACGCGTGCGCGGAACGTCCGGCTGTTCAGCCCGTCGAGGATGGCCCCGAGCACGGGGTTGGCCGCGGCTTCGGTGATGATCCGGTGGAACTCCAGGTCGTGGCCGACGATCTCCTCGGCGGTCGTGCCGCGCTCCATCGCCGTCATCTCGGCGCGCAGCCGGAGCAGCCCGTCCTCGTCGATGCGCGCGGCGGCGGCCGCCGCCGCGGCGGGTTCGAGGATCTTGCGGACCTGGACCAGGTGGAGCAGCGTCTCGCCCCGCGAGATCTCCGCCACCACGCCGAACGTCTCGAGCAGGTCGCCGGGCTCCAGCCGGGTCACGTAGATCCCCGCGCCGTGCCGTGCCTCCAGCACGCCCATCACCGTCAGCGCGCGGATCGCCTCGCGCATCGAGCTGCGGGACAGGCCGAGGTCGGCGGCGAGGTCGCGTTCGGTCGGCAGCCGCTGACCCGGCTCCAGCTCTCCGGCTGCGATCTTGGCCTTGATCTCCTCGATCGCCCGCTGGGTCACCGTCCGCTTGGCGGTCTCGTCCGGCAAGGCGGTTCCTCCATCTCGACGGTGCCTGGCCATTGTGGCCGATGCCCGATTGGTCGTACCAATTCTGGTACGTAACAAGTTCGTAACAGGGTATTGCCAGGACAGCTGGTGATGATGGTGTCATATCCCCATGAATGGTCCGATGAATGACTGAGAGGTCGGACCATGAGACCTTGAGGAGGTACGGCTCCGTGAAGCTGCTGCGTGTCGGTCCGGAAGGCGCCGAACGGCCGGCGGTCCTGGGCGAGGACGGAACCCTCCTCGACCTGTCCGGCGTGACCCGCGACATCGACCCCGGCTTCCTCGCCACGGGCCTGGCGGACCTGAGGACCGCATGCGAGGCCGGCGAGCTGCCCCAGATCCCGGGCACCGAGCGGATCGGCCCGCCCGTGGCGCGGCCCGGCAAGGTCGTCTGCATCGGCCTCAACTACCGCGACCACGCGGAGGAGACGGGAGCCGACCTCCCGGCCGAGCCGATCATCTTCATGAAGGCCGTCAACACCGTCGTCGGCCCCACGGACGACGTGCTCATCCCGCGCGGCAGCCAGAAGACCGACTACGAGGTGGAGCTCGCCGTCGTGCTCAAGGCGCGCGCCCGTTACCTCGACTCACCCGATGAGGCACGCGCCCTCATCGCCGGCTACGCCATCAGCAACGACGTCTCCGAGCGGGAGTACCAGCTCGAACGCGGCGGCACGTGGGACAAGGGCAAGTCGTGTGAGACCTTCAACCCGCTCGGGCCCTACCTCGTCACCGCCGACGAGATCGCCGATCCGCAGGACCTCGGGCTCCGGCTCTGGGTCAACGGCGAGCTCCGCCAGGACGGGAACACCAAGGACATGATCTTCGGCGTCGACCATCTGATCTGGTACCTGAGCCAGTTCATGGTCCTGGACCCCGGCGACGTGATCAACACCGGCACCCCGGCCGGAGTCGCGATGGCCCGGCCCGGCACGCCGTACCTCCGCAGCGGCGACGTCGTCGAGATCGAGATCGACGGGCTCGGCCGGCAGCGGCAGAGGCTCGCATGAAGGTCATCTCGCTCGACGTGCACGACGTCCGGTTCCCCACGTCGCGGCGGCTCGACGGCTCCGACGCCATGAACCCTGACCCCGACTACTCCGTCGCGTACGTCGTGCTCCGCACCGACACGGGCGCCGAGGGGCACGGGTTCTGCTTCACCATCGGGCGCGGCACCGAGCTGTGCACCGCCGCGATCGAGGCCTACGCTCCGCTGGTCATCGGCCACGAGCTCGACCTCGCGGACCTGGGGGAGTTCGGCCGGCGGCTCAGCCACGACTCGCAGCTGCGCTGGCTCGGCCCGGAGAAGGGCGTCGTGCACATGGCCGCCGCCGCCCTCGTCAACGCCGCCTTCGACCTCGCCGGACGGGTGGCCGGCGCGCCCGTCTGGCGGCTGCTGTCCGACATGGCGCCGGACCAGATCGTGGACCTCGCCGACTGGCGTTACCTGACCGACGCGCTGCGGCCGGCCGAGGCCCTCGACCTGCTCAAAGCGGCCAGGAGCGGGCGGCCCGAGCGGGAGGCGGCCCTGCTGGCCACCGGATATCCCGCGTACGCGACCACGCCCGGCTGGCTCGGCTACACCGACGACAAGCTCGTGCGGCTGTCCCAGGAGGCGGTCGAGGCCGGTTTCACCCAGATCAAGCTCAAGGTCGGCGACGACCTGGACGACGACGTACGCCGCATGCGGCTCGCCCGCGAGGCCGTCGGACCGGACATCCGGATCGCGATCGACGCCAACCAGCGCTGGGACGTCGCGCAGGCGATCGACTGGGTCGGAGCGCTCAAGCCGTACGACCCGTGGTGGATCGAGGAGCCGACCAGCCCCGACGACATCCTCGGCCATGCGGTCATCCGCACGGGGGTGCGCCCGGTGCGCGTCGCGACCGGCGAGCACGTCGCCAACCGGGTGGTCTTCAAGCAGATGCTCCAGGCCGGGGCGATCGACATCCTCCAGCTCGACGCCTGCCGTGTCGCCGGTGTCACCGAGAACGTCGCGATCCTGCTGCTCGCCGCCAAGTACGGAGTGCCGGTCTGCCCGCACGCCGGCGGCGTGGGGCTGTGCGAGGTCGTGCAGCACCTGTCGATGTTCGACTACCTCGCGGTCAGCGGCTCGACCGAGGACCGCGTGATCGAGTACGTCGACCACCTGCACGAGCACTTCACCGACCCGGTACGGATCCGGGACGGCCACTACCTCGCGCCGAGCGCTCCCGGCATGTCGGCGGAGATCAGGGCCGAGAGCCGCACCGAATACGCGTATCCCGACGGTCCCGCCTGGAGGTCATGACGTGGAGTTCACCGGTATCAGAGCGCTCGTCACCGGCGGCGCGTCCGGCATCGGCCTCGCCACCGCGCGGCTGCTCGCCGAGCGCGGCGCGGCCGTCGCCTGCCTCGACGTCGCCGATGCGCCCGAGCCGCTGTACGGCGTCCGCGCCGACGTACGCGATGACGCGCAGGTCCGTACGGCGGTCGGCCAGGCGGTGGAGCACCTCGGCGGCCTGGACGTGCTCGTCAACAACGCCGGGATCGGCGCGCAGGGCACCGTCGAGGACAACGACGACGCCGAATGGGCAGGCGTCTTCGACGTGAACGTGTTCGGCATGGTGCGGATGGCCCGCGCGGCACTCCCGCATCTGCGCCGATCCGAGCACGCCGCGATCGTCAACACCTGCTCGATCGCGGCCACCGTCGGACTGCCGAGCAGAGCCCTCTACTCGGCGACCAAGGGCGCCGTGCTGTCGCTCACCCTCGCGATGGCCGCCGACCACGTCCGTGAGGGGATTCGCGTCACCTGCGTGAACCCCGGCACGGCGGACACGCCCTGGGTCGGCCGGCTGCTCGACGCGGCCGACGACCCACAGGCGGAACGGGCCGCCCTGGCGGCCCGGCAGCCGACCGGACGGCTGGTCAGTGCCCAGGAGGTCGCTGCGGCGATCGCCTACCTGGCCGGCCCGTTCGCGTCGGCGACGACAGGTACCGCGCTGGCGGTCGACGGGGGCATGGACGGCCTGCGACTTCGACCAGAGAAATCCTGAGAGGATCGCAATGAAGCGAAAGACCCTCGCGGCCGGCGCCGCGCTCGCCACCGCCGCGTTGCTGGTTTCGGCCTGCAACAACAGCACGACCAGTGGCGGTGGTGGGGGCGGAAAGGTGGTCGGAGTCGACTACCCCCGGTCCGACTCCGACTTCTGGAACTCCTACATCAAGTACGTCCCGCAGTTCGGCAAGCAGGACGGGCTGGACCTGAAGACCACCAACTCCGAGAACGACATCGCCAAGCTGACCGCCAACGTGCAGGCGCTCGTCGGCCAGGGGGTCAAGGGTGTCGTCCTGGCCCCGCAGGACACCGCCGCGGTCGCCCCCACGCTTGACCAGATGAAGCAGAAGAAGATCCCCGTCGTCACCGTCGACACCCGCCCCGACAAGGGCGACGTCTACATGGTCGTACGCGCCGACAACAAGGCGTACGGCGAGAAGGCGTGCAAGTTCCTCGGCGACACGCTCAAGGGCAAGGGCAAGGTCGCCATGCTCGAGGGCGACCTGGCCTCGATCAACGGCCGTGATCGCACCGACGCGTTCAACGCGTGCATGGCGGCGAACTACAAGGGCATCAAGGTCATCGGCCTGCCCACCGAGTGGAAGGGCGACGTCGCGGCGAACAAGCTGCAGACGACGCTCGCCGCCAACCCCGACCTCAACGGGATCTACATGCAGGCCGGCGGCGTGTTCCTCGCCCCGACGCTCAACGTGCTCAAGCAGAAGGGCCTGCTGGTCCCGCCGACCGACCCCAAGCACATCGCGATCATCTCCAACGACGGAATCCCGGAGGAGATGAAGGCGATCGCCGAGGGGCAGATTGACGCGACCGTGTCCCAGCCCGCCGACCTGTACGCCAAGTGGGCGCTCTTCTACATCAAGGCCGCCGTCGCCGGGCAAAAGTTCGCCCCCGGCAAGACCGACCACGACTCGACGATCGTCGAGCCGCGGCCGGGCGTGCTGGAGGACCAGCTGCCGGCGCCGCTGGTCACCAAGGACGGCGCGTACCCGAACTCCCTCAAGTCGACCGACACCTCGCTCTGGGGCAACCAGATCAAATGACCGTTCCGGGAAACGCCGCGGCCGACCGTACCCCCCTACGGCCGGTCGCGGCGGTACACGCGATCGCCAAGCGGTTCGGGGTGACCGTCGCGCTGGACGAGGTTTCGCTGGAGGTGACCGGCGGCCAGGTCCACGCCCTCGTCGGCCGCAACGGCGCGGGCAAGTCGACACTCGTCTCCGTGCTCACCGGCCTTACGCCGCCGGACTCGGGCACGGTCGAGTTCGGCGGTGAGCCCGCGCCGGCGATCGCGGACCGCGAGGCGTGGCGGAGCCGGGTCGCCTGCGTCTACCAGAAGTCCACGATCATCCCCTCGCTGTCCGTCGCGGAGAACCTCTTCCTGAACAGGCAGGGCCTGAACAAGCAGGGGTCGGGGCTGATCTCCTGGGGCGGGCTCCGTCACAAGGCACGCGACCTCCTCGACGCGTGGGAGGTCGACGTCGACGTACGGGTCCCGGCCGAACGCCTCACCGTCGAGCAGCGTCAGCTCGTGGAGATCGCCCGTGCGCTGTCGCACGGCTCGCGGTTCATCGTCTTGGACGAGCCGACCGCGCAGCTGGACGGCAGTGCGATCGAGCGGCTGTTCGCCCGGATGCGCTCCCTGCGGGAGTCCGGCGTGACGTTCCTGTTCATCAGCCACCATCTCGACGAGGTCTACGAGGTCTGCGACACCGTCACGGTGATGCGCGACGCACGGCACATCATCACCTCACCGGTCGCCGAGCTGGACAAGACGGCGCTGGTCGCCGCGATGACCGGCGAGGCGACGGGCCTGATCGAGCCGGACGCCGACCGGCCGGCCCCGCCCGACACCGGCGCTCCGGCGCTGCGGGTGAGCGGGCTCGGCCTGCCGGGTGTCTTCACCGACGTGTCGCTGACGGTCGCCCCCGGCGAGGTGGTCGGCCTGGCCGGATCGGGCGGGTCGGGGAAGATGGCCGTCGGCGAGGTCATCGTCGGCCTTCGCCGCGCCGTCGAGGGCACGGTCGAGGTCGGCGGTGTACGGCCGCGGCCGGGCAGCGTGCCCGCCGCGCTCCGCGCCGGCGCCGGCTTCGTCCCCCAGGACCGGCACCGCGAGGGCCTCGTGCCCGACCTGTCGATCGCCGAGAACGCCACGCTCACCGTTCCCCACCGGCTCGGCCGCTTCGGGTTCGTCGGGCCACGGCGCCGGGCCGAGCTGGGCGCCGAGGCGATCGAGAACCTGACCATCAAGGCGGCCGGCCCCGAACAACCGGTCTCCGCACTGTCCGGCGGCAACCAGCAGAAGGTCGTGATGGCCCGCGCCCTCGCGGGCGACCCGAAGGCGCTGGTGCTGATGCAGCCGACCGCCGGCGTCGACGTACGGGCCAAGGAGACGCTGCTGGGCGCGGCCGTGACCGCCGCCGGCCGTGGTGCCGGTGTACTGGTCGTCTCCGACGACCTCGATGACCTGCGGCCCTGCGACCGGGTGATCGTCCTGTTCAAGGGCGGGATCGTCACCGAGGTGGCGCGGGGCTGGACCGACCATGAGCTGATCGCCGCAATGGAGGGAATCCTTGACCGTTCCACCTCTTGAACGAGGTGGATTCCCGGACGGACTTACGGCCGTTCGCCGCTTGCGCGGCCCGGATCGCTCCGGGGGACTTTCTGCTTCGTCGCCAACTGCGGAAGGGAGGACCCTTGCCGACTGACACCGGCTCCACAGACATCACCCGCATCGCGGGCTACGGCTCGACCAGCCGCAAGGATGTTCTTCGCCGCGTTAATGTCCCGGTCATGCCGGGTGCGGCAGTCGGGGCACACCCAGTGCCTCGTACTCAGGGGCAGCTCGGCGAGCAAATGCCCGCAGTTCGAGCAGGTTTTGGAGGAGGGATACCACCGGTCGATCACCACGAGACGGCGCCCGTATCGCTGGCACTTGTACTCCAATTGGCGCCGGAACTCGCCCCACCCGGCGTCGGCGATGGACCTGTTCAGACCTCGCTTTTGCGCAACGTTCGTGCCGGGCTGATTAACCGTCCCCGACGCGGAGGCCATCGCGCCTTTGACGTTCAGGTCCTCGATCACGAGGGTGTCCGCATTGCGGACGAGGTGTGTAGTGGTGCGGTGAAGGAAGTCTTGGCGGGCGTTGCGAACCTTGCGGTAGGCGCGGGCGATCTTCGCCTTGGCCTTGCGCCGGTTCATGCTGCCTTTCTGGCAGCGAGCCATCCTGCGCTGGTAGCGGGCCAGATTCTTCGCCTTGCGCTCCAGATGCCGTGGATTGGCGACCCGCTCCCCGTCCGACGTTACGGCGAAATCCTTTACTCCAAGGTCGACACCGATGGCATGTCCAACCGCGTCCAAGGGCTCAGGGAGATCGGTGTCCACGGCAAAGGTCACGTACCAGCGCCCGTCGCTATCGCGAGACACCACGACCGTGGTCGGGTTCAGGGTAGCCAGATCCACCTCGGGCCAGGTCCACACGAACCGCAGCGGACCGCTGCTCTTCGCTACATGCAGAGTGCCATTTCTCATACGGAATGCAGAACGGGTGTAGTGCGCGGACTGCCGCGAATTGCGGCTCTTGAACTTCGGGTACTTTGTCCGTTTGGTGAAAAAGTTCGCAAACGCGGTCTGCTGGTGTTGCAACGTCTGTTGAAGCGGCACGCTGGAGACCTCGGAAAGGAATGCCAGGTCCTCGGTCTTCTTCCATGCAGTCAAGGCGGCATCAGCCTCGGTGTAGGAGATGCGTCTTCTCTCTGTATGGTATCGGCGGTGCCGGTCGGCGAGCATCTTGTTCCACACCAGGCGTACACATCCGAATGTGCGGCCGAAGGCCGCTGCTTGATCGGGGTCCGGGTACGCCCGGCACTTGTACGCCGTCCTCATGACCAGCAGTTTATAAAGCGTTCTGTCGTCGCGTGTAAAAAAGGTCAAGCTCGCTGGCCCACTCGGTTCGTGGACCATCGCCCGGCCTTGGGACTAGGCCGCACCCTTGGGAGGTTTGGTGACTGAGATCCAAACGGCCGGTCCGGAGCAGACCGCACCGGCCCGTGGCCGGATCGCCGCGCCCCGGCTGGCGCGCCTGCGCGACCTCGCGCTGGTGCCCGCGATCATCGTGATCGCGATCGTCGGCTACTTCGTCAGCCCGGTGTTCCTGCACTGGGACAACCTCGTCAACGTCCTGCAGCAGCAGTCGGAGATCTCGCTCCTGGTGCTCGCCGAGGCGCTGGTGCTGATCTGCGGGCGGATGGACCTGTCGCTGGAGTCGACCTTCGGCCTGGCGCCGGGCGTGGCCGCGCTGTTCGTCCTCGAACCCGGGATCGCCCACGGGCTGGGCTGGCTGTCCGGTGCCTGGTCGATTCCGCTGACACTGGCCGCCGGTGCGGCCATCGGCTGGGTCAACGGCCTGCTCATCGTACGGTTCCGGCTCAACGGCTTCATCGTCACCCTCGGCATGCTGATCGTGCTGCGCGGCCTGCTGACCGGCATTACCGGCGGCAAGACGTTCTTTAACCTGCCGAGCTCGATGATCTACCTCGGCAACGCCGTCTGGGCCGGCCTGCCCGCCTCGGTCTGGATCTGCCTGATCCTGTACGCCGTGGCGATCGGGGTGACCGGGTACACGCGGTTCGGGCGGTCGCTGTACGCCATCGGCGGCAATCCGGACGCCGCACGCGCGGCGGGCATCCGCGTCAGCCGCGTGCTGTGGACCACGCTCATCATCGGCAGCATGCTCGCCGCTCTCGGCGGCCTGCTGCTGACCGGCCGCCTCGCCTCCGTCGCCGCCAGCCAGGGCAACGGCGCAATTTTCACGGTGTTCGCGGCGGCGGTGATCGGTGGCGTCTCGCTCAACGGCGGGCGCGGCACGGTCTTCGGCGCCTTCACCGGCATCCTGCTGCTCTACATGATCCAGAACGTGCTGACCCTGGCCGGTGTCCCGGCGCAGTGGATCAACGCGCTGAACGGTGCGATCATCCTGGTCGCCCTCATCATCAGCCGGATCACCTCGGGCCAGGCACAGGACTAGCGATGGAACTCCGCAAGCTGGGTGACACCACGGTCGAGGTCACCACGTTGGGTCTGGGCGGCGCCGGTCTCGCGGGCCTGTACGCCCCGGTGTCGGACGCCGAGGCCGCGGCGGCCGTACGCCGGGCGTACGACCGGGGCATCCGCTACTTCGACACCGCACCGCACTACGGCGCCGGCCGGGGCGAGAGGCGTTTCGCCGCCACGCTGCCCCGCGGCTGCGTGATCTCCACCAAGGTCGGGCGGCTGCTCGTCCCCCTGGGGCCGGGGGAGCCGCCAGAGCCGGCCGGGTTCGCCGACCCGCCACCGCTCCGCCGCGCATGGGACTGGACCGCGGAGGGCATCCTGCGGTCGCTGACGGGGTCGCTCGAACGCCTCGGTGTCGACCGCGTGGACGTCGTCTACC
>JAOPYG010000247.1 GCA_025964685.1 Actinoallomurus sp. | reverse complement strand
TCCTTGCCGTTCTTGCGGTTACACCTCCTTGACCGAACGGCCCGGCAGGATGTGACGCGGCGCGGCCGAATGTGACGCACGTCTCCCCATTGTGGGATCATCGACCGACCGGCAACACCTTGGTCATGTAGGCGCTGTGCGGGTCGGCGGTGTAGTCCGCGAACGGTTCGGTGTACTCGAAGCCGAACTTCTCGTACAGCTTTCGCGCGGGGATGAACGGCTCGGCCGTGCCGGTCTCCAGGCTCAGGCGGGTGTACCCCATCCGCTCGGCCTCGGTGATGATGTGCTCCAGCAGGAGGGACGCGATTCCGCCGCGCTTGCGGGACGGGGCGGTGCGCATCGCCTTCACCTCGGCGTGGTCGGCGGACAGGCGTTTGATCGCGCCGCAGCCCACCAAGGTGCCGCCGTCGTAGACCGACCAGAACGTGATCTCAGGCTTGCGCAGTCCGTCCAGGTCGAGGGCGTGCTTGCTCTCCAGCGGAGTGATGGCCCTCATGTCCCTGACATGGTCGTCGATGAACGCGGCGATCTCCGGGCCGGACAGGTCGTCGACGACGATCTCCATGGTCATCACCTTTCTCGAAGCCGTGCGTCAGTCGGCCCAAGGGCGTTTCATGCTTCCCGTCACCAGGAAGGGGCCACCTCCAGGAGATGGTCTCGGACGAGGGTCACGTGGCGACGGTCGGGGGCGCCCGCGGCGGGAGGGTCGGTCAGGCGGGTGTCGACCGGCCTGCCGTGCACCAAGATCGGCCTCCAGTCCGCCGGCCGCCGGCCGCCGGCTGCTCGCCGCCGCCGATCGCGTCGCCGGGCGACGGAGATAGCCTTGGGCGTTGTCGCCCCTGACCAGCCCCCTTCTCGAGGCCGCTTAGTGATCCTGTCCGACACCGCTCCCTCGTCCGCTCAGGTACGGGCCGCGGGCCGCGCCACGTACGTCGCCTTCATCGGGTCGGGGTTCGCGTTCGCCAGCTGGGCCGCGCGCATCCCTCAGGTCCGCGACCGGCTCCACCTCCAGCCCTCCGAGCTCGGGCTGGTGCTGCTCGCCATCGCGGCCGGTTCGGTGATCGCGCTGCCGCTCTCGGGGCCGGTGCTCACGCGCCTCGGTTCGCGGCGGACCGTGGGCGTGATGTCGCTGTTCCTCGCGGCCGGGCTCGGCGTCGCCGCCCTCGGCTACCTGTACGGCGTCGTGCCACTCGTGGCCGGATTGTTCCTGGTCGGCCTGGGCAACGGCGCGTGGGACGTGGCCATGAACGTCCAGGGCGCCCGCGTCGAACAACACCTCGGCCGCTCGATCATGTCCCGCTTCCACGCCGGGTTCAGCCTGGGTACGGTCGCCGGCGCGCTCATCGGCGCCGCGATGGTCGCGTTGCGCGTACCGGTCACCGCGCACCTGCTCGGGGTGGCCGTCGTCGTGGCGGTGGTGGTGCCGGTATCCGTTCGCCGGTTCGTTCCCGATCACGACGGCAACACCGCCGACGAAGCCGGTCCGGCCGGGTCCTGGACGGCCTGGACCGAACCCCGCACCCTGCTGATCGGTCTTTTCGTCCTGGCGTTCGCCTTCGCCGAAGGAACCGGCAATGACTGGATCAGCGTGGCCCTGATCGACGATCACCACGCTCCCGCCACGGTCGGCACACTGGGGTTCGCGGTGTTCCTCGCCGCGATGACGATCGGCAGGTGGGTCGGCCCCGGCCTGCTGGACCGGTACGGTCGCGTCGCCGTGATCCGGGCCCTTTCCATCCTGGCCGTCCTGGGTCTTGTCCTCTTCGTGTTCGGCCCGTCCACACCGGTCGCCTTCGCCGGGGCCGTCATGTGGGGTGGCGGCACCTCGCTCGGGTTCCCGGTCGGGATGAGTGCCGCGGCCGACGATCCGGCCCGAGCGGCCTCGCGCGTCAGCGTGGTCGCCTCGATCGGCTACTGCGCGTTCCTGGGCGGGCCGCCGCTCATCGGATTCCTCGGCCAGCAGTTCACCGTCCTACGCGCGCTCACCGCGGTCGCCGCACTCCTCGCGCTCGCCGCCCTCATCACGGGGAGCGTCAGGCCCCTCGACCGCTCCTGAGCGCAGGTTCGCTCGATATCGCGGTCAGGGCGTCCCGTCCCTGGAGGACGGTACTCAGCCCTTTCGCGCCATGGGCCGGTACTTATTGTCATCGGACCCGGCAAAAAGCCCTGCGGGGAATCCGTTCCGCGTCACGATCATGGTGACGTCGTTCTCTGAGACAGAACTCCGAAGGAGCTCAGATGATCACGTCGCTCGGCAAACATGCCGTGACCGTCACGACGGTCTTCGCGATCGGTGGCCTCAGCGCGGTCGCGGTGCAGGCACCCGCGCGGGCCTCCGGTTTCTCCGCCGCCTACACATGCAACATCTCGAATCTGGGGCAGACGGCCGCCGTCCTCAACGGATGGCTCACCTCGCCGGGGACGACTTTCAGCGGGCCGTCCCGCTTCCTGCTGCACATCTCGAGCCTGAATCTGCAATCTCCGGTCCCCATCGACTCCTGGAGCGCAACCGCGTGGATCAACGTCGGTGGCGCGGAGAACACGACGTTCCAGGTATCGGGTTCCGGCGGTCCCGTACCGGCGCAGGGGGCGATCGCCGGTGACCTGGTCGGCGACTGGGCGCCGTCCACGGGCGGCACCGACCTGCTCAGCGTCGGAGGTATCGAGCTCACCGCGAACAGCGCGGAGGCCGGCAGCGTGCCGGTGCAGTGCGTACCGAACGGCTCCACGGTGGCCGAGGTCCTCAGGGTCGCCTCGCCGTACCAGGGCAGCTGGATTCGCCCGACCGTCCCGATGTTCCACATCGGCGGTTGGTACCGCCCGGGCATGATGCTGCACCGCCCAGTCTGGTTCCGGCCGGGGCATCCCGGCGGCTGGAACCGTCCCGGCTACCCAGGTGGCTGGCACCGCCCCGGCGTCCCGGTTCACCCAGGAGGTGGCTGGAACCGTCCAGGCATCCCGGCCCACCCGGGAGGTGGCTGGAATCGTCCGGGTAACCCCGGGCACCCCGGAGGTGGCTGGAACCGTCCGGGCATCCCGGCCCACCACGGCGGCCCTCCCGGCGGCGGGCCGCACCACCACGGCCACTAGCACTTCTGGGGGCTCGGACTCGATCCGAAATGGACAGGGGCGAGCGCGACGGTCATCAGCCGTCGCGCCGCCCCTTTGTCGTGGCTACAGCACCTCGAAGTAGCCGTCGTCGTTCAGGATGGCCGCGGACCCTCGACCAAGGTGTGTTCGATGACGTCCGGGCCGACGATGACCGGCTCGAACACCCGGCCTCCGGCCAGATGCCAGCGAAGGCGTGCGCCGAGGATGCCGGTGAGCATGCGACCCTCCTGGCATCCGGCGAACGGAGCACATCAGGGGGACCGCAGGAGGATTCCCGCCCGTGCGTCGGCTCCAAACCCGCTCACGACAGGCGGTGGCGCAGCCACCAGGTGCCCAGCCCGGCCAGCAGGACGGCGAGCACGAGGTAGATCACCGTTTCGTCCCGCTGGAAGGCCCAGAAGCGGTCGGCCGGCTGGTAGGTCACCTGCTGCCGGTAGCCCAGCCGGGTGAGCCTGTCGAAGCATGCCTGGCTTGCCTGTCCTGGGCCCGGTGGTGGGCAGTCGGCCAGCCACGACGGCGGATGGACCGCCTGGCCGGCCGCGTTGACGGTGTGCTGTGCGGTGCCCCAGGCGCCTGGCCGGTCGATCGCCACCGTGAGGTCGCCGCCCATGTCGATTCGCATGAGGTTCGTCGCGGTGATCGGCATCGTGCGGTGTTCGGGAGTCATGAGGTGGGGGCGGACGGCCACCGACATGACGACCTGGGTCACGGCGAAGACGGTGAGGGCGACGGCCATGGCCGGCAGGGTGCGGCGGACGATGGTCCCGACGGTGACGCCGAGGACGAAGGCCAACGCGGCGTAGCCGACGGGCGCGATCCCGCGGGCGTCGAAGATCTCGGGGGACAGCCGCGGGAAGACCAGGAGCCCCGGGGCGACGGGCTTGCCGGTGGCGGCGATGGCCCGGTCGATCGGGGCGGACCACCAGGTCACCGCGAGGCTGAGCAGGCCGGCGGCGACCATGGCGGCCACGCCGATGACGGTGAGCTTCGTGACCAGCCAGCGGGTACGGGTGCGGGTCTGGGTCCAGGCCAGCCGGTGGGTTCCCGCCTCCAGTTCGCGGGCGACCAGTGGGGCGCCCCAGAACATGCCGATGACGAATGGCATCGCGAGCAGGGCGACGACACCGGTCACGTAGAGGGCGGTGTCGACGCCGTGCGTCTCGCCGAGGAAGTCGCCGCCGGTGTGGGAGCGGTGAGCCAGCCGCGGTCCGGTGGCCGCGAGGAGAACGGCGAACACGGTGATGCCGCCGAACACCACGGCGGCCTGCGTACGGAGCTGGCGCCAGGTCAGCCAGATCATCGGTGCACCTCCAGTGCGGGGACGGACTGGCTCATGTAGGCCAGGACGAGGTCCTCCAGGCCGACGGGACGGACCGTCCAGGCAGGGTCGTCGGCCAGCGTGTCGGCCCGGACCAGCAGGGTGGTCTCGCTGTCGGTGTGGCGGGCCGAGATGACGTGCAGATCGGTGGGCAGTGCGGCCGGATCGATGCGCGTCGCGGTGAGCAGGTGGTGGCGGGCCAGCAGTTCATTGACGTCGCCGGCCACCCGTACGCGTGAGGCGACGAGCACGACGAGGTAGTCACAGATCCGTTCCACGTCGGAGACCAGGTGGGAGGAGTGCACGACGCTGAGCTCGCGGTCGGCGGTGGCGTCGCTCAGGTCCTGCAGGAACTCCCGCCGGGCGAGCGGGTCCAGGCTGGCGACGGGTTCGTCGAGGATCAGCAGCGCCGGCCGTTTGGCGATGGCGAGGGTGAGGGCGAGCTGGGCGCGCTGTCCGCCGGAGAGGTCGCCGGTTCGCTGGTCGGGGCGCAGGCCGAGCCGCTGGATGCGGTCCCGTGCCAGCCGTGGGTCCCAGCCGGGGTTGAGCCGGGCGCCCAGCTTGAGATGTTCGGCGACGGTGAGCCTGGCGTACGTCGGCGTGTCCTGCGCGACGAAGCCGACCTTGGCCAGCTGCGCCGGGCCTTCGGCAGGGCGCCCCCCGCACACCTCGATCGTGCCCGACGTCGGCGTCAGCAGGCCGGCGGCCAGACTCAGCAGGGTGGTCTTCCCCGCGCCGTTGGGGCCGACCAGCCCGACGGTCCGTCCGGCCGGGATGTCGAGCGTGCAGTCCGAGAGCGCCCATCGCCGCCGGAACCTCTTGCCCAGTCCCTGGGCCCGTACGACAGCGGTCATGCCTTCTCCTTCTGGGTGATCGACTGGAGAAGGCTCACTGTGCGGGGTGGGAACCCGGCGGTGGCACCGGCCGGAAGTACGGTTCGAGCGCGCCCGTCGTACTTTCGGCGGATCCGCTGCCGGTGGCAGCTCCGTAGGGTCAACAGCATGAACGTGCTGGATCGCCTGGCCGAGCGCCCTGGGACCGCCGCCGATCTCGGGCTCGGTGTCGTGTTCACCGGGGTGCTGGTGTTCGAAGGGCGTTCCATCGCGGGTTATCGCGGCGACTGGGTGTTCGACGTCGCCGTGGGGACGCTGGTGTGCGTGGCCGCCCTGCTACGGGGTCGCTCCCGTACGTGGGCCGCGGCGGCCGGCCTCGGCGTCTCCGGTGCAGCCGAGCTGGCCGCCTGGCGCTGGGATCTGCCCGGTCAGCCGGGTGGCGCGGCGATCCTCGCGCTGCTCGTGCTCATCGGCTCCGCGGTCCGGGTGCTGCCGGTCCGTCCGGCGGCGGCCATCGCGGTCGGCGGGGTGGCGGTGGCGGTCGGCACCCTCGAGCGGTACCTGGTCTTCATCCACAACGGCACTCCGTGTTCCTTCGCGGCGACATGGCTCATGGGACTGGGATGGGGCGCCGCCCTGGGAGCCGGGCTGTGGCTGCGCACCCTCGATGACCGCCGCCAGGCGGCCGTCGAGATGGTACGGCGCGAGGAGCGCCTCGAACTGGCGAGGGAACTGCACGACGCCGCGGCCCACCACATCACCGGCATCGTGCTCCAGGCCCAGGCGGCCCGCATCACCGCCCGCAAGCGTCCCGAGACGCTCGACGACGCCCTGGCGGGCATCGAGTCCGCCGGCACCGACGCGCTGGCCTCCATGCGCCGGGTCATCGGCCTGCTCCGGGATGCCGACGACGCCGGCGGGCTCACCTCCGGACCCCAGCAGCTCACCGAGCTCATCGCGCGTTTCGCGGGGCGCGGCCCCGAGGTACGGCTCCGCCTGCCCGACGGCCCCGCCGATCCGACCTGGCCCCCCGAAGTGACCACCACCGTCTGCCGAGTCGTCCAGGAGTCCCTCACCAACATCCGCCGTCACGCGTCCGGCGCCCGCGAGGTCACCGTGGCCCTCGCCCACGACCGCCGGAACATCACCGTCGAGGTCACCGACGACGCGCCCCCGGCCGGCTCGCACCGGTTCCCCCACGCCGGCGGGTACGGCCTCATCGGGATGCGCGAACGCGTCGAGGCCCTTGGCGGGACGCTCAACGCGGGTCCCGGCGCCGGGACCGGCTGGGCGGTGCTCGCCACGCTGCCCGCCCCGGGCACGCGATGACCACGCGGATCCTGATCGCCGACGACCAGGCGATGGTCCGCGGCGGGCTGCGTCTCATCCTCGAAGATCAACCCGACCTCACCGTGGTGGGCGAGGCCGCGGACGGCGCCGAAGCCGTCACCCTGGCCCGGCGCCTGCGCCCCGACGTCTCCCTCATCGACATCCGGATGCCCCGCCTCGACGGCATCGAGGTCACCCGCGCCCTGGCCGGCCCCGACGTCCCCGACCCGTTGCGGGTGGTCATCGTCACCACGTTCGACCTCGATGAGTACGTCTACGGGGCGCTACGAGCCGGGGCCGCCGGCTTCATCCTCAAGGACGCCGGCCCGGCTCTGCTCGTCGAAGCCGTCCGGGCCGCCAGCACCGGAGACGCTCTGATCTCCCCGTCGATCACCGTACGGCTCATCAAGCACCTCGCTCCTGCCAACGCCCCGGCCGCCGCCGAACCCGCGGTCCCGCTGTCGGAGCGGGAGACCGAGGTCGTCCGCGCGATCGCCAAGGGCCGCACCAACCATGAGCTCGCCGCCGACCTGTTCATCTCCCTGAGCACGGTGAAGAGTCACCTGGCCAGCATCCAGATGAAGCTGGCACTCCGTAACCGCGTGGAGATCGTCGCCTGGGCCTGGGAGAGCGGCCTCGTGGGCCCGACGAACGGCCGACGTGCCCGGTAGCCGTCCGCGGCGGAGCGCGTTGACGGCGGGGCGGTCTCGATCGGCTTAGCGGTCGGGGGCCGAGCGGCGTGTCAGCAACTGCGCCACATCGCGCCGGGCGAGTTCGCCGAACACTCCGAGGCCCTCCCGGGCGTGGGAGTGGAAGTCGTTGAGCGCGACCAGCCATTCGTCGGAGCGCTGGTGCCACATGTCCTTCCCGATCTCCTCCGCCCCCCGTGCCGGCCTTTCCAGCTTCCAGAGCCGGTCGTTGAGATCGTGGGCGGCCTGGACGGTCGGAGTGTCGCCGAGCAACATCACCTGCTCGAAGGCGCGTGATCGCTCTGCCTCCGCCGCTCTCATCTCCGCCAGCAGAGCTTCGCGATCTTTCAGCTCGCCGCCGTCGAGAAGTGCGGACAGCGCCTGCTGCGCGCAGCGGTAGACCTTCTTGACCGCGGTGACATAGCCGACGTAGGCGTCGAGACGGCGCTCGTCCCAGCGCACTCGGAGCTCGCGCTTGAACCGGTCACGGTCGGCCAGTCGAGAGGTCAGGTAAGTACCGGCGGCGCCCGCCAGAACGGCGCCCACGGTCACTAGTTGCTCAGCGAGCGCCACATCGTCCCCTAGAAGCCCGGATCGGCCGTCATTTGCTCATACAGCGCGCATCGTAGACGGCCCTCGGGCATTCCGGTCGGCGTTCATACGGCCGGATCGGCGCCGGGGCCTTCGCTGTGCTGCCAGATCACGCTCAACTGGTCGCGTCGGCCGAATCTGGTGAGGTCGGAGGTGATGACGTCCCGGATCTTCCGCAGCTCGTTCTTGCCGGCGGCCTGGATACGCAGCGTCAACGTGGTGGCCGTGGCCTCGACCGTGCACTGGCCCCACGGGTCGAAGCGGATGACGCCGAGAGTGCCCGACCATTCCGCCTGGACGCGGGCCGGCGGGCCATCTCCACGATGTGCCCGGTGGCCGTGGGCGCCGCCCATCGCGGCCGCGTGCTGACAGAGCTGGACGAGATATCGGCTCGGGCGTTCGGTCTCGATCTGGGCTTCGGCGGTCGGCATCGTTTCCCTTTCTCGGCGTCAGATCCTGGTGAGGGCGACCAGCCACGCGCTGATGCCGTCCGGCTGCGTGGTGACCTCGATGGCGGCCGGTTCGATCGCGTCGACCTGCCATCCCTCGCGGAACGCGGCGGTGATCTCCTCGCGCGTCAGCCGGTGTCGCCCCGGGCCGGGCCGGTCGCTGAAGCCGAGCATGAAGTAGCGGCCGCCCGGGCGGACCGCGGATCGCAGGGCATCGACGATGGCGGGCCGGTCGTCGCCGGTGAAGATGTGGAACAGCCCGCAGTCGACCACGGTGTCGAAGGACTCCCCGAGGTCGGCCAGCCGCCGGGCGTCGTGGTGGAGGAACCGCACGCTCAGCCCTCGGTCGTGTGCCTTCTGCTCGGCGGTGCGCAGCGCGTTGAGGGCGAGGTCGACGCCGGTCACGTTCAGCCCGAGCCCGGCGGCCATGAGGGCGTGTTCGCCCGTACCGCAGCCGACGTCCAGCACCCGGCCCCGGATGGCGCCGGCGTCAGCGAGGGCGCGCAACGCCGGTTGAGGCCGGCCGATGTCCCACGGCGGCGGACCGGCGTACAGCTCGTCCGGCGTCGCGCCGGGATGGGGTGATGTCATGGACGGAATTTATCAATACACAGTGTCTATGGTCAAGATGCAATGTCTCGTTGATGAACGCCACGTATAGTAGGCCGGGTGCCGAAGCTGTGGAACGAGACGATCGAGGCGCATCGCCGCCAGGTGCACGACGCGATCCTGGACACCACGGCGACACTGGTGTTCGACCACGGGCTGCGGTCGGTGACCATGTCGCAGATCGCCGAGACGACGGGCATCGGACGGGCGACGCTGTACAAGTACTTCCCGGACGTCGACGGCATCCTGCACGCCTGGCACGCCCGTCAGATCTCCGCCCACCTGCAACGTCTCGCCGAAGTCCGGGACGGAGCCGGCGATGCCGGCGAGCGGCTGCAAGCCGTGCTGGAGACGTACGCCCACATCGCCCACCACACCCGCGGGCACCACGACGCCGAGCTCGTGCGGTTTCTGCACCGCGACGAGCAGGTCGCCCGCGCGCAGCAGCAGCTCCACGACCTGATCCGGGACGTACTCGCCGAAGGCGCCCGGACCGGCGTGCTCCGCGGCGACGTCCCACCGGACGAGCTCGCGAGCTACTGCCGGCACGCCCTCACCGCCGCCGGTGGGCTGTCGTCCGAGGCCGCGGTCCACCGGCTCGTCCAGGTCACCCTCGCCGGATTGCGTCCCTGACCCGGCCACCCGTTCAGGGCCGTGGTCGGGGAGATCCGTGCCGCCCGTACCGCGGGGTAGAGACCGGCGACCGCTCCGATCAGCATGGTCGTGCCGGTGCCGGCGGCGAAGACGACGGGCGGCACCGAGACGGGCCAGCGTTGACCGCGGCGAACACCGCGATGACCCCCAAGCCGATGCCCGCCCCGGCGAGTCCGCCGAGCAGGGAGAGCAGGAGCGCCGCCTTCGGTCGCACCGGCCCGACGGGAAAATCCACCTGATGGGTTACGCCGCGCCGGCGTCGGCGAACACCTGGGGGTACAGCAGCTCGAGTCCACCGGAGAGGGCGGCCCTGACGTCCCGGCTGCGCACGTCGGCGATGACCTCGAAGCTCCCCGCCTGGATCCCGTCCAGGGCCGCGGCGGCCACCTCGGCGGGGTCGGTCTTGTTCGCCGGGTCGACGTAGTCGGCCATGTCCGTGTCCATGTAACCGACGTGGAGTGCCGTCACGTCGATGCCGGACGGTGCGAGCTCCTGGCGGAGGACGTTCGTCAGGGCCAGTTCGGCGGCCTTGGACGCGCTGTAGGCGCCGTAGTCGGGCAGGTGGATCCAGGACAGGATCGACAGGATGTTGAGGATGGCCCCGCCGCCGTTGGCGGTCAGCCTCGGGGCGAGGGCACGGGTCACCTCGAGGGTGCCGAAGTAGTGCGTCTCCATCTCCCGCCTGATGTTCGCCAGGTCACCGTCGCTCAGCCTCGTGTGGGTGCTGATGCCGGCGTTGTTGATCAGCAGCGTGACGTCCGGGGCGGCGGCCGCGGCCTCGGCGACCGAGGCGGGGTCGGTGACGTCCAGGCGTACCGGTACGACGCCCGGGAGGTCGACGGTCGCGGGGTTGCGGGCCGCGGCGTAGACCTTCGCGGCTCCCCGGTCGAGTAGCTGGGCGGCGAGGTGACGGCCGAGGCCGCGGTTCGCGCCGGTGACGAACGCGACCGAGTTCTTGATCTCCATGGGTGCCTCCTTGAGGTTTGGAACTCCAACCTACGCACGCTGAATTGGAAATGGCAAGGCAGGGTAGGATCGGTCTCATGGATCCCGTAGACAACGGCACCGAGGAGCTGTGCTCCATCGCTCGCGCGCTCGACGTGCTGGGTGACAGATGGACGCTGCTGGTCCTCAGGGAAGCGGATCTCGGGGAGGTGACCCGGTTCGTCGACTTCCGTGCGCGCCTGGGCATCGCCACCGACGTCCTGGCCAATCGGCTGGGCGCCCTGGTCGAGGCGGGCGTCATGGAGAAGCGGCCGTACCGGGAGAAGGGAGCGCGAACGCGGTTCAGCTACCACCTGACCGGGCCGGGTGAGCAGTTGCGGCTGATCCTCGGGGCCCTGCAGCAGTGGGGCGACGAACACCGTGCCCCGGCCGTCGGTCCCACCATGGCGAGGCGATCTGCGGAGCGGGACCGGCCGCTTCGCGTGGCGTTCGTCGACGACGCCGACTCCGTCGTCCCACTGGCGGACGTCAGGTTCACGCCCACCGCGTCGTTCCCTTCCTGAGGCACGACTCAGGATCGAGTGGCGGCGTCCAGCTCCTCACGCAGCAGCCGCGCGAGCTCGGCGGGCTGGGACAGGAACGGTGAGTGGCCGGTGTCCATCCGCCGTACGGAGCCGGCGCGGGCGGCGAACCTCTCCCGCATCCACGACGGCAGGCCGGCGTCCCGGTCGGCGATGACGTACGTGCTGGGCACCGTGTGCCACGCCGCCCGCGTGAGCGGCTGGGTCATCGCCCGCAGTGACTGCGGGCCTAGCGCGGCGGCGGCCTTGGCCGCGTCGGCCGGCGCGAGGTCGTTGTAGAAGACGTTCTCGGCGTCCACCATCTCGACGTAACCCTCGTTCTCGTTCACCGTCCAGTGCGGTGGGTACGTGCCGCCCCGGTTGCCCAGCATGGACTCGCCGACGTCCAGCAGGAACGCGTTCAAGTAGATGAGGCTCACCGCGGCGTCGACCCCCGCGAGGCCCTCCGTGGTCGGGACGCCGCCGTACGAGTGGGCGCACACCACGACGGGGCCACCGGCGCTCCGCACCGCCTCGCGCACCGCTTCGGCGTCGTCGTACATGTCGCCGAGCGACGGCACGGGTACGGGCGCGCTGGACGGCAGCTGGACCGTGCGCACCTCGACGTCCGACAGCTCGCCGAGCAACCGCTCCCACATCGACACCCGGTGAAAGGCGCCGTGCACCAGGACGAGGACGGGGGTCACCGGAGTGCGCTTCGCATCGGGCCGGCGAACAGGACGAGCTGGACCGGGAGCGTGAGTCCGGTGCTGAGGCCGATGAGCAGGGTGCCGGGCAGCCAGTGGGCGAGCCGGCGCGGAGAGGCGTCGGCCTGGAGGGCGAACAGCGCCGGGCCGGCGGGCCAGGCCACGGCTCCGGTGAGGAGCACCGGTCGTGTGCCGAAGCGGCCGGCCAGCCGGGTCGCCGTACGGGCGATGACGAGCACGACCAGTGGACCGGGGACGTTGGCGAGCGCGGAGCGCGGCACGGAGTAGTGCCATGCGGTCTGGAGGAACATCACGTTGCCGGGCAGCGTGGCGTAGAAGGCGGTGGCGGGGGTGACCGCGATGAGCACGGCCCCGTACGGGTCAGGGAGGCCGCTCGTCTCCGGCTCGCGGGACTCGCTCAGCCGGTTCATCGAGAAGGCGACCGCCCGGCCGCCCGTCATCCCGGTCGGGGGAGAACCCGCCGCGATGTCTCCCGCCTGGGGTTCCGCGGTGCTCATACGGTCTCCACTCTGCTAAGTCGTATTTTCCAACGGACTCGTGCGGGGAGCGTAGCAATGGTGTGTTGGAAAAAACAACTGACTAAGCTGGGCGCATGAGCCAGACGGATGCCACGCACGAGCCGGTCGCCGGGCCGCGGGATTGCCCGATCGCGGACGCCCTGCAGATCGTCGGCGAGCGCTGGACCCTCCTGGCCGTTCGGGAGATCAATCACGGGGTGCACCGCTTCGAGCAGATCGTCGGCAACACGGGAGCCTCGCGCGACATCCTGGCGACCCGGCTGCGCAAGCTGGAGAACGCCGGGGTCATCACGCGGCGGCAGTACTCCGAGCACCCTCCGCGCTTCGAGTACCACCTCACCCAGGCCGGAGAAGAGCTGCGCCCCGTCCTGGTGACGCTCGCCGGCTGGGGTCGCAGGTGGGCGCAGGAACCTTCCGCCGGCGTGAGCCTCCATGCGTGCGGGCAGCCGCTACAGATCGACCCTGTCTGCCGGCACTGCGGCGAGGGCGTCACCTCTGAGAGCTTCCGGGCGGGGTCCTCGGCCTGAGCGGCCTCAGGCGGTGGACGTCCCGTCGCAGCCGGCGTTGCGGGCGCGGTAGGCGGCCACGTTGGTGCGGTTGCCGCAGTACTCGTAGGAGTGCCAGCGGCGGGTGCGGCTCCGCGTGGTGTCGTAGAACACCGCGCGGCACACCTCGTTGGCGCAGAACCGCAACCGCGACCAGTTGCCCGCGGTGATCAGCGTCGCGACGTCCTCGATGATCCGCCCGACCACCGGGTCTCCGGTGACCTGCCGCAGCCCCACCTGGCCGGGGGTGGAGAAGTCCTGCTGGAACGTGATGGACGTGGTGCGCCCGGTGAAGGCGGCCCAGTTGCCGGCGGCGTCGGACGTGTCGCGTGCGTCCATCAGGTCCAGGAGGTCCGATCGCACCGCGCGGACGAGGTCGAGGCGCTGCTGTGCGGGGACGCCGTCCTGCTGTCCGAAGGGGCGCAGGATCTCCGCGGCCGACTCCGCGGTGTCGAGCTTGTCCGCGAGATCCGCGTACGCGCGTGAGTTCAGCAGGTCCACGACCGCTGCCGCGTGAGCGGGCACGGTCGCCTCACGGTTGATGCGGGTGGTCATGTCCACATCCTAGGGCAGACATGGGCTATG
>JAOPYG010000224.1 GCA_025964685.1 Actinoallomurus sp. | reverse complement strand
GGGCGAAGTTGACCACGCCGAGCATGCCGAAGATGACCGCCAGGCCGAGGGCCAGCAGGGCGTAGAACGCCCCGCTGACCAGGCCGTCGAATGCCTGCTGCAGCATCTCAGAGCTTGCAGGCCGCGTCGGGCTGCTGGAAGGCCTCGGCCGCCGGGACGGTCTTGAGGATCTTCTCGTAGTCCCAGTCCTCCTTGACCTCGCTGGACGGCTTGACCTGCGCCAGGTACGCGTCGTGCAGCAGCAGGTGGTCCTGGGCCCGGATCTGCGCGTTCTTGGCGAACACGTCGCCGAACTTGTAGCCCTCGAGCTGCTTGACCACGGCGTCGGACTTGTCGGTGCCGGCGCGCTGGACCGCCTCGAGGTACTGCATCGCGGCGGAGTAGTTCCCGGCATGCGCGAACGTCGGCCGCTTGCCGGTCTTCGCCTTGAACCGGTCGGCCCAGGCGCGGTTGTCCGCGCTCGCGTTCCAGTACCAGGCGTCGCTGAACTTGGTGCCCGCCAGGGCGTCCGGGCCGACCGAGTGGATGTCGCTGAGGAACATCAGGCCGACGGCGAGGCCGATGCCCTTCTTCTTCAGCCCGTACTCGTTGTACTGCTTGACGACGTTCACCAGGTCGCCGCCGGCCTGCATGGCGCCCAGCACCTGTGGCTTGGGCTTCAGGCCCGGCGCCTTGAGCAGGAACGTGGAGAAGTTGTCGCTCGGGAACGGCGTCGGGTCGTTCTTGACGATGGTGCCGCCGGCGGCCTTGATGGCTGCGCTGAAGTTCTTGGTCATGTCCTGCCCGAACGCGTAGTCCGGATAGATGATGTACCAGTTCTTCCCGCCGTCCCTGGTGACGGTGTCACCCGTACCGTGGGCCAGCATGTAGGTGTTGTAGCCGTAGTGGAACGTGTACTTGTTGCACTGCGCGCCCTCGAGCACCGTGGTGCCCGCCCCGACGTCCATGAAGATCTTCTTCTTGGACTTGGCGACGTTCGCCACCGCGAGGGCGGCCGAGGAGGTCGGCACGTCGAAGATGGCGTCGGCGCCCTGCCGGTCGTACAGTTCCTGGGCCTTGGAGTTGGCGACCTCGGGCTTGTTCTGGTGGTCGGCGGAGGTGACCTCGATCTTCTTGGCCACGGCCTTGTCGCCGTATCTGGCCTTGAAATCGGCGACCGCCATCTTGACCGCCTCGATGCTGGCCTTGCCGGACACGTCGGCGTAGACGCCGGACTGGTCGTTGAGAACGGCCAGCTCGATCTTGCCGTCGCTGATCTTCCCGCCGCCTCCGCCGGGTCCGCCGTTGCATCCGGCGGCGAGCAGTGCCGCCCCGGCGGCCAGCGCGGCCGCACGCCCGAAGGGTCTCATCTGTCGTCTCCTTTAGATTCCGAGGTAGCCGAGAAGCTCGTGCTCGCGCGCCTTGACCTCGGCGTTGTCCATCGATTCGGCGATGCGGCCCTCGGCGAGGAGGTAGTGCCGGTCGGCCACGGTCGCGGCGAAGTGCACGTTCTGTTCGATCAGCAGGACGGTGACGCCCTGGGCCTTGACATCGCGCAGGATCCCGCCGATCTGCTGGACGATCAACGGGGACAGTCCTTCGGTCGGCTCGTCGCACAGCAGCAGCCGCGCGCCCATCCGCAGGACCCGTGCCAGCGAGAGCATCTGCTGCTCACCGCCGGACAACTTGGTGCCCGGCGAGCGGCGCCGTTCGCGCAGCCGGGGGAAGGTCTCATAGACCTGGTCCAGCGACCAGGGGTGCGGTCCGGCGGCCGGTGGGAGCGTGAGGTTCTCCTCGACCGACAGGTTCGCGTACACGCCGCGGTCGTCGGGCACGTAGCCGAGCCCGCGCCGCGCCCGCCGGTGCGGCGCCAGCCGGGAGACGTCCGCGCCGAGGAACTCCACGGTGCCCTCGGCCTGGGCGTGCAGGCCCATCACGGAGCGCAGCAGGGTCGTCTTCCCGGCGCCGTTGCGGCCGACCAGGGTGACGATCTCGCCCTCGCCGACCTCCAGGGAGACCTCGCGCAGTGCCCGCGCCTCGCCGTACCAGGCGGACAGTCGGTCAATCCGAAGCATCGGCGTCTCCCAGGTAGGCGGCGATGACCCGGGGGTCGTGCCGGATCTCGGCGTACGGCCCCTCGGCCAGGACCCGGCCCGACTGCAGCACGGTCACCTTGTCGGCGAGCGAGGCGACGACGTTCATGTTGTGCTCGACCAGGACGACGGTCCGGCCCTCGCGCACGCGGCCGATCAGCTCGACGGTGGCGTCGACGTCCTCGGCGCCCATGCCCGCCGTCGGCTCGTCCAGGAGCAGCACCTTCGGGTCGAGCGCGAGGGCCAGCGCGAGCTCCAGGGCACGCTTGTGCCCGTACGAGAGCGCGCCCGCGCGGGTTTCGGCCAGGCCCGCCAGGCGTACCTGGCCGAGGAGCTCCTTCGCGCGGTCGCCGAAGCGTGCCAGTTGTTTCTCCGACCGCCAGAACCGCCAGCCCAGGTTGGTGCCGCCCTGCAACGCCAGCTCGACGTGCTCGCGCACGGTCAGCTGCGGGAACAGGCTGGTGATCTGGAAGGACCGGGCGACGCCGAGCCGGGCGATCTGCTCGGGCGGCCGGCCGGACAGCTCGTGCGTGCCGAGGGTGATCCGCCCCTCGGTCGGCTTCAGGAAGCCGGTGAGCAGGTTGAACAGGGTCGTCTTGCCGGCGCCGTTCGGGCCCACGAGCGCGTGCACGCCACCCTCGGGCACCTCGAGGTCCACGTCGTCGACGGCGCGGAAGCCGCGGAACTCCTTTGACAGGCCCTGGGCGGAAAGGACGATCGCCATCCGCTCTCCTCGAATAAAGGGTGAAACCTGCTCGTCGTTCCGGGAACCTTAGGCCGCACGATCACGATCGACCATGTGCCGCGAACACACAATCAGCCCTTAGGGGACGTTTTGCTGGCATATATGCGGGCGACAACCATGTGTTTTGACACCGACCCGGTCTCGCGGTCAGGCGGCTGATGTGGGACGCGCACACGTGTGGCGGCGGAAAAGTGTGGCGGTACACGGTGGATCGCCGCGGCGGATCCGGTGACGATTGCGGGCGTTCTCGGGGGGTGCCGATGACGCAGGGAGTCCTTTATGCCGCGTACGCGCCACCTTGCCGCGCTGACATTGGGGCTCGCCCTCGTCGCGCCTCCCCTTAGCGCCTCCGCCGCGCCTCCCCCGGGCGCCGTGCCGTGCGATACGACGGTGCCGGGCGCCGCGTACCAGATCGGCGCGTGCCTGCCCGACCTGACCACCGCGGGCACCGTCGCCGACGGGCACAGCGACCCGGCGCAGTGGGCGGGCCTGCAGCCGGCCGGGGCCCGGAACCCGACCGGGGTGCCCGGGACCCAGATCGACGGCTACTTCCCCGACACCTCCACCCTCAACACCACGCACGGCTGGAAGCACGACTCCCAGTTCGTGATCCGGCTGCCCGACCACTGGAACGGCGGCCTGGTGGTCGCCGGTACACCCGGGAACCGCGCGCAGTACGCCAACGACTTCACGATCTCGGACTGGGTGCTCGCCCGCGGGTACGCCTACGCCGCGACCGACAAGGGCAACATCGGCTCGACGTTCTACCGCGACGGGCGGCGGCCGGGTGACGCGGTGGCCGAGTGGAACACCCGGGTCACCCAGCTGACCCGCGCGGCCAAGGCGGTCGTGGCCCGGAGGTACGGCCGGGCACCGGCGCGCACGTACGCGGCCGGGATCTCCAACGGCGGCTACCTGGTCCGCTGGCAGCTCGAGAACCATCCGGAGCTGTACTCCGGCGGCGTGGACTGGGAGGGCAC
Source organism: Actinoallomurus sp. (assembly GCA_025964685.1). GTDB lineage: Bacteria > Actinomycetota > Actinomycetes > Streptosporangiales > Streptosporangiaceae > Actinoallomurus. The sequence continues at coordinate 19,506 of JAOPYG010000224.1, read as the reverse complement.
GCTGTTCCGCGCGGACGGGCCGAACCTGTTCACGTATCTGCCGACGCTGCTGAAGAACTATCCGTCCTACGCGGCGGGATCCCCTTCGGCGCACTCCGCGTTGCTCGCCGCCGGGCTCGCGCCGGGCTCGGAGTTCCTGTGGCCGTACCACGAGCAGGTCTACTGGGACCTGACCCAGCGCATCTACCGGGAGGAGTTCGACCCCTCCTACGACGGCGCGACCGAGGCCGGCACGCCGTACTGCGCGAGCGGCACTCCCGCCTGCGACGCCGACTACGACTACGCGGCCCGGCCCCGCTCGGTGCACCAGGCCGTCTCCCGCGTCTCGCTGACCGGCAAGATCCGCAAGCCGCTGATCACGTTGCAGGGCACGCTCGACACGCTGCTGCCGATCTCTCTCGACGGGGACGTGTACGCGCGGATGGTGCGCTCATCCGACTTCCGCTACTACCGGATCGTCGACGGCAACCACACCGACGGGCTGTACGACACATACCCGGACCGGCTGCGGCCGATCCTGCCCTGCTTCCGCGCCGCGTTCACCGCGCTCGAGGGCTGGTCGGCCGGGCACCGGCCGCCGCCCAGCGCCACGCTGCCCAGACCCACCTCCGGGGACCTCGCCAACACGTGCTCGCTGACGCCCTGATCAGCGGGCTCCCCCAGGAAGGAGCATCATGATTCCCGCTCTGCGCCGCCTCCGCCGCGCCGCACTCACGATGGCCGTGGCCGGCCTGCTCGGCACCGCCATCACCACGCCCGCCCAAGCCGCCGGGCTGGGCCACTACAACATCAGCGCCGTCTACGACTCCGGAGTCTCCTCCGGCGGGTTCATGGCCGACCAACTGCACGTGGCCTACTCCGGGACGATCAAGGGCACCGGGATCTTCGCCGGCGGCCCGTACCACTGCGCCCAGGGCAGCCTCACCACGGCCCAGCTGGCATGCATGTACAACGTCCAGAGCCGGAACCTGCCCTCGCTGGAACAGACGGCCCGCACCCGGTCCTCGCAGGGCACGATCGACAACGTCGCCAACCTGTCGGGCCACCGCGTGTACGTCTTCCACGGCACCGCCGACACCACGGTCACCGTCGGCTCGTCGAACGACCTCGTGCAGTTCTACAAGGACTTCGGCGCGAACGTGAAGTACGACAACACCAGCCCGGCCGCGCACTCCTGGGTCAGCCCGCTCGGACCGAACGCCTGCGGCACGAGCTACACCCCCTACATCAACAACTGCGGCACCGACCCTGAAGGCACGATGCTGACCCAGTTGTTCGGGTCGGTCGCCGCGCCCGCGAAGACCCCGGCGAGCAGCGTCGTGTCGTTCGACCAGAACGCCTACGCGCCGGCCGGCAGCGCCAGTGCGATCAGCATGGGCGCGACCGGGTACGCCTACGTGCCCTCGGCCTGCGCGTCCGGCGCCTCCTGCCGGCTCATGGTCGCACTGCACGGCTGCCTGCAGGGCGCCGGGTCGATCGGCACGACGTTCGTCACGAAGGCGCACCTGAACGAGTACGGCGACACGAACAACATGATCGTGCTCTACCCGCAGGCCATCGCCAAGTCGGGCAGCAACCCCAACGGCTGCTGGGACTGGTGGGGATACCTCAACGCGGGCAACTACGACACCCACGGCGGCGCGCAGATCGAGGCCATCATGAAGATGGTGCACGCGCTCGGCGGCTGACCCGCCTTTTGGTGACGGGCCCACGTGCGCCGCTTGGGCCCGTCACTTTGGGTGACCGTAGGGTGGGAGTCATGGTCAGAGCTCTGTGCGCGCTCATCGTGGCCGCCATGCTGCCGGCCGGCGCGGCGGGGGCGGAGCCGTCACCGAGGGCACCCGCGGGTTTCGTGACGCTGAGCTCCGTCGACCCGACGATCGCACAGGACATCCGCTATGCCACGCCGCACAACTTCACGGGCCGGGTCGTCGACGGATACCTCGCGCCGACGTGCGTCCTGACCGCTCCGGCGGCGCAGGCGCTGCACCGGGTGCAGCAGGGCCTGCTGCACCGCGGTTACTCGCTGAAGGTGTACGACTGCTACCGCCCGCAACGGGCGGTGGACCGCTTCGTCGCGTGGGCCAGGAATCCGGGCGACCGCACCATGAAGGCCGAGTTCTACCCCGAGGTCGGCAAGTCGCGGCTGTTCGCGGACGGCTACATCGCCCGGCGGTCCGGGCACAGCCGGGGCAGCACGGTCGACCTGACGATCGAGAAGCTGCCGGCCGCCAGGACCCGCGCGTACCGGCCGGGCGAGCACCTCATGCCGTGCTACGCGCCGAAGGCCCAGCGCTTCCCGGACGCCTCGGTCGACATGGGCACGGGGTTCGACTGCTTCGACTCCCGTGCCCACACGCTCGACCCCCGCATCCGGGGCACCGCGCACACCGACCGGCTGTGGCTGGCGCGCGCGATGCGGAACGCGGGCTTCACCGGCATCCCCGAGGAGTGGTGGCACTTCACGTACCGGAACGAGCCCTACCCGGACACCTACTTCGACTTCCCCGTCTCACCGGCGTCGCTCTCCCGCTCCACCGGCTGAGACGGTTCCGTCACCAGGGGGACGGTGCCGGCGGGGCGACGACCGCCGGGCGGTCGTCGCAGGTGATGGTGTTGGGCAGTTCCCACGGGGCGAGCCAGGGACCCGTCGTGCCGCCTCCGTCGTTGCCGCCACGGTCAACCAGTGAGAACTCCGAGCCGGCGGGCGTGAAGTGGAACGACCCGCAGTTGTTGACCCCGACCGCACCGACGTTACGGGCGTCGACGTTCTCGAAGGACGCCGACCCCGCCACCCGGGCGCTGACCACCGACGTACCCGTGCCGTCCACCCGGATGTCCTTGAAGTGCACGTTCGTGATCGAGTAGAGGTCCTTCACCGGGAAGTCGCTGATCAGCATGATCGCGTTGTAGGTGTTGTCGAGGAAGTGGTCCCCGGTCACCTCGATGTCCGCGTCGATGTTCTTCTCGAGCGCGTAGATCCAGACGGCGCCCAGGCCGATGTTCCAGTTCAGCTCGTACGTGCCGGCGCGGACCGTGGTGTTGTCGGTGATCCGCAGCTGTCCCGTGAACGCCTCGGCGCCGAAACGTGACCCGGCCTGGATGGCGCTGCCCTCGCGGATCGGGTCGGCGATGAGATTGTTCGACACGGTGTTGTCGGTGCCGCCGTAGACGGCGATGCCGTTCGCGAGGACCGGCGTCTGCACGGTGTTGTGGTCGAACGTGTCGCCGGCGTCCTCGGTCTTCTCGGACCACATCGCGAGGCCGTCGTCGCCGGAGTTGCGGATGACGTTGTTCGACGCGACGGAGTCGGTGACGCCGGTATGGAAGTTGAGACCGTCGGCGATCTGGTCGGCGATGACGTTGTTCGTGATCCGCAGATTCCTCATCGGCCCGTCGAACCACAGGCCCACCTTGGTGTGGTGGATGTACAGGCCGTCGATGGTCGAGTCGCTCATCGCGCCGCCGACGCCGTTCACCTGGTCGGTGTCGATCCGCTCGCGGACGTCGCCCTCGATCGCGAAGCCGGACAGATGGACCTTGTGGCTGCCGCCCGCCGACGCGTCCTTGCCGTAGAAGCCGACGCCGGTGTGCACCGAGCCGTCGGACGCCGGGGTGCTCAGGGTGACCTGGTGGCCCTTGATGATCGTGTACCAGTCGCCGGCGCCTTCGACCGTCACGTCGTCGACGATGATGTGGCGGTTCACCTGGTAGGTGCCGGGCGGGACGTAGACCTTGAGCTTCTTACGCTTGGCGAAGGCGATCGCCTTGTCGAACGCCCCGGCCGAGTCGTGCCGGCCGGACGGGTCGGCGCCGAACGCCAGGACGTTCGCCGCGACGAGGTCGACGTGTGGCGCGCCGACGAGTTGTGAGTCGAGCAGGTCGATGGCCGTCCAGGCGGCCTTGCTCCCGGCGGGAACCGTCAGCCGGACCTTCTCCCCCGCACGGTAGGTGTGGCCGAGCAGCAGGCGCTGCTCGTCGTAGAAGTGGTTCGGGCGGAACGGCTTGGTGATCGTCGGCGCCGGTGTCGTCGTGGCCGGCACGCAGGAGCACTCGGTGATCCACCAGTCGGGGTGCAGCAGGCCGGCGTTCGGGTCGTTGGAGAACGGATACTGGTTGTACAGCCACGCGTACTGCGACGTGAGGGTCATGGCGGCACGGTTCTTGCCGTTCACCGTCACGTCGAGCGGTGCGGTGATGCCGCCACCGCCGGGGGCGTCCGGGATGCTGTAGCGCACGGTGATCGCGTTGGCCGCGCTCGGCAGCGTGAACTCCACGTACTGTCCCGGCGTCAGTTTGACCGCTTTGCGGCCGGATGCCTCCGCCGGCAGCGTGTAGGCGGCACGGTCCGGGCCGATGACCGTCCCGTTCGTGGGAACGTTCTCCGCCTCCTGCTCGGCGAAGTCGACGGCGGCGCCCCGGCCCGCGACGAGCGAGGGGGCGAGCGCGGCACGTGTCACGACGGGCGCCGACGTGTCGTGGGCGGCGGCCGTGCCCGCGAGCGTGGCGGTGAGACCCAGCGTGGCCGCGGTCACCGCCGCTACCGCCCGCCGTGGCGGACGTCCGTACCTTCTGGCGATGACTCCGGTGATGCTCCGTGGCATGGAGTGCTCGTTTCTCTCGGGGAGGACGGCCCGGCGGGGGCGGACGCCATGAGGGTGAGGTGACATTAGGGCCGCCACACCCCATCCCACAAGATTCCCGACAGCTATTTTCGTCTATTTGCCGATAAAATGCGCTGTACTCGTCGATTCTTACGGACTTCGCGCGGTGCCTTGCGTGACACATCAACGCTGCGATGTCGTACGGGCGGGAGCCCGATAGTGTGACCGCAAGGCACGGCGGAGCGGGCGCGAGCGGCGTCCGAGGCCGCCGGACGTCAGCCCGCCTCCCTGTTGGAGACCCCGCATGGACTTCGCCGTCACCCACCACCTCGAAGGTGAGATCGCGGTCGTGGAGGTGCGCGGCTGGATCGAGATCAGCACCGCGCCGCGCCTACGCGAAACCCTCATCGCGCTGATCGACGATGGTCACCTGCATCTGATCCTCGACATGTCCGAGGTCGTCTTCCTGGACTCCACCGGCCTCGGGGTCCTCGTGGGCCTGCTGCACCGGCTGCGCTCGCGCGACGGCTCCCTCGCCATCGCGGGCGCCAAGGACCGGGTGTACAAGACGTTCCAGATCAGCCAGCTCACTCGGATCCTCACCCTCACCGAGACCGTCCAGGACGCCATCGTGGCGGTCAACACCGGGGCGGCCTCGACCTGAGTCGCTCCACCTGCGGTCTCCTACCGCGTGGCAGCCACCCCGTCACGGCGGCCGGCCAGGTAGCGGTAGGCGAGGACGGCGGGTACGAAGTTCCCGGCGACCTGGACGAGGACCTCGATGAGCCCGGAATGCGGCGCCGCGTACTCGACGACACCGAGGACGACGGCGGTCGCGGTGAACCCGGCCGCCCAGATCGAGGTGACGACCAGGTGGGTCCGGTGGAACGGCGGATGCTCCCACACGGACGCGTCGACGAGGCGCCGCTCGGCGACCTTGGTGAACGGCCGTCCCAGGGCGACCGAGCACCAGGCGGTCAGCGCCAGCCAGCCGGTGGACAGGGCCCCGATGAAGTCCCGTATCCCGGCCTGCGGCGTGACGAAGGCGAGCACGAGAGCGACCGCGCAGAACACCACGGCACTCGTCTCGATGACCGCCGCCCCGATGCCCCGCCCCTGCCGGACGGCGGTCAGCACCAGCACGGCACTCAGCGTGACGGCCACGACCGTGCCGATCCTCCAGTTGGTGAAACTGCTGATCAGCCCGCACGCGATGAAGGGACTACATCCGCACAGTGTGCGTAGGACCACGGGCATTCCTCCGGTTTCGTCTTCTCAGAGTGAAGGTAGCCACCCTCGTCAAGAGACGTTGAGGAGATCACCGTGAAATCCCGGCGAAAGTCGTCGTGATGAAGCGGACTCACGGCTGAGTACGCTGACCGGCGTGACGCCCCCCAGGGTCTCGCTCCACGCGTTCCGCCTGCTGGCCGCCGCGCCGATACGACTCGGGCGAGCCCTGAGCCCCATCACCGGAATCGCCGTCGTCCCACCCTCACAGTGGGGGCGCTGCCTTGGAGCTTCGACCTGAATGGACGACCCCGCCGCCCACGCCGTCGGCCGGTGAGGCTACCCTCGCGACTCCCGAAACGGGGAAGTCCTCTGCTCCTACGTACGGCGTGCTCCTCGCGGTGGGCGCGGTGCTGGGCGTTCTCGCGGGCCGACGCGCCGCCCGGCGGGGCGGGCGGCGGGGCGGCGGCGCGAGTGAGTCTCCCCCGGTCAGGCCGGGAGGGCTTCGGTGAGGACGTCGATGAGCGAATCGATGGTCGGGGCGGAGTCCAGTCCTCCCTGGGCGATGCGGGCGTTGCCTCCGCCACCGCCGCCCAGGCGCCGGGTGGCGTTCCTCAGCAGCTCATCGGCCCGCAGCCGGCCCCCCAGGCTCTTCGGGACGCTGACCACCAGGGTCTTCTTCTCCCCTGAGGTGTTCCAGAGCAGGACGACTCTTCCACCCTCCTCGGCCGCGCGCTGGGCCTCCTTGCGCAGGCCGCCGACCGCGCCGTCGGCCTGGCCCAGCATCACCGGGATGTCGTTCACCACAGTCTCGTGGGCGCCCGCGACGGTGGCCACGTCTCGGGCCGCCTTGGGCGTCTTCGCCGCCTCGACCAGGCGCCTCGCCGCCGGCACGACGTCCTTCTGCGACGTACGCAGCGTCGCCGCGACATCCGCCAGCCGCGACGCCTGCTCCATCGAGTAGTCGACCGCTCGCTGCCTGGTCACGGCCACGATGCGGCGGACGCCGGAGGCGATGCTCTGCTCGGACACGATGCGGAGCGAGCCGATCTGTGACGTGTGGTCGACGTGGGTGCCGCCGCACAGTTCCTTGGAGAAGTCGCCGAACGACAGCACGCGTACGGCCTGGCCGTAGTCCTCGCCCTCGAGCGAGACCGCGCCGGACGCCCTGGCCCGCTCGGGCGACATGACCTCCACCTCGCGCCGGGAGTCTGTCAGGACCCATTCGTTGACCAGGCGCTCCACGGCGGTCAGCTCGTCCGGCGTCAGCGGCTTCGAATGGGTGAAGTCGAACCGCAACCGCTGCGGCTCCACCAGCGAGCCGGCCTGGCGTACGTGAGGGCCCAGCACCGACCGCAGGGCGGCGTTCAGCAGATGCGTCGCGGTGTGGTTCGCCGCGGTCATCGCGCGGGACGACGGGTCGACGGTCAGCGAGACGACGTCGCCGACCCGCAGGAGGCCACCGCCGACGCCGACCCGGTGCAGGTGACCACCGCTGTGGTGCACGACGGTCCCGGTGACCTCGCCGTACGAGCCCTCGCGCGCGAGGATGCGCAGGGTGCCACGGTCGCCGATCTGGCCGCCGCCCTCACCGTAGAACGGAGTGCGGTCCACGATCATGTCGGCCTCGGTGCCCGCCTCGACCTGGTCCACGGTCGTCCCGCCCGCGAAGAGGGTCACGACGGTGCCCTCGGCCGACAGCGTGTCGTAGCCGAGGAACTCCGTCGCCGTACGGCTCGCGACCGCGGCGGGCAGGACGTCGTCGACCTTGAGGCGGCGACCGGTGCCGTCGGCGGCCGTGCCCCGGCTGAGCACCTTGTGCCGGCGCAGTGCCGCGTCGTACTCCTCACGGTCGAGGCTCACCCCCCGCGCGGCGGCCAGGTCGCGGGTGATCTCCACGGGCAGGCCGTAGGTCGCGAACAGGTTGAAGGCGTCCGCGCCGCTGACCCTGCCATGCTGAGCGATGACCTTGTCGAGCCGGTCGAGCCCACGGCGTACGGTGTGGCCGAACTCGTCGCGCTCGTGGGCGATCGCGGCGATCACCGCGGACCGCTCCGCGGCGAAGCGTGGATAGGTGGAGCCGAGCGAGCGGACGACCGCCTCGACGATCGGCTCGACGTCGAAGCGCTCCTGGTGACGGCCCATCGCCATCGTCACGCACTTGCGGATCAGCCGGCGGGGGATGTAGCCGCGGCCCTCGTTGCCCGGCCGTACACCGTCGGACATGATCGCGACCGCCGCGCGCATGTGGTCGGCGATGACCCGGTGGTGGTGCAGCACCTCACCGCTCTCGCCCAGGACGTCCTGGACCGTACGGACCAGCGGCACGAACAGGCTGGTGTCATAGACGCTGTCCAGGCCGTTCAAAGCGAGCTCCATGCGTTCGAGGCCGGAGCCGGTGTCGACGCTGGTGAACGGCAGCGGCCGCAGCACCCCGTCGAGGCCCTTGTCGAACTGCATGAAGACGCCGGCGTTCCAGATCTCGAGGTAGCGCCTCGTGGTGTCGAACTCACCGCCGGGGACGTAGGCGGGGCCGAACTCCTCGCCGGTGTCGAGGAAGACCTCGGTGCAGGGCCCGCAAGGGCCGCTCTCCCCCGCCGGCCCCCAGAAGTTGTCCTGCGCGGGCAGCGCCACGATACGGTCGCGCGGGACGCCGATCCGCTCCCAGGCGAGCGCCGACTCCTCGTCCGCCGGAACGCCGAGGCCCTTGTCACCGCCGAAGACCGTGACGTACAAACGCCTCGGATCCAGGCCGAAGTCGCCGGTCAGAAGCTCGTACGCGAGCTCGACCGCGCGCTGTTTGAAGTAGTCGCCGATGGACCAGCTGCCGAGCATCTCGAAATAGGTGATGTGGTGCCGGTCGCCGACGTCGTCGATGTCCTTGGTGCGGACGCACCCCTGGACGTTGCACAGGTTCGGGACCGGCGGGACCTTCTCGCCGGTGAAGTACTTCTTCAGCGGCGCCATCCCCGAATTGATGAACAGCAGCGTCGGGTCGTTGACCGGCACTACGGACGCGCCGCTGATCCGCCGATGCTCATGGCGTTCGAAGAAACGCAGAAAGGTCTCGCGAATGGTGTCGCCGTCCATTGCGGACACGATACGGACGACACCGGCGAGAGTCACCGCGTTTACCGGCCGGCCACCCCCGCCTCAGGCGTGCGGCCGGAAGGCCACGCGTACACAGGCGTCCTTCTTGTGCTTGAACATGTCATAGCCGCGAGGCGCCTCATCGAGGGTCATCTCGTGAGTGGCCAGCTGACGGGTGGACAGCTCTCCGTTCGCCATGCGCTTGAGCAGCATCGGGATGTAGCGGTGCCCGTGCTGCTGCGCACCGGCGAAGGTCAGGCCCTTGTTCATCAGAACGCCCAGCGGGAACTTGTCCACGAGCCCGCCGAACACCCCGAGGACGAACACCGAGCCGCCCTTACGGCAGGCGTAGATGGCCTCGCGTACGGCGATCGGGCGTTCCTGCTGCATGTGGAGCTGCTGTTTGACCCGGTCGTAGGCGTACTGCCCGTCAGGGGCGCCGGTCGCCTCCATGCCGACCGCCTCGATGCACACGTCCGGGCCGCGCCCGCCGGTGCATTCGTGCAGTTCGTCCAGCACGTCGACGCGGGAGTAGTCGATCGTCTCGGTGCCCATGTACCGCTCGGCCATGGCGAGGCGGTCGGGCAGGCGGTCGATGACGATGACGCGTTCGGCGCCGAGGAGCTGCGCCGCCCGTGCCGCCATCTGTCCGACGCCGCCCGCGCCCCACACGGCGACGACGTCACCGGGCTTCACACCGCCCAGATGCGCGCCCATCCAGCCGGTCGGCGCGGCGTCGGAGGCGTACAGGGCGTCCATGTCGCCGACCGCGTCCGGCACGGGGAAGGTGCCATAGTCGGCGAACGGGATCCGGACGTACTCCGAATGGCTGCCGCGGAAGCCGCCCAGGGCGTGCGAGTAGGCGTACACGCCGCCGATCTCGAAGCCGAGGGTGTCGCGGGCCAGGGCCCAGTTGGGGTTGGAGTTGTCACACAGCGACCACAGGTCGTGCGTGCAGTACCAGCAGCGCCCGCAGCCGATGAAGGAGCACACGACGACCCGCTCGCCCACCTTGCGGCGGCGGACGCCGGGGCCGACGTCGACGATCTCCCCCATGAACTCGTGCCCCATGACGTCGCCCGCCTGCATCGTGGGGATGAAGCCGTTGATGAGGTGCAGGTCGGATCCGCAGGTCGTGGTCAGCGTGACCTTCAGGATGGCGTCCTGGTCGTTCAGGATCTGCGGGTCCGGGACCCGCTCCACCGCGAGCTTGTTCACGCCTTCCCAGCACAGTGCCTTCACAGTCGTCCCCCTCGCCGGTCGGCGAACTCCAGAAGCTTGGCGCCTTGGGCCCCGTGCGCGGACGGCGGCCAGTCCGGGCGCAGCACTTCTCCCGTCTCGATCAGCGACTTGGCCTGGCGCAGCGCTTCCTCGACCATGCGCCGGGGGTCCTCCTCCGGCCTGCGGGCGACCATTCCGGCGATCTTCGTACGGGGAAGTTCACGCAGCCGCGCGCCGAGTTCGGTGCCGCGGTCGCCGGGAGCGGGACTGATCTTGAGGTCGACGGCGTCGCCCAGCCGGGTGATCGGCTCGGGCATGTCGGCGCGGGAGGACAGCCGCTGGGGCGAACAGTTGATCGTCACCATGATCCAGCGGTTCTTCGGCGCCGGCTCCCTCATGGTCTGGGCCCGGGAGACGATCCATCGGCCGGCCCCCAGGCCCGCCGCCAGCAGTCCCAGGCCTCCGGCCACACGTTTCATGTTCGTGGCCTGAACCGCGGCGATGCCCCCGCGCGACGCGGCCCCGGCGCTCATGGCCCCGCGGCCGATCCGGCGACAGGCCGTGCGGAGCACGCTCGTCATCATCAAGGCCGCTGGCGCGAGTGGAGCCTCACGCGCGGTTCGGCGGTTGGGTGTTCTCTCGGCGGCGATGCGCCACCCGCGGATCTGCTGCTGCATGCGTCGGCACCGTTCGTGGGTCGCTGGAAGGCTGCTCTGACCTGCGAGGGCTGCCGTACCCGCGCTCCCCTGGGCGTCACGCCCGGCGCGCCCTTCCCGATGAAGGCTTGACCTGGCCCAGGCCGCGATATTGCCGTGCGCGGCATGAAGCCATTCTCTCGAGCGAGAGTTCCCGGCCATTTCAAGCCTTTACTCGGCGTTGTCCGAATGAGGGTGTCGAATCGCAACGGCATGCTCATAACGTCATGTACGGCTCCGGAGCGCCGTCGCATTCCGCGATTTGCAGGAGGACCGCATGACGACACCGAATACGCGGGCGACCATGGGACGGCATGAGGCCGCGCCGGAGGAGCCCGTCGTCCATATTCTGTGGATCAACGCGGGCCTCAGCTGTGACGGCGACTCGGTCGCCCTGACGGCGGCGACACAGCCGAGCATCGAGGAGATCGTCCTCGGCGCCCTGCCCGGCCTTCCCAAGGTCGCCGTGCACTGGCCGCTGATCGACTTCGAGTCCGGGCCCATGCAGGGCGCCGATCCGTTCATCGAGTGGTTCTTCAAGGCCGACCGGGGTGAGCTGGATCCGTTCGTGCTGGTCGTCGAGGGCTCCATCCCGAACGAGTCGATCAAGAAGGAAGGCTACTGGTGCGGTTTCGGCAACAACCCCGAGACCGGTCAGCCCATGACCACCAGCGAGTGGCTCGACCGGCTCGCGCCGAAGGCGACCGCGATCCTGTGCGCGGGCACCTGCGCGACGTACGGCGGCGTCCACGCCATGGCCGGCAACCCCACCGGCGCGATGGGCGTGGCCGACTACCTGGGCTGGGACTGGAGGTCGAAGGCGGGGCTGCCGATCGTCAACGTCCCGGGCTGCCCGGTCCAGCCGGACAACATGTCCGAGACGCTCCTGTATCTGCTCTACCAGCTCGCCGGCCAGGCGCCGATGATCCCGCTGGACGAGGCGCTGCGCCCGACCTGGCTGTTCGGCATGACCGTCCACGAGGGCTGTGACCGCGCCGGCTACTACGAGCAGGGCCAGTTCACCACCGAGTACGGCTCGCCGAAGTGCCTGGTCAAGATCGGCTGCTGGGGTCCGGTGGTGAAGTGCAACGTGCCCAAGCGGGGCTGGATGAACGGTATCGGCGGCTGCCCGAACGTCGGTGGCATCTGCATCGCCTGCACCATGCCCGGCTTTCCCGACAAGTTCATGCCCTTCATGGACGAGCCACCCGGAGCGCGGGTGTCGTCGACCGCAAGCGGCGCGTACGGCGCGGTCGTCCGCCGGCTGCGCACCATCACGCTGCGGACCGTGGACAAGGAACCCAAGTGGCGGCACAAGGGCCGCGCACTGCTGACCGGCTACCGAGCGCCATGGAGCTGACGCGATGACGACCTCTCCGGAGAAGGAATCCCAACTCGTCGAGATGGCGTGGGATCCGATCACCCGCATCGTCGGCAGTCTCGGCATCTACGCGAAGGTCGACTTCGCCGAGCGCAGGGTGGCGGAGTGCTACAGCACATCGTCCATCTTCCGCGGCTACAGCATCTTCATGAAGGGCAAGGACCCGCGCGACGCTCACTTCATCACCAGCCGCATCTGCGGGATCTGCGGCGACAACCACGCGACCTGCTCGGTCTACAACCAGAACATGGCCTACGACGTGCGCCCGCCGCACCTCGCCGAATGGATCATCAACCTCGGCGAGGCCGCGGAGTTCATGTTCGACCACAACCTGTACCAGGAGAACCTGGTCGGGGTGGACTACTGCGAGAAGATGGTCCGCGAGACGAACCCGGGCGTGCTGGCGCTCGCCGAACGCACGCCGTGTCCGCACGCCGAGGAGCACGGCTACAAGACCATCGCGGACATCATGCGGTCGCTCAACCCGCTCGAGGGCGAGTTCTACCGCGAGGCGCTGCAGGTCAGCCGGTTGGCCCGGGAGATGTTCTGCCTGATGGAGGGGCGCCACGTGCACCCCTCCACGCTCTACCCTGGCGGCGTCGGCACGGTGGCCACCATTCAGGTCTTCACCGACTATCTGACCCGCCTGATGAAGTATGTCGAGTTCATGAAGCGGGTCGTGCCGATGCACGACGACCTGTTCGACTTCTTCTACGAGGCCCTGCCGGGCTATCAGAAGGTCGGGCAGCGCCGGGTGCTGCTGGGTTGCTGGGGGGCGTTCAACGACCCCGAGCACTGCGACTTCCGGTACGAGAACATGGCCGACTGGGGCCGCAAGATGTTCGTCTCGCCCGGGATCATCGTCGACGGGCAGCTGGTCACCGGCAGCCTGCTCGACATCAACCTCGGCATCCGCATCCTGCTCGGCAGCTCCTACTACGACGACTGGGTGGGCCAGGAGCCCTTCGTCACCCACGACCCGCTCGGCAACCCGGTCGACATGCGGCATCCCTGGAACCAGCACACGATCCCCCATCCCCAGAAGCGCAACTTCGAGGACAAGTACAGCTGGGTGATGTCGCCGCGCTGGTTCGACGGGAAGGACCTGCTGGCGCTGGACACCGGCGGCGGGCCGCTCGCCCGGCTCTGGTCCACCGCCCTGTCCGGGCAGGTCGACATCGGCTACGTCAGGGCGACCGGCCACAGCGTCGAGATCAACCTGCCGAAGACCATGACGCTGCCGGAGAAGACGTTCGAGTGGAAGATCCCCATGTGGAACGGGGAGCCGCTGTCCAACGCGATCGAGCGCAACCGGGCCCGTACCTACGTCCAGGCGTACGCGGCGGCGAGCGCGCTGCACTTCGTCGAGCAGGCCCTGGCCGAGGTACGCGAGGGGCGCACCAAGACGTGGGAACCGTTCACGGTGCCGGAGGAGGCGGTCAGCGTCGGCTTCACCGAGGCCGTACGCGGCGTCCTCTCCCACCACATGGTGATCCGTAACGGCAAGATCGCCAACTACCACCCGTACCCGCCGACGCCGTGGAACGCCAGCGTCCGCGACATGAACGGGACGCCCGGGCCGTACGAGGACGCCGTGCAGAACACCCCGATCTTCGAGGAGAACCCCCCGGCGACCTTCAAGGGCATCGACATCATGCGCACCGTCCGCAGCTTCGACCCATGCCTGCCCTGCGGCGTGCACATGTACATGGGCAACGGCAAGTCCCTCGACCGCGTCCACTCGCCGCACGCGTTCACGGGCGAGGGCTGAGCCACCCACCGGTACTCCGCCGCGACCCCATCGGGCCGGGGTCGCGGCGGCGCCGGCGGCCATGACGAACGGAAAGGGCTTAGCCGATGCCTGGATCCAAAGACGTACAAGAGGCGGGCGCGCGTGTGGAGCGGTTGCTCGCCGAGATCGATGACCCGGCCGACCGCGACCGGGCCGAGGAACTGGTCACCGCGCTCATCGAGGTGTACGGGGCAGGTCTGGCCCGGATCCTGGAGACGGTCGGAGACGAGACGGCGCGCACCCTCGCGGAAGACAACCTGGTCGGCTCGCTGCTGATCGTGCACGACCTGCATCCGCTCAACACCGCCGAGCGCGTCCGCGGGGCGCTCGAGCGGGTCCGGCCCTACCTCGGATCGCACGCCGGCGGAGTCGAGCTGCTGGGCATCGACCCCTCGGGGGTTGTACGCCTCCGTCTGGAGGGTAACTGTTCAGGGTGCCCGTCATCGCAGGTCACCGCCACGATGGCGATCGAGCGGGCGATCCTCGAGGACGCGCCGGAAATCACCGATGTCGCCGTCGAGGGCGTCGTCGCCGAACCCACGCTGCTGCAGATCCACCCGTACCAGGGCAAGGAGTGCGCGGTGCCGGAAGAGGTCTCGTCGTGACCCTTTACGGCAGCGCTGACGACAGGAGGGAACGCACGTGAGCCTGCGCCGGTTCGCCGCGGGACGGGACCAGTACGAGCGTGAGCGGGCGGCCACCGAGCCTGCCCCAACGCCCGCCGGGCCTCCCGTCGAGCGGTGCGAGATGTGCGCCGAGCCGATCGGCGAGGTGCACGGTCACGTCGCGAACCTCGAGGACCGGCACATCCTCTGCACCTGCCGACCCTGCATGCTGCTGTTCACCCATGCCGGCGCGGGCACGGAACGCCGCCCCACGGACGGCGCCGACTCCCCGATACGGCGGTTCCAAGCGGTGCCCGAGCGCTACCGCTACGACCCGGGCTTCGCGATGTCCGAAGGCGACTGGGACGAGTTGGCCATTCCGGTACGGATGGCGTTCTTCTTCCGCAACACCGGCATGGGCCGCACGGTCGCCTTCTATCCGAGTCCGGCCGGGGCGACCGAGTCGGAGCTGTCACTCGACGCCTGGGTGCGCATCCTCGCCGCGAACCCCGCCGTCGCCGACGTCCAGCCCGACGTCGAGGCCCTCCTCATCGACCGCGACACCGGCGCCTACCTCGTGCCGATCGACGTCTGCTACGAGCTCGTCGGCATCGTCCGGCTGTACTGGAAGGGCTTCGACGGGGGCGAGGAGGCGTGGGACCAGATCAACGGCTTCTTCGCCGCCCTGCGCGACCGCAGCGAGCGAGTGGTCAGGGAGGACGCACGTGGCTGATCTCACCTTCGAGTGCCTCGGCGTACGGTCCGACCCGTACGCCGCCTCGCCCACGCTGGTCTTCCGGCTGCGCATCGCCGAGACCGGCGGCCACGCCGTGAACGCCATCGCGCTGCGCTGCCAGCTCCGCATCGAGCCGCACCGGCGCAAGTACTCCGAGGCCGAGACACCGCTGCTCGGTGACCTGTTCGGTACGCCCGACCGCTGGGGCGACACCCTCAAGCCGCTGCAGTTCGCCACGATCGCGGTGATGGTGCCCGGTTTCACCGGCGAGACCGAGGTCGACCTGCCGGTGCCGTGCTCCTATGACCTGGAGGTCGCGGCCAACAAGTACTTCGCCTCGCTGGAGGACGGCGAGATCCCGCTGCTGCTGCTGTTCAGCGGCACCGTCTTCGTCCGGACCCCGACGGGCTTCACCGTCAACCAGGTCCCGTGGACCAACGAGAGCCCGCAGCGCGTGCCGGTCGCCGTCTGGCGCGAGGCGATGGACCGCTTCTTCCCGGGCTCGGGCTGGCTGCGGCTGCGCCGCGAGACCATCGCCGAGCTGATGCTCTACAAGACGGCGAAGGCCCTGGCGGGCTGGGACGACGTCATCGCCGACCTGCTCGCCCAGGCCAAAGAGGTCCGGCCGTGAGAGACCTGGAGACCGCGCGCAAGATCGCGGACGCCGTCCTGTACGAGGGCTACCTGCTCTACCCGTACCGCGCCAGCGCGGTGAAGAACCAGGTGCGCTGGCAGTTCGGGGTCTTCGTGCCGCCGGGCTTCACCGCGACCGATGAGCCGTCGGCCTGCCAGACCGAGTGCCTGATCGAAGCCGGCGAGCTCGTGCACGTGCGCTCGCGCTTCCTGCACGTCCAGGCCCGTACGTCCGAAGACGCCGAGCCATTCGACGAGGCGGCCGAGCGCGAGATCGACCACGTGTGGCAGATGGAGGAGCTGCTGGCCGGCGAGCAGGTCCGCGACACCCGGATCCCGGGCGGACAGGAGACCGCCGACGGTGTCACCCGTACCTGGCAGCCCCTGGACGTCCGGGTCCGCGCGTCCGCCGAGCGGCTGCCCGGCCCGTACGGCGTGGTCCGGCTGCGGCTGCGACTGGAGAACACCGGTGGCTGGACCGGCGAGGAGCGCCCCGAGGCGCTGCGGCACTCCCTGATCGCCGCACACTCGCTGATCGCGCTCACCGGCGGGAGGTTCGTGTCGCTGGTCGATCCGCCGGAGTGGGCGCGGCCCGCGGTCGACGGCTGCGAGAACCTCCGCACCTGGCCGGTGCTGATCGACGATGAGGTGGTCCTGTCCTCGCCGATCATCTTGGAGGACCGGCCCCAGATCGCGCCGGAGAGCCCTGGTGACCTGTTCGACGCGACCGAGATCGACGAGATCCTCAGCCTGCGCACCATGACGCTGACCGACGAGGAGAAGCGCGAGGCGCGTGCCACCGACCCGCGCGCCGCCGAGATCATCGACCGCGTCGACGCGATGCCGCCCGAGTTGCTCGAACGCCTGCACGGCGCGATCCGCTCACCCGGCCCGCGGCGCGGCTGGGACACCGGCCCGGACGAGGTGCCGGTCTTCAGCACCGAAAAGCCCTGGTGGGACCCTGGCGCCGACGCGTCCGTCTCGCCCGAGACCGATCGCATCACGGTCGCGGGGCAGGAGGTCGGCAAGGGCAGCAAGGTGGTTCTCCGGCCGACCGGGCGCGCCGACGCGCAGGACATGTTCGTCGAAGGACGGGTCGCCACCGTCGAGGCGGTCCTGTTCGACGTCGACGGCTCCAAGCACCTGGCCGTGACCATCGACGACGACCCCGGCACCGACATACGGCGTGCGCAGGGCCGCTACTGGTACTTCGCCCCCGACGACGTGGAGCCGCTGTGAAGATCCTGGTCGCGGGTGTCGGGAACGTCTTCCTCGGCGACGACGGGTTCGGCGTCGAAGTCGCCCGGCGGCTGGCCGACATCGAGCTGCCCGAGGGCGTCGACGTCGGCGACTTCGGCATCCGTGGCATCCATCTCGCCTACGAGCTGTCCGACTATGACCTGACGATCCTGGTGGATGCCACGCCACGCGGGGAGCCACCCGGCACGATCTACGCCCTCGAGCTGGAGGAGGGCGAGCCCACGAGCGTCATCGACGCGCACGGGATGACGCCCGACGCCGTACTCGACCTGGTCGGGGTGGTCGGCGGCGAGATGCGGCGGGTGCTGCTCGTCGGCTGCGAGCCGGCGGACGTCTCGCCCGGGATGGAGCTCAGCCCGGCCGTCACCGACGCCATCGAGCCCGCCGTCCAACTGGTTCGCGAACTCATCGAGGAGGAGCGCCATGGCCCGAGAACCCAGGCCCCGGAGGCCGAGACGGCCACGGGCGTACCGGGGACGGTGAGCTGACGTGCACGAGATCGGACTCGCCGAGGCGATCCTCGAGGCGGTCGAGAAGCGTGCCGCCGGGCGTCCGGTCAGCCGGGCGAAGATACGTGCCGGCGCGCTCCTGCGCGTCGTCGAACCCTCCATGGACCAGGCATTCCAGATGGTCACCGAGGGCACGATCGCCGAGGGCGCGGCCATCGA
Source organism: Actinoallomurus sp. (assembly GCA_025964685.1). GTDB lineage: Bacteria > Actinomycetota > Actinomycetes > Streptosporangiales > Streptosporangiaceae > Actinoallomurus. Next base: position 1,594 of record JAOPYG010000224.1, on the reverse strand, counting down.
CATGGTCGTGACCCCGGCCCGGCTGAGCTGTCGTTCGTGCGGCCACGAGGCCGGCACGCTGGACCCACTGGCCGTCTGCCCCGCCTGCGGAGACGGCAACGTGCAGATGACCGGCGGCGACGAATTGGTGCTGGAATCCATCGAGATAGCGGAGGCGCGGGATGTGCCTGGGAATACCCGGGGAGATCGTGGAGATTCTTCTCGATCAACCTGATCTCGCCAAGGTCGACGTGAGCGGCGTACGGCGAAACATCAACATCGGCCTGATCACCGAAGACAATCCGCAGCCGGGCGACTGGATCCTCATCCACGTCGGCTTCGCCCTGTCCAAGATCGACGAAGCCGAGGCCAAGGCAGCGATGGACTTCCTCGAAGGCATCGGGCAGGCCTACGCGGACGAGATCGAGGCACTGATGGAATCGAGGATCGAGTGATGCGCTTCGTCGACGAGTACCGCGACGCGGAGAAGGCCCGTGCCCTGGCCGCCTCGATCGCGAGCCTCTGCGAGCCGGGCCGCAAGTACAAGTTCATGGAGGTCTGCGGCGGCCACACGCACACGATCTACAAGCACGGCCTTGAGGACTACCTCCCGGAGAACGTCGAGCTCGTGCACGGGCCCGGCTGCCCGGTCTGCGTGATCCCGATGGGCCGGGTGGACGACACGATCCACATCGCCGAGCAGCCCGACGTCATCATGACCTCCTTCGGCGACATGATGCGGGTGCCCGGCGGCCGGGGGTCGTTCTTCGACTCCAAGGCGGCCGGCACCGACATCCGGATGGTGTACTCACCGCTCGACGCGCTGAAGATCGCCCGGCAGAACCCCGACAAGAAGGTCGTCTTCATGGCGATCGGCTTCGAGACGACCGCGCCGTCCACCGCGATGACCGTCCTGCGGGCCAAGGCCGAGGGGCTGACGAACTTCTCGATCTTCTGCAACCACGTGACGATCATCCCGGCCATCAAGGCCATCCTGGACTCACCGGACCTCCGTCTCGACGGGTTCATCGGCCCAGGTCACGTCTCGACGGTGATCGGCTGCCGGCCGTACGACTTCATCGCGGGGGAGTACGGCAAGCCCCTGGTCGTCGCCGGTTTCGAGCCGCTGGACATCCTGCAGTCGGTCCACATGCTGCTCCAGCAGCTCGCCGAGGGACGCTCGGAGGTGGAGAACCAGTACGGCCGCGTCGTGCCGTGGGACGGCAACCTCAAGGCGCTCAAGGTGATCAACGAGACGATGGAGCTGCGACCCTACTTCGAGTGGCGCGGGCTGGGCTTCATCTCGCAGTCGGCACTGCAGGTGCGGGAGAAGTACGCGGTGCACGACGCGGAGCGGATCTTCTCGGTGCCCGGGGTGCGGGTGGCCGACCCGAAGGCCTGCCAGTGCGGCGAGGTGCTCAAGGGCGTGCTCAAGCCGTGGGAGTGCAAGGTCTTCGGCACCGCGTGCACACCGGAGACGCCGATCGGCACCTGCATGGTGTCGTCGGAGGGCGCCTGCGCGGCGTACTACAACTTCGGCCGGTTCACCCGGGAACGGGTCAAGGAGGCGACCCGCGCATGAGCACCTCGGATCTGGGCATGCCGACCCGGGCGA
>JAOPYG010000221.1 GCA_025964685.1 Actinoallomurus sp. | reverse complement strand
CCGACATCTACACTGGAACACACACTCTTTCCCGTCACGACGCTCTTCCGATCTACGGATTCTTCGTCTTCAAGGACGGCTTCGAGTACGTGCTCGTCCTCGCGGTGGCCTGCGTGGTGCTCGGGTTGCTGGGGCCCGGGACCGCGTCGCTGGACCACCTTCTCGGCCTCGATGACGTCCTGGACGGCCGAGTCGGCGTCGCGATCGCCGGTGGCGCCGGCCTTCTCGGCGCCGCCGGTCTCCTGGCCGCGTGCTGGCGCCCCGTACCGGGCGACGGCTGATCGACTCACAGACCCTGATGGAGGAACTGGTGGAACTGGCGGACAGTGTCGTCCTGGTCACCGGCGGAGCCGGTGGGCTGGGGGAGGCCGCGGTACGCAGAGTCGCCGCCGCGGGCGCGTCGGTGGTGATCGCGGACCTCGCCGACGACAGGGCGGAGAAGCTGGCCGCCGACCTCGGCCCCAAGGCGACCTACGTACGGACCGACGTCACCGACCAGGAGAGCGTGCTCCAGGCCGTCGCGGCGGCCGAGCGGCTCGGCACCTTCCGGTACGCGGTGATCGCGCACGGCGGGTTCGGCGTGGCACAAAAGGTGGTGCAGCGTGACGGCACGCCGGCCGCGCTGGACGGCTTCACCAAGACGATCGACCTGTACCTGACCGGGACCTACAACGTGCTGCGGCTCGCGGCGGCGGCGATCGCCAGAACCGAGCCGGACGGTGAGGGGCAGCGCGGCGCGGTCGTGGCCACGGCCAGCATCGCCGCGTTCGAGGGCCAGATCGGCCAGTCCGCCTACGCGGCGGCCAAGGCGGGTGTCGTCGGCCTGACCATCGTCGCGGCACGAGACCTCGGCTCGCTCGGCATCCGGGTGGTGACGATCGCGCCGGGCACCATGCGAACGCCGATCATGGAAGCGGTGGGCGAGGAGGCCCTGGCGAAGTTCGCCGCCAACATCCCGAACCCGAGGCGGCTCGGCAAGCCCGAGGAGTACGCGTCACTCGTCGCGCACGCCCTGGAGAACACCTACCTCAACGGAGAGACCATCCGGCTCGACGGCGCCCAGCGGTTCACCCCGCGCTAGCCGATATAGCTAGATATTTAACCTATACAATGGCCCCGGCCGACCTGCGCACGCGATGCGCTCTCGGCAACTCTCCCTGGAGGTCCCATGGGCGTCGCGATGCTGCTGGACACGATCGCCTCCACGATGCCGTCGCGGGTCCTGGTCGGAACCAGGTCCGACTCTCTTACCGCCGGTGACCTGGCGCTTCTCGCCCAGGGTGGCGCGAGCGTGCTGCGCGGCGCCGACGCCGTGGGCTTCGTCGGGGTCGGTGGTGCCGGGTTCCCCACCGGCCTGTACGCCGCGGCCCTCGCCGGTATCCCGTTCACCCCGCTGAACTACCGCCTGCCCGCCCAGCAGATCGCCGAGCTCGCGGCAGGCCTGGGCGAGCGTCCCTTCCTCATCGTGGACGAGCAGTACGCCGAGACCGTACGTGGTGTGACGGGCACGGTCCTGACCACGCCTGAATGGCTCGCGGCCGCCGGCGGGGCCGATCCGATGCCGCCACAGGACATCGACGACGAGCGACCCGCCGTCGTGCTGTACACCAGCGGGACCACGTCCAAGCCGAAGGGCGCGGTCCTGCGGCACTCGCACCTGGTGTCGTACGTCCTGCAGACCGTCGAGTTCGGCTCGTCCGCGGAGGACGACGCCGCGCTCGTCAGCGTGCCCCCGTACCACGTGGCCGGTGTCGGGACCGTACTGACGAACACCTTCGCGGGCCGCCGGCTCGTCTACCTGCCGAACTTCTCCGCGCCGGACTGGCTGGAGACGGTGCGGGCCGAGCGCATCACCCAGGCGATGCTGGTGCCGACGATGCTGGCCAGGATCGTCGAGCACCTCGAGGGTAGGCCGGCGTCGCTGCCCACGCTGCGCTCCATCGCGTACGGGGGTGCGCGGATGCCGCGCCCCGTGCTGGAGAACGCCTTGACGTCGTTGCCCGGCACGGATTTCACCAACGCCTATGGCCTGACCGAGACCAGCTCCACGATCGCCGTGCTCGGCCCGGAGGATCACCGCGCCGCCCTGACCGCCACGGATCCGGCGGTGGCAGACCGGCTCGCCTCGGCGGGGCGCCTCGTACCCGGCGTGGAGGGCCAGATCCGCGACGAGCTCGGAACGGTGCTCGACGCCGGTCAGGTCGGTCAGCTCTGGGTGAGAGGCGACCAGGTGTCCGGCGAGTACCTCGGCGCCGGTTCCTCACTCGACGGCGACGGCTGGTTCCACACCCGGGACCAGGGCCGCTTCGACGACGCGGGTTACCTGTTCATCTCCGGCCGGACCGACGACACGATCATCCGGGGTGGCGAGAACATCGCCCCGGCCGAGATCGAGGACGTCCTGGTGCTGCACCCCGCGGTCAGGGAGGTCGCGGTCATCGGAGTGCCCGACGAGGAGTGGGGGGCCAGGATCGTCGCGGTCGTGGTCACCGAGCCCGGTGCCCGGCTCCAGGGCGAGGAGGTCAAGGCCTACGCCCGGGCCCGCCTCCGCGGTTCGCGGACGCCGGACGACGTCGTGTTCCGGACCGAGCTGCCACACACGCCGACCGGCAAGCTCCTGCGGCGGGACCTCGTACGCGATCTCCGCTCCGACTACGTGGACGTGTGATCCACCGTCTGCCAGCCGCCGAGACGACGGTCAGGGGAGTACGTCGAGGAGGGTCTCCGCCGGATCAGCGATCATGAATTCGCTGACCTTGGTCAGGTGCCGGGCCCAGAAGGCCGAAGCCTTGTCGCTTGCCTTCTGGCGGACCAACTCCACCACTTTCACGTGGGCGCGCTGGGTGGCGCGGACGTTCCATTCGGAGTCCTCGTCCTCCAGGTGGGC
>JAOPYG010000205.1 GCA_025964685.1 Actinoallomurus sp. | reverse complement strand
TGGCCTTCTATCGCGACACCCTCGGCTTCGAGGTCCGCAACGACGTCGGAAACGGCAAGATGCGCTGGATCACGGTCGGCCCCGCCGACCAGCCCGGCACGTCCATCCTCCTGGCGCCGCCGGCCGCCGACCCTGGGGTCACCGACGACGAGCGACGCACCATCGTCGAGATGATGGCCAAGGGCACCTACGGCTGGATCCTGCTGGCCACCCGCGACCTCGACGGCACCTTCGAGAAGCTGCAGGCCGGCGACGCCGAGGTCGTCCAGGAGCCGACCGAGCAGCCGTACGGCGTTCGTGACTGCGCCTTCCGCGATCCCGCGGGCAACCTGATCCGTATCCAGGAGCTGCGCTGAGCCGTCCGACTTAACGGCACACGCCACATGTCATGGCTTCCCGGTCGCAATGCGGTAGATCCCGAGAGGGACGCACACCAGGCCGACCACAGCCAAGCCGGCGGCGACGAACCGGAACACGGTTCGGTTATCCGGTCCTTCCCAGCGCCACGGCGGGAGCTTCTGCAAGAGCGGGGGCACCGGCCTCGGGGTCCAGTCCCGGCGGTTCAGAGCCCCCCGGAAGTTGATCGCGGGCGTTCCGGGCCTCCGGTTGTACCGGCGCCGCGGTGCGGTCATGCTGCGGGTGTGAACCGACTGGCTGTCTTGGCGGCCTTGACCGTGGTCGTGGTGGGTGCTCTGACCGTCGCGTGTGCGGTGTTCGGGCCCGATTGGATCGTCCGCCACGATCTTGGAGCCGGTGGCCGGTCGGCGCTGTCGGTGGGTGATCGGCTGAGGGCGGTGAATGACGTCCGGGCGACGCTGCTGCAGGGTCTGGCCGCTGTGGTGGCTCTTGGCGGCGTCGGGCTCGGTGCCGTGATGACGCTGCGACAGATCCGGGTGCATCGGGAAGGGCAGTTCATCGACCGGTTCACCAAGGCCATCGAGCAGCCGTCGAGTGATCATGTTCTGATGCGCATGGGGGGCGTGTATGCCATGGAGCAGATCGCTGACGTGGCCCCGCACTACCGTGGCCATATCGCAGCTCTGCTGGCGTCGTACGTCAGGCAGCAGGCGCCGTGGCCGCCGTCGCGGCCGCTGCCGGAGGTGGACGTTGAGCGGCGGCGGTACCACGGCGGGCTTCGCGATGACATCGGTGGCGCGATGGCGGCCCTCAGCCGACGCGCGATGATCCTGCCTGGCACCGGTATCGAATTGGAGAAGGTCGATCTGCGCGGTGCGGATCTGGCCGGGCAAGATTTGAGCAGGTTCTGCTTCGCCGACTCCAACCTCGACGACGCCCTCCTCACCGGATGCGATCTATCGGAGACGACCTTCGCGGGTGCGAGTCTGAGAAACGCCGACCTGACCGGCGCGACGCTCACCGGTGCCGACTTCACCGGCACCGAGCTGGAGGACGCCGCAGGCGTCAGCGCGGACCTCATGAGGCCGACTCTCGCCGTGGATCACGACACAGCCCGAACGCATGGCGAGGCTGAGCCTCACCCATAGCCGAGCCTCAGGATCACCGGCACTTGTGCTCGAGGCACACGGCTTAGGAACGGGTTGACCCCTACTCCTGTGACCAGCGCCAGGAGCTTGGTTGCTCGTTGTTTGCCCCCGTCCTGCCCCCAAATCGGCCAGAAGGGCATGTCATCGGCATGGCGTTTCGGCACGCGCCTGTAGTCCTGACCCACTATCCATTCGAGGTCCTCAGCACGCATCCACACGTCGATGCCGCGCCAACGCGCTGCGGGTGATCGTCCCGCAGGACTTCCACGACGCCTGATCGCAGGCAGGCAGGCAGGCAGGCGGGCGACTACGGCACGAATACGAATCGACGTTCGGCCGGCAAGAAGACGAAACACGGTGATCTTCGCGGGTTCTGGACCCGCGTATGCCCATCACGCGGTAGAAAAGCGAGCGATGCGGGAATTTGTCCGCCAACCCACACCATCACCCCGACATGTCCCTGGAGGACCTCAGTGGCTTCGATCGATTTGAACAACGTGCTCGACAAGGCGTGGGCGGACAAGAGCCTCCCGGAGATCATGGCCGCGCCGGTGGCGGCACTGAAGGGGATCTCAGACCGTACCGGCGAGCTCCTGAACGAAGCGCTCGGTATTAAGACGGTTGCCGACCTGGCCAATCTGCCGTACGCCCGCTCGGCCCAGGCCCTGGCCCAACTGGACGCGGCCGGCAAGTAACGGGCCGCCGCACGTCGGTCACGACGTTGACCCACTCGCTTCGTTCCCCTGGACGCCCGGTCTGAAGTCGCGCCGATGGGTACCAGGTGGGTAGTAGCCGATGCCGAGGAGGATGCCGCGCTGGCCGACTCGGATCCACTGCTGGGGGCCCGTGGCCCCTATCGAGCAGGATCACCTCCAGCTGCCTCCCCGCCCATCAACGAACCGCATAGCGGCAAGCGTACTGACCTGCCGCTGGTCAGCGGCTAGTCAGACAGTGGTGACAAGATCAAGGCCCAGGTTGGGGATCATGTCCCTGGCCTGGGCCCTTGCCTGTCAGCGCGTAGCGTCGATTCCCGGATCACGCTACTTCGGCCCAGGTGCGGCCGGCGTACGAATATGAGACGCTGCGCAGTTGCGCAACCCATCGCGCGAAGATTGATGCGAACCAGCCGAATGATCAAATGACGGTCAAAGTATGCCCGTAAATGCGCACTAAATGCGCGGCATGTTCAATCGGTGCACAATCAAAAATCCGCTTTACCTTGGTACAGTGCGATCCGTGCGCAAGGCAGAACGGTTGAGTGCGATCCTCGATCAGGTCGGCGAGCACGGCACCGTGGACGTCGGCACCTTGGCCGAAACGCTCGGCGTGTCCGGCGCCACGATTCGCCGTGATCTGCAGTCGCTGAGCCGGCATCAGCTGCTGGTCCGGACGCATGGCGGTGCCATGGCCAACGAATCCGGCGACGAGGTTCCGACCCGGGTCAAGGCGGCCCTGCGGCAAGCCGAGAAGAAGAGCATCGGCCGGGCCGCCGCCGCCTTCGTCGAGGAGGGTTCCGTCGTCGGAATGACCGGCGGCACGACCGCGCTCGAGCTTTCCCGCGCCCTGGTCGAACGGCGCGGAATCACCGTGGTGACGAACGCGATCAACATCGCCGCCGAGCTCGTCGGGCACTCCGGGATCCGGCTCGTGCTGATCGGCGGGATCGCCCGCTCGTCGTACGAACTGGTCGGGCCGGCCGCGGAGGCCATGCTCGCGAACTACCACCTCGACATCGCCTTCATCGGCGTAGACGGCCTGACGCCGGAAGAGGGTTGTACGACGTACGACGAGATGGAGGCGCAGACCGATCTGACCTTTCTGCGCAGAGCGCAGCGCAGCGTCGTGATCGCGGACAGTTCCAAGTTGAGCAAGGTGACGTTCGCCCGCATCAGTCTGCTCTCCGGCGTGACCGACGTGGTCACCGATCGGGGTGCTCATCCCGACCAGCTCGAGGCCCTCGAGCGGGCCGGCGTCCGCGTGACCGCGGTCTGAACCGAGGCATGGACGGGCAGCGGCCCGGCACGTCCGGCGTGCGGGGCCGCTGCCCGCTCGGTGGATCAGGCACTACATGCGCTCGGCCACGACGAGCTGGAACTTCTCGAACGTCAGCTCGAGGGTGTTGTGCCGTGAGTCGGCGACGCCCAGGGAGGCGCCGTTGAACGGGTCGGTCAGCCGGTACCGGCGGCCCCGGTCCAGACCCCGGAGCTCGACCTTTCCGTTCCACTGGTCGGCGTAGAACGCGTAGTGCAGGGTGGAGTTCTTGGCGATGACATGGGCCTCCGGCTTATCGAATCCGATGTCGTACAGTTCGCCGCGGTACTCACCGGTGGACAGCATGTACTTCTTGTACAGCGACACCCACTTGCGCCAGAGCACTTCCTTCTCCGGTGTCAGCACCAGCTCCCGCCCCGGCCGCGTCCCGGGCGGGTCGCTCGGGTAGGTGAACTTGGTCGACAGCACCGCTCCGACGCCGTAGCTGGAGGCGAAATCGTTGCCTCCGTCACTCAGCTCCACGTGGTCGCCGGCGTAGCTGCTGCCGTGCCCCATCAGCGCCTTCATCGACTTGCCCTTGCTCCGGACCTGGTACGACGAAGTCGGGTCCGAGGCCGGGTACTGGTCGACGTACGGCAGGTTGTGGAAGGCGAAGGCCGTGCCACACGGGCAGAGCTCGACCACGGCATTGCGGTTCGCCCCGTGCGCGGCGTCGTGGATCGCCTTCCAGAACAGCGCCAGCCCCTCGGTCGATTCCTCCGGCCGGGCGTGCCGGTGAGCCGGGTTGTAGCAGGGCGCGACCGCGTTCAGATGCTGACCGTCGGTCTTCAGCCCCTCGTAGCCCCAGTCGCCGATGAACTTCCGCGCCAGACCGACGAAGTAGTCGATGGTCGGCTGGTACGCCGGGCACAGTGTGTAGGAGTCCCACCAGGTCACGTCCTGCTTGTTGCCCTTGGCATCCAGCAGCAGCATGTCCGGATGTTCCTTGTACAGGTTGCTCTCGGGATCAGCCGCCAGCGGCGCCCACCAGAGTCTCGGCAGCAGACCGGCGTTCCGGATCGACCGGGTGAACGCCCGCATGTCCGCCTCGCCCCGCGGGAACTTCGCCAGGTTGATGTCCCAGTCGCCCTCGTTGGTCTGCCAGCCGTCATCGAGACCGGCCCACTGGAAGCCGACGTCCCGCACCTTGGGCAGCGTCCCGAGCACCTGCTCGACGGTGACGTTGCGCTCGTAACCCCAGGCGCACCAGACCGGGGCGTACGCCGACGTCGGCACCTTGGGGGCACGCAACCCGATGTCGCTCATGTAGTCGCGGTAGCGCTGCATCGGCACGAAATGGTCGCGCTGGTGAGCGATCAGGAACGTGGTGTCGGTGGTCAGCTTCTGGCCCGGTTTCAGGGTGCGAGGGGTGTCGCCCTCGATCGCGATGCTTGCCCCGTGCTCCGACTTGCGTACCGGCATGCGCAGAATCCGCGCCTTGGGCTCGACATGCCCGACGGACACGCCGGCGCCCTGGCGCCAGACAGATGCCAACGGGGTTCCACCGCCGTAGTCGGAGGCGTCCATGCCCAGCGAGTTCTCCTGGAAGAAGTCGTCGGACACCGGTTGAACCCAGTCGCGACGGTCCTCATGGGTGGAGCCGGAGAACGTGTAGAAGCCGCCTGGTTTCTCCAGCAGTTCGTGGGCTCCGTTGCGCCACCCGGTGACCTTCAGCGGCCGGGGGGACAGGTTGGTGTACGTCACCTTCATCACGGTCATCCCGCTCAGCCCGCGGTAGGTGGTCAGTTCCACCGTCTTCCGCACGCGATCGCTGGACTCGCCCTGGATGGTCACGACGACGCCGTCTCCGTGCCGGTCGTGCCGGGTCTTGCGCGTCTGATGACCGCGGTAGCTGAAGGTGTCGATCGTCGCATCGCCGAGGATCAGCGCCTCGCCGGCGTCGAACTGCGTCACCTTCTGGCCGTCCACGGCGACCCTGCTGTGCAGTTGGTCGTCGAACTCCAGCGTGATGGAGGCGTCACCGACCCCGACGAGCCGGGGACCGGGGTTCGGGGAGGCCGCGGCCGTGGCCAGGCCTCCCGTCACGGCCGGCAGGGCAGTCAGGCCCGCACCCCCCAGTGCCACTTTCAGCACGGTACGCCGCGTCATGTCGGTCATATGGAACTCCGTTCGTCGAATGCAGGGGTGTCGCCGGGGAGGGCGCCGATTCGTGAGCGGCCGTCAGAGGAGTGGGGCTGTCGCGCAACTGCGCACAGCCATTCGCGCGAAGTTGCGCGAATATGACCGAAACGTAATCCTGTGGACAAATACCGTCAAGATCACAAGCGATGTGCGCAAAATAATGATCAAATGCGCACGAGGGATCTCTCGTGCTGGCGATGCGGGAGGCCGACACCACAGGCGCTGGCTCGGATAGCGAGTTGCGGCGTACGGAGGATGACGCGGTGCGGCTGTATGGCCAGGGATGGTCGGTTCGCCGGGTGGCTGAGGAGTTCGGGTGGAGCTACAGCCGTACGCCCAGGGCGGGACCGTGCGGCGATTCCCCGAGACGTTGCCCACCCGGACGGCCGCGATGCATGTCCTGTGGGACCTGGCCGAGAGCGGGCAGGCCGACGTCACACGGGATGATCGCTACCGGGCACTCAATCCGCCGACGGTGAGCTGGTACTCACTCGGCGCGAGTCCCGGAGGCGAGAAAGATCGGGATGGCGACGAACAGCCGATCGTTGCGTGCCCTGGCGGCTTGGTCGTCGAGCCAGGCGCCTTCTCCGATGTTGGCGAGCGTCGGCAGGACCGCGGCGTCTGTCCACACGATCGTGTGGACTTCGACGGTGACGTTGGTGAACCCGTTGTCCAGCAGGAGGTTCCGGTATCGGCGGGCGACCCGCGGATTGGGCATACGGTCTGCGCGAGCGTGGACGAGCGTGCGGATGAGTTCGGGATCGTCGGAGTCGATCACAGACGTGTCCCAGTCTTGGCCGACGAGCACCGCGCGGCCGTTCCTGGCCAGGACCCGGCGAGCCTCGATGACGGCTCGCTCGGGCTCGGCGAGTGTGTGCAGGACCTTGTCGGCGCGGTAGCCGGTGACCGAGCCGTCGTCGAGAGGCAACGCGGTGGCGTCGGCGACATGGAACTCGCTCGTCGGCCAGCGCTCGCTGGCGATCTCGATCATGGCGGGGTCCAGGTCGATGCCGATGGCCCTCACCCCACGGGCGACCAACTCGCCGACGGCCCGCCCGCTCCCGCAGCCGACGTCGACAACGGTGTCGCCCAGCGCTTGGTAAGTGTGTTCCCGCAGATCACGAGCCTTGGGTAGGTCGTCAAAGGCATCGAGGAGGGTAAGCAACGTGGACATGGCCGTCATTGTGCGACTTAATGCCGACATGAAGTCAATCGGCGAGGTTGCTGCTCGGTTCGGGTTGCCGACACACGTGCTGCGGCACTGGGAGGCGGAAGGACTGCTGACACCGGCCCGTGCGGGCGGCCGTCGCCGCTATACCGACGCGGACGTGTACCGGGTGGCCGCGATCCTGATCTCGAAGGAGGCGGGCTTCGGACTCGCGGACATCCAGACGATGCTGGCCGCCCCGTCCGCACCGGCCCGCCATGAGGTGATGGCCCGCCACCGCGAGAGGTTGCTGGCACGGATCGCCCGGGCGCAGGCCGCACTCGACATGCTCGAGGGCGGCCTGGAATGCCCGCACGACGACATCATGACGTGCCGGCATTTCCAGGGACTTCTGGCTAATCGACTGCAGCCCTCTTCCGTACGCCGATCGGCAGTCGAGTTCGCCGACGGGAATGTTGAAGGTGCCGCGGGCGAACGGACATAGTCGGCCGGCTCGACCCAGACCGCGCGTCGAGTCGGACGTCGACCAAGAGGGCGTTTGAGACTGAGAACTCAGGTGTGCTGATCGGTGGTGCGGGCAAGTCATCGGGTGAGGGTGTGGATGGCGGCGATGTAGACCACGGCTTCGGTGCTGGTCGGGGCAGGTCTCGTAGTCGCGGACACAGCGGCGGTGTTTGGTGAGCCAACCGAACGTCCGCTCTACCACCCAGCGGCGGGGCAGCACGCCGAACCCGGTGACGGCATCGCTGCGCTTGACGATCTGGATGGTCAGTGCCAGAACGGTCTTCGCCCAGGTGACCAGCCGCCCGGTGTAGCCGCCGTCGGCCCATGCCAGCACGGCGGCGGCGCTGGCCTGACGACGGCGCTACGGAGGGGTCTTCAGCGGGCCCGTCGGGGACATAAGGACTGCGATTCGCTGCAATCTTGTGTTCGCGATCGCTTGTCGTAGCTCGACTGACGCCCTGATGTGGCCGGTGGTCGTTCCGCATCGAGGCGCTCGCCGGTCCGGGAGCATTCGAGGTGGCTGGGGAACGAGAACGGCACGGCGCCTCCGGGTCAAAAACGGCGGGTGAACGGCAGCGGCGCGCGCATCCGGATCAGCAGCAGGAGCGGCACCAGGACGTAGGCCAGGTTGAACGCGAGGAACTTCGCCGGGTCGCCGGTGCGCGTGGCCGGGTCGCCGAAGAACTCGACGCCGAACACGACGATCCCGGTCAGCGTGACGATCATCGTGGCGTACATCACTGCCGGCAGCTGAATCCAGTTCTTCCCGGTCACCAGGGCGAGCACGAGGACCACGTAGAACGGCATATAGACGAATGCCGAGAGCCCGGTGACGATCCGCATCCAGTCCGGCGGGTGCATGAACAGCGGGTCGGCGTCGTGGGCGTACCAGTAGTTGGAATCCACGAAGAAGTTGCCGGTCGGCCGCGAGAAGTCCACGCCCACGGTCGGCAGCAGGTCGCTGATCAGCGACGTCACCGTGAAGACCGAGAACAGCACCACGAAGAAGATGTCGATCTTCCGGTCCCGCAGCGGCAGCGATACGCTCATGACGCCGATCCTAGGCGCGCCGGGAGCTTGCGCTTATTTGCGCATACGGTCCTGCCTGTCCATCCCGTTTGCCGTCCCTACCTTGATCGTTGGGGTTGCTCGGGCCGTCGTAGGGTTCAGGCTCCCCGGGGGTAGCGGGTGTGGCTGTTTGCCGTCTGCCGCTTGTGGCTCGAGACGATTGGCCGCCCGGCGCCCTGCGACGACCCTGGCCGATGAGGTGACCTGGGCGATCGACGTGCGCACCGGCGGAGCCCCCACATCGGGGGTTCCAGGGGGTCGCCCCCCTGACTGTCACACGACAGTGACAATCATGCCGTCATTCTCTGACCTTGCGGTATGTCGGCTTGGCGTCTTCTGTGCGGGCCCACAATCTGATCCGGTACCTTCCGGACGCGTCGGCTGACGTTCGCGCGTACCCGGTTCCGGATACGCGAGCGCGGTACCGTCCCGGTGGCACGTCGACCGGCTTTTCCTCGCCACCCCCGGATGCTTGGAACACCAGCCTCCCGTCGGGAATGTCCATGTCGACGTCCGCCTCCACATACCAGTCGTCGATATCGGAAGGCGGTTCAGCGGACCACACTTCGATGTGCATAGGAACCTCGAAGTTCCATTGCTCTGCCGTGAGCACATCCACGACTCCCTTGCTGACCCCGAGGTAGTCGCCGTTCTCCCAAGCGTCCTCCAGTGCCAGACCCCACGCGTCTGCCTTGTCCGGTGGGAAGGAATTTGGCACATCCTCTTCGTCCCACGCGTCCGGTGCTAGCCCGGCAGATGAGTAGATGTACATTTGCCCGTAATCGCACGCCCCTTGGGCATCGCAGCTCCACAACAACTCTGGCATGCTCGTCATGGGCTAAGTATGACATTGGGTGATGAATAGGCAGGCCGCACTTGCCCTTCGCGGTCTGGAGGCACTCCTGCGCCTACCAGCGTGTGCCGGCGACCTTGACCGGCTCTTTGCGCCGACCATTGCCGGGCCTCTTGCGCCCCCGTCGCTGACCGGGGTTAGTGGCACGATGATCACTTGGCGGACCGTCGTCGACCTACTGCTTTGGCGAGCTTCGTGCCCTGCCCCTGCCCCATCCTCCTCGTAGCAGCCACTCCTTGGCCGGGGCCGACGTGTCAAGGCTCGCGAAGCGACCGCGTAGCGGCTCGGCCTTGACACGGAGGACTCGGCCGAGACCATCGAGCGGCGAGGAGGACGGAATCAGTGCGGCGTGCCCTGAGGCGATGTGCGGTGATCATCTCCCTCCGTGCTGCGCCGTGCCGTGACGAGAGCCGCGACCGTGCTAGCGCGAATCGGCCGCCCGAGTCGTTCATAAATGGCTTCGTTTTCACGCTCAAGGGCTTGACGTTGGGCCGGTGAAAGCCGAGCGTAAAACGACATCGTACGAACGAGAGCTTTGAGCTCGTCAGGAGTGTGCTCGATGAGCTTTGGCATAACTGCCACCTGAACATCGCCGAACAGGCGGCCGGCATAATCTTGCCCTATGTCGTAGCTGCCGAGCCAGGCCCATACCTCTGAGACGTTGCCACGGCGCTGCTCCATCCCAGCGAGCGTGGCGTCGAGATCCCTGTAGGCCGGCCAATTAGCGGCAATGTCCGGGGCGACCTTTCTCATGGCAGCGAGTACTGCTTCCTGATCTCGCCTGCTACGCGGCTCCTCAAGTCCGAAGTACTGCACGAGGGCGAGCGTTCCACCGGGAACAAGCACGTCAGCGGTCTTCTGCCAACTAACCTTGGGGTCAACCCAGTGAAATGCGGACGCAGAGAACACGGCCTGAAACTGCTCGCGGGGAAGCAATGCATCCTCAAACTGAGCGTTCACAAAGTCCACCTCTCCAGCACCTTCCAGGTTCTGCCTGGCCAGTGCTATGAGGCTCTTGCCGGGTTCGAGTGCCGTGATGCGCAGGCCCCGAGCGGCAAGGCCGCGCGTCAGCTGGCCGCTTCCACACCCGA
>JAOPYG010000159.1 GCA_025964685.1 Actinoallomurus sp. | reverse complement strand
GGAGACGATCTACAACCCGCTGAACGACTGGATCCAGCCGCGCTTCGCCGACGGCTCGTTCCTGTCCCCGTTCGACCCGGCCGACCCCGGCTGGTACGTCGAGGGCAACGGTTCGCAGTACCACTGGCTGACCTACTCCGACGTGGCCGGCCTGTTCGGCTCGATGGGCGGCCGCGACCAGGCGGCCAAGCGGCTCGACACGTTCTTCACCGAACTCAACGCCGGGTCGCAGAAGCCGTACGCCTACCTCGGCAACGAACCGTCGCTGCAGACGCCCTGGCTGTACGCCTGGGCCGGGCAGCCGTACAAGACCCAGGACGTCGTCGCCCGGGCCCGTACCAAGCTGTTCAAGCCCGGCCCGGACGGGCTGGTCGGCAACGATGACCTCGGCACGATGTCGGCCTGGCGGGTCTTCGCCGGACTCGGTATGTACCCGGCGATCCCGGGTCGCGCGGAGATGGTGCTGAACAGCCCGGAGTTCCCCAAGATCACGGTCAAGCGGTCCAGCGGCCAGAAGATCACGATCAACGCGCCGGGAGCCTCCGACACGAACGACTACGTCCAGTCCCTCAAGGTCGGCGGGAAGGTGACCTCGCGCGCCTGGCTGCCGGAGTCGTTCGTCGCCTCCGGCGGGAAGCTCGACTACACCATGGGCGCCCAGCCCAACACCTCGTTCGGCAGCGACCCGAAGGACGCCCCGCCGTCGTTCGGCACCGGCGCGAAGCCGTTCCTGTCCGCGATCTCGCCGGGGATGGTCTCACTCGAGCCCGGCGGCTCGGCCGAGGCGACGTTGCGGGTTCAGGCGGTCGGCAAGGGTGACACGGTCACCTGGACGGCCAAGCCGCCCGCGGGCATCACGGTGACACCGTCCTCGGGTTCGCTGAACGTCGGTGACGCCGGCCGCGCGGACCAGAAGGTGACCGTCTCGGTGGCCGCGGACGCGAAGCTGGACTACTACTCGGTGCCGTTCGATCTGACCGCGTCGGGACAGTCCGTCGGCACGAGCGGCATCACCATCAACGTCGCCAAGCGCGGCACGATCGAGTGGTACCAGAACAACGCCGGCATCTCCGACGACGGCAAGCAGGGCCAGGCCAACTTCGACGGCGGTGGCTGGAGCTACTCGGCCCAGGCACTCGCGGCCACGGGTCTCAAGGCGGGCCAGCCGGTCACCTGGAACGGCTTCACGTTCACCTGGCCGAACCGCAAGCCGGGGCAGCTCGACAACGTCCAGGCGAGCGGGCAGGTGGTCGACCTGCCGTCCGCTCCGGCGGGCGCGTCGAAGCTGGCGTTCCTCGGCTCGGGAGGCAACGGTGACGCGCCGTCGACGGTGACGATCACGTACGCCGACGGGTCGACGGCCTCCAGCCCGCTGGAGTTCGGCGACTGGGCACTGGGAGCCGACGCCTATCCGCCGAGGTACGGCAACCAGGTCGTCGCGAAGACGCCGTACCGGAACACCTCGGACGGAGGGAACCAGCAGATCAACATCTATGTGTTCGGCGCGACGCCGATCGCGCTGGACCCGGCCAAGCAGGTGAGGAGCGTCACGCTGAACGCCCCCAAGTCGGGCTCGGGCTCGCTGCACGTGTTCGCCTGGGCCTTCGCCTGACGCCTGACCAGTTGGTACGGGGTGCCCCGTCTGTGGTTCTTCACGAAACGGGGCACCCCTGCTTTTTGGGCCGCTCAGGCGACGATGCGGAGTGGGTTCTCCAGCAGGTCGGTGAGCTGGCCGAGGAACGCCGCGCCGGTCGCGCCGTCGCAGGCGCGGTGGTCGATCGACAGCGTCAGGGTCAACCGGTCGCGAGGGATGACCTCGCCGTCGCGGAAGACCACGTCTTTACGGGTGGCGCCGACGGCCAGGATGGCCGCCTCCGGGGGGTTGATCACGGCGGTGAAGGCGTCCACGCCGAACATCCCCAGGTTGCTGACGGTGAACGTGCCGCCGGACATCTCCTGCGGGGTGAGCCGCTGCTCGCGCGCCCGCCCGGCGAGCTCGCGCGTCTCCGCGCCGATCTGGGACACGCTCTTGCGGTCGGTGTCACGGATCACCGGCACGACCAGGCCCTCGTCCAGGGCCACCGCGACGCCCACGTTCACCCGCTTGTGCACCAGCAGGTGCTCCTCGGTGAAGGACACGTTCAGCACCGGGTTCGCGCGCAGCGCCGTCGCGCAGGCCTTCACGATCAGGTCGTTGACGCTGACCTTGGCGGGGGCCAGCGCGGCGTTGAGCGTCGCGCGGAAGGCGAGCAGCTCCTCCACGTCGACGACCCTGGTCAGGTAGAAGTGCGGCGCCGTGCGCATGCTCTCGGCGAGCCGGCGCGCCGTGACCTTGCGGATGCGGCTCAGCGGCACGCGCTCGGTGTCCTCGTCGTCCACGGGTACGGCCTCGGCCGGCCGGGAGACCGGCGGGGCCGCCTGCCGGGGGGCCGGCGGTGCCGCGGGCGCCGTGGACATGACGGTGGCGGCGGGGGCCGCCGCCTCCACGTCGGCGCGGACGATGCGACCGCCCGGGCCGGAGCCGGTCAGCGTGGCGAGGTCGACGCCGTTCTCCCGCGCGATCCGGCGGGCGAGCGGCGAGGACGGCGGCCGGGACCGGCCGTTCTCCGCCGGCGCGTCCTCGGTCCCGACGACGGGCTCCGTACGGGCCGGAGCGTCGTCCTGCGCGGGTTCGGCGGGGGGTTCGGCGGCCGGCCGGGGAGCGGGCGCCGCGCCGTCGGTGACCAGGGTCGCGATCGGCGTGCCGATGGCGGCGGTGTCGCCCTCGCCGACGAGGATCTCGCCGAGGACGCCGTCCTCGTACGCCTCGTACTCCATCAGCGCCTTGTCGGTCTCGATGTCGACGAGCGCGTCACCGGCGGAGACCTTGTCGCCCGGCTTCTTGTGCCACGAGCTGACGACGCCCTCCTCCATGGTGTCGGACAGGCGGGGCATGAGGATGTCGGACATGGTCTTCCTAACGGCGGCCGGTGGCGCGGAGGGTGTCGCGCACGGCGGTGACGAGGGAATCGGCCGACGGCAGCGCGGCGAGTTCCAGGGGCTTGGAGTAGGGGAGCGGGACCTCGGCCATCGCCACCCGGCGTACCGGCGCGTCGAGCCAGTCGAACGCGCCCTCCTGGATCGTGGCCGCGATCTCGGCGCCGATCCCGTACGTGAGCCAGTCGTCCTCGGCGACCACGGCGCAGCCGGTGCGGCGGACGGACTCGACGACGGTCTCGCGGTCGAGCGGGCGAAGGCTGCGCAGGTCGACGACCTCGGCGGAGACGCCCTCGCCGGCCAGCCGCTCGGCGACCTCGGCGGCGACGTGCGCCATCCGTGAGTAGGCGATGATCGTGATGTCGGTGCCCGCGCGGATGACGGCGGCCCGGCCGATCTCGGCTGGCACGACCTCGTCGGGCACCTCGCCGCGGGTGTTGTAGAGGGAGAGGTTCTCCAGGAACAGCACCGGGTCGTCGTCGCGGATCGCGGCCTTCAGCATCGCCGACGCCTCCGCCGGCGTACTGGGCGCCAGGACCTTGAGCCCAGGGATGAAGGAGTAGAACAGCTCGACGTTCTGCGAGTGCGTCGCCCCGAGCTGCTGCCCGCCGCCACCGGGCGTGCGGATCACCATCGGCACGCTGCACTGCCCGCCGAACATCCCGTAGATCTTCGCCGCGTGGTTGACGATCTGGTCGAGGGCGAGCAGCGAGAAGTTGATCGTCATGATCTCGACGACCGGCCGGAGCCCGAGCATCGCCGCACCGATCGCGGCACCGACGAAGCCCTCCTCGGCGATCGGGGTGTCGCGTACCCGGCGCGGCCCGAACTCCTTCAGCAGCCCTTCGGTGATCTTGTACGACCCCTCGAAGACGCCGATCTCCTCGCCCATCAAGAAGACGTCCTCATCGCGCAGCATCTCGGCGCGGAGCGTGTCCCTGAGGGCCTGACGGTAGGTGACAGTGGCCATCGAGGCTCCTCAGAAGAGCGGGTCGGCGGGCAGGCGGCGGGACTCGCCCGGCACCGGCGTCGCGTAGGTGTAGTCGAACAGCGTGGACACGTCCGGGTGGGGGCTGCCGTCGGCGAACGCCGCGGCGTCCTCGACCTCCGCCTTCACCTCGGCGTCGAGCTTGTCGCGGTCCTCGGCGGACAGGGCGCCGGCCTCCTCCAGCTCCAGGGCGAGGCGGGCGAGCGGCTCGGCGGCCTTGAGCGCGTCCTTCTCCTCGGCGCTCCGGTAGCGCGCCGGGTCCACGACCGAGTGGCCCTTCAGCCGGGGGCTGACCGTCTCCAGCAGGAACGGCTTGCTCTGCGAGCGCGCCCGGTCGATTGCCGCGTGCGCGGCGTCACGTACGGCGGCGACGTCGCTGCCGTCGACGCGCGCGCCCTCCATCCGGTACGCGGCGGCCCGCCGGTACAGCTCCGGCTCGGCCGAGGAGTGCGCGACGGTGGTTCCCATGCCCAGGCCGTTGTTGACGACGACGTAGACGATCGGCAGCTCCCACAGAGCGGCCATGTTCAGCGACTCGTGGAAGGCGCCGATGTTGGTCGTGCCGTCGCCCATCTGGCACATGACGACCTCGTCGCCGCCCCGGTAGGAGATGGCCAGCGCGGCACCGGTGGCGAGCGGCAGCTGGCCGCCGACGATGCCGTACCCGCCCAGGAGGCGTGACTCGGTGTCGAACAGGTGCATCGAGCCGCCCCAGCCCTTGGAGACGCCGGTGCTGCGGCCGTACAGCTCGGCCATGACGCGGCGCGACTCGATGCCGCGGGCGAGGGCGTAGCCGTGCTCGCGGTAGTTCGTGAACAGGTAGTCGCGGGACTCGAGCGCGGCCATCAGGCCGGTGACCGTGGCCTCCTCGCCGAGGTTGAGGTGGCAGTACCCGCCGATCTTGGCCTCGGTGTAGGCCCGCGCGGCGCGTTCTTCGAAGCGGCGGATCAGCAGCATCTGCCGGTAGTACGCGACGAGCGTCTCCGGCTGCGGCCTGGACTTCCGCGGCCGGCGGGGGCGCGCCGGGCTCCTCGTGTCGGTGTCACCCATCGAGGTGTTCCCTTCGTACGCGGGGCGCGTCCGCTGGGGTCACCAGGACGCGTCCGATAGATCAGGAGGCGATCAATGATCGATCATAGGTCACGCGATGACGCTTCCGAGCACCGACCATCTAACATTGACCAACGTGAACGCTCTCAACGCTCCGGCCCTGGTGCGTACCGGCCTGGGCGACCAGATCCGCCAGGTCCTCATCGACGGAATCACCTCGGGCCGCCTGCAGCCCGGCGAGCGTATCGTCGAGCGCCGCATCGCCGTCGAGCTGGGTGTCAGCCAGGCGCCGGTCCGCGAGGCGCTCCGCCAGCTGGAGGCCCTCCGCCTGGTCGAGACGGTGCCCAACCGCGGGGCGCGCGTACGGGAGTTCACCGAAGAGGATTTCGCGGAGTTCTTCCCCGTACGCGCGGGTCTGGAGGAGACCGCCGCCGACCTCGCCGTGTCGCGGCTCGCCGGCCGGGTGGAGGTCTTCGACGGCCACATCGAGCGCCTGGCCGCGGCGGAGGGCCCCCACGTCATGCGCCACAGCATCGCCTTCCACCGCGAGATCGTCGAAGCCGCCGGCAACCGCCTGCTGCGATCCGTCTGGGAGTCGCTCGGCATCGAGATCTGGACGACCCTGTCCGTCCGCCGCCACCACACCGAACTCTGCGGCAAGACCGCCGAGCACATCGAGATCGCCGACGCCTTCCGCCGCCAGGACCCCCGCGTCGGCCGCCTCCTGCACGACCACGTGATGAAGTACGCCCCCTAGGATCGGGGCATGGGGCGCCCCAACGACGAGGTCGCGGAGCTCTTTCAGGAGTTCGCGGACCTGCTCTCGATCACCGGTGAGGCGGCGTACAAGGTGCGCGCCTACGAGAAGGCCGCCCGTGCCATCGGCGGCTACCACGAGGACGTCTCCGCGCTCGACCTCAAGGGCCTGCGGCAGATTCCGAATGTCGGCGACGCGATCGCCAAGAAGATCCTGGACTACCAGGAGACCGGCACGATCCGGCAGCTCGAGGCCGTGCGCGCCAAGATCCCCGCCGGCGTGCGCGCGCTCACCGCGATTCCCACGCTCGGTCCGAAGAAGGCGCTCGTGCTGTACGAGGAGCTCGGCATCTCCTCGGTCGACGAGCTCGCCGAGGCGATCCCGGCGGGGCGGCTGGAGGGGCTCAAGGGGTTCGGCGCCAAGTCCGAGGAGAACATCCTCCACGGCATCGAACTCATGCGCCGGGCGGGCGACCGGGTCCTGATCGACGTCGCGATGGGCGTGGCCGAGGAGATCATCGCCGTGCTGTCGCCGCTCGCCGGACGGTGTGAGTACGCCGGGTCGCTGCGGCGTTCGCGCGAGACCATCGGCGACGTCGACATTCTCGCCACCGCCGACGACCCCGGTCCGCTCATGGCGGCGCTCGTCGCGCTTCCGCTGGTCGCCGAGGTGATCGCGCGGGGCGAGAAGAAGACCTCGATCCGTACGGTCAAGGGGCTCCAGGTCGACCTGCGGGTCGTACCGCCCGAGTCCTACGGCGCGGCCCTGCAGTACTTCACCGGCGCAAAGGCGCACAACGTCCGCACCCGGGAGATCGCGGTACGCGCCGGCCTGAAGCTGTCGGAGTACGGCCTGTTCGACGTGGAGAGCGGGGACCTCGTCGTGTCACGGACCGAGGAGGAGGTCTACGAGCGCCTCGGCCTGCCGTGGATCCCTCCGACGCTGCGCGAGGACGGCGGCGAGGTCGACGCGGCGATCAAGGGCGAGCTGCCGCGGCTCGTCCAGCTCGGCGACCTGCGCGGTGACCTGCACAGTCACACCGACCTGACGGACGGCATCGCCTCGCTGGAGGACATGGTCGCCGCAGCGGCGGCGCACGGCTGGGAGTACTTCGCGATCACCGACCATGCGCCCAACCTGTTCATGCAGCGGATGACGGACGAGAAGATGCTCGCCCAGCGTGAGGCGGCGCACGCCCTGGGGGAGCGGTATCCGGACCTGACGCTGCTGCACGGCACCGAGCTGAACATCGACGCCGACGGCGAGGTCGACTGGCCGGCGGAGTTCCTGTCCGGCTTCGACATCTGCGTCGCGTCCGTGCACTCACTGTTCACCCAGGACCGCGCGACCATGACCCGGCGGCTCGTACGCGCCGTGGAGAACCCCGGCGTGCACGTCCTCGGGCATCCGACCGCCCGGCTCATCGGGCGGCGGGCGTCCGTGGACGCCGACTGGGATGAGGTGTTCGCCGCGTGCGCCCGCCACCGGACGGTGCTGGAGATCGACGCGTTCCCCGACCGGCTCGACCTGCCCGCCGACCTGATCCGCCGCGCCCTGCGGCACGGCGCGAAGTTCTCGATCGACAGCGACGCGCACGCCACGGGGCACTTCGCCAACCTGCGCTACGGCGTGGGCACGGCACAGCGCGGCTGGCTCACCCCGGACGACGTGGTCAACACCTGGCCGCTGGACCGGCTGCGCGCCTACCTCGCGGGGAGCTGAGCGCCGGGAACCGGCTCGTGCCCTGGTCCAGCGCTCACCCTCGCCGCGAGGTCGCCGCGTTCCCGCAGCGCGAAGACCACCCGCAGGGTCGCGATCCAGACCAGCGCTGAGCCGAGCACGTGGGCGACGACCAGGGGGGCCGGAACCCCCGTGAAGTACTGCACGTAGCCGATGACGCCCTGGGCCAGCTCGACCGCGAGCAGCTCGAGCGTGCGCCGCTGCACACGCCTCGGCGCGTTCGTGAGCCGCGCTCCGAGCAGCAGCGCGAACGTCAGCCCGACCGTCGCCCAGACGATGTCCGCGTGCAACTGCGCGACCTGCTCGATGCGGAATCCGAAGCGCGGCGCCTCCGCGTCACCGGCGTGCGGCCCGGTGCCGGTCACGACGGTGCCCGCGATCAGCAGCACGAAGACGACGCCGACCAGTGCGCGGGCGAGCCAGACCAGTTCGCCCCGTACGAGGGTCACGGCCGGCTCATCCCCCTCACTCGCACGGACCCACAGCGCCGTGGCGGCGGCCAGGAGTGCGGGGGAGAGCAGGAAGTGCGCGGCCACGGCGGCGGGATGGAGGTCGGTGAGCACGACGACGCCACCGACGATCGCCTGGGCCACGACGCTGAGCGGCTGGATCGCGGCGAGGCGCAGGAGGTCGCGGCGGCGGGGGCGCAGCCGGACCGCGGCGACGAAGATGGCGACGCCGATGGCCAGCACGAGGAAGGTCAGCATGCGGTTGCCGAACTCGATCGCCATGTTGACCGCGGCGTGCTCCGGCGTCCGTGTCGGCACCAGGCTGTCACCGGTGCACTTGGGCCAGGTCGGGCACCCGAGCCCGGAACCGCTCACCCGTACGGCGGCACCGGTGGCCATGATCAGAGCGTTGCCGGCCACCCCCGCGAGGGCGAGCCACCGCATCGACGCGGACGTGGGACGCCATACGGCATCGACGAGCCTGCCCACCGGATTGTCTGATCGCACGCCCATCATCGTATGAGTGCTTCGCGGTGCCCCGGATCCGGGTCAGCCTTCGGGCGGCTGCTGCTGCTGAAAGCGGGTGGCACCGACGCAGGCGGTGATCACCAGGCCGACGGCCAGCCACTCGCTCCACCGCAGCATCTCGCCGAGGAACACCAGGCCGACGAGGGCGCCCACGGCGGGTTCCAGGCTCATCAAGATGCCGAACACCCGGGCCGAGACGCGCCGCAGGGCCTCCAGTTCGAGGGTGTACGGGATGACCGACGACAGCAGGCCGACCCCTGTGGCGATGATCAGGAGCTCCGGATCCAGCAGCTTGGTGCCGGCCGTGCCGATGCCGACCGGCAGCATGACGGCCGCGCCGACGATGCTGGCCACTGCCAGCCCTGACGCGCCCGAGAAACGCCGCCCTGTCGCGCCGCTCAGCAGGATGTACCCGGCCCAGCCGGCCGCCGCCAGCAGCGCGAACGCGACCCCGGTGAGGGTCACGTCGCCGTCCCCATGGGCCAGCAGCGCCACGCCGCCGAGGGCGAGCAGCGCCCACACCAGGTCGAGCCGGCGCCGGGAGGCCAGGATCGAGACGCTCAGCGGGCCGAGGAACTCGATCGTCACCGCGATCCCGAGCGGGAGCCGGGCCAGGGCCTGGTAGAAACAGGCGTTCATCCCGGCGAGCGTCAGGCCGAACAGCGCGGCCACGCCGATGTCGCGCCAGGAGTGGAGCCGGCGCAGGTCACGGATGCTCGAGCGGTACGCGACACCCAGGACGACCGCCGACGTCAGCAGGCGGATCATCACCACGGCGTCCGGTGAGGAGCGGGCGAACAGGTTCTTCGCCAGGCCCGCGCCGACCTGCACCGACACGATGCCGAGCAGAATCAGCGCCGGCGGCGGCACCGAGCCCAGTGAAAGCTTCGAGCCGCCCGTACGCGTGCGGAACCAGCGCGCCCGGCCGTACGACCCTTGGGCGTCAGCGAGCGCCATCGATCACTCCCAGCGGAACTTGTTAATTCTCTGAAGTAGCGACTACGCATGTCGCGAGGGGTATCGAGGGTGGCGTGCGTTCTGACCCCGTCGAGAGGAGCCAGATGCCCGTTCAAAGGTCACCCTCAACAACCTCGGTGCCCTCGTTCGTCACGCCGAGCGCATACGGACGATCCAAGGTACGTCATGTGACCTCCGATCACCTCGCCCACCAGATGCTACGGCTGGTGGACCGCGCCACCAATCCCAGGGACCGGATCTGTATCGTGGCCTGCGCGAACACCTTCCGCACCGTGTGCCAGCCAGGTCAACCTGGAGCAGGAAGCGCGAAGGCGGCGGACGCCTCACCGGCTACCCGGACGACATGAAGTGGACCCTGCTCTCCGACAGGGTCATCCCGAAGACCGGAGTGATCACCAAGAACACGCTGAGGAAGCTCGATCCCAACATCGACACCTTCTACCAGGGACGACACTCTCCGCTGCATTCCTCCGGGACGAAGAGGGCGTGGGTCACTCCCGCCACGTGGCCAACGCAGACCCGGTCAACCCGCTACTCGCGGATCCGGATCAGAGACATTGACGGTCTGCGGAGCGTCGCCGGCTGGAGAGCAGGAGGAGGGCTATTCGACCTTCGAAAGGGTTGCAACGCGCGGCCGCCCGCCCACATATGCCTCGAAGATCTTAGTTACTTGCCAGGTGGCACCGGCGAATTCGAAGGTGTCGCCTTCATGGCGCTGAATTCTGCGCTCCCCGGTGTCATCTTTGATGGCTAGACGGACCTCCAATCGGCCCTGATCATCAAGGTGGCTACTACCGCCAATTATTGCTCCGCCCCCGAGACGGTCCGGGATGCTCTGGTGAAGTTCGATCGTGCTTGGGGGGTGACTGGTCATCATGTCTCGCTTTAGTGTGGCGTAGTGGCCGTTGCGGGTGCCGTCATGGTTGTACCTACGGTTCTACCTTTGTCACTTCATACGCATGTCATACGCATGCCCGGCATAAATCCCATCCGGGAATTGCTCATTGGTCATGTGGAGCCCGCGCGTGCCGACGAGCACGGGTTTGCCTGCGCTGAGTTGGTCTCGGAAGCCGTCGAGCAGCGCTTGGAGGACTACCTGTTCCCACTGTGCCGGACGGGCCAACTGGAAGCGGAACTCGAATGGATCAGCTGATCAACCGGTCGGCAAGCGCGCGGGCCTGGCTCATGAACTGGTCGAGTCCGGAGGCGTCTAGCTGCTCATCGGCGATGAGCTCGGCGAGCACGAAAACCTGCGCACGGGCCTTGGTCTCATCGTCCAGATCACCGGTCACGCTGTCTCCAAGCGCCCGTCGCATGAGGAGCCCGGCAGCACGTGGATCGATCTCTACATCGCCAAGAAGCCGGGCACGGACACTGGCGACGAAACCGATCACCTCAGGGACCGTCCAGGTAGGAGAAAAACGACGGCGGACTGCCGTGACGAATGCAGCATAGATCAGCACGCCATAACTCTGAAGATCACCGGTCTGGGCAAGCTGCCCGGTCAGCCGCACGCCCTCGTCGGGTTCGAAAGCCAAGAAGCCGCGTAGTGACGCCACATGCTCATCGCTCAACACCATACTGGGTTCCCGTTTGATCGCGTCATTCAGTTCATCGATCGGCCAGCTTGCGGGCTTCGTCCAGGAAGCTATCGAGTCCGGCAGTGTCGAGTTGCTCATCGGAAATGAGCACGGCAAGAACCATGAGTTCAGTACTGAACCTGACTTTGTCATCAATGTCATCGATCGAGACATCGCCGAGTGCCGCTCCGATGAGACGCTCGGCGACGCGCGGATCAACCTGCTCCTCGAGTTTGTCGGACCGCCCCCGAACGTCACCCACAAATTCGATCACCTCGGAGGCTGTACGACCTGCGCCGAAGCGTCGGTGGACCGCTTTAAAGAAGGCGACGTCGATCAACGCGAGGTAGGCGGTCCGCTTAGCTATCGGGTCGAGCTGCGCATAGAGCCGCTCATACTCGTTGGATTCGCCCGCCAACAGAGCGCGCAACGTCGCTATAGACTCATCGGTCACCGGCATGGTCATTTCTCCTTACTTCGTTTCGCTCCACGGTAAACCCAGTGTCCGAGTTTACCGAACAGGATACCCGTCGCCATGACTCCAGCCGCCAAGCTTCCGGCCTCGATACCCTCGGGTGGGGCGCTGGACAACTCGGGGGACGATCTGATCAAAGGGTGACCAGCCGGGCGCTTCGCCAAAAAGTCCTGCACCGTTTTACTAGCCTCGTCTATAAGATCAGAAGCGTTATCGGCAATCTCGAATTCTTTCTTGCGAAAGCGATCCAGCAACCGATCCTCAGGAGACATCTTGTCATCTTCGATTGACTTGACAATCCGGTCGCCAATCGGTTCCGGTTCTGTGTCCTTGATCGGGATCTTACTCTCGGCTGCGGCGGCTCCTGCCTGATCGATGTGCATACGTACTGGTATGCCGCTGACGCTGAACTCGTACGTCCGGCGGTTGGCCCCTTCAGCGAGATCGCCCGCTCCCATGCCGGGTTGGACATCAGGATTGGCTTCGTCGCCAGGTTCCGTGGAACGCTCGGGGACGGTCTGTTCGTCAGACCGTGGGTGGTCGGCGTCCTCGAGTGACTCCGTGGCCTCGGACATTTCTTCGCGACGATCTGTGGTCGGGCCGTCCTCGCGGTACATCGTGACCGGGACGACATCTTCCCCCTGCAGTGGCGGCCCCGCCCCGGTGTCGGCGGTGTCCTGGCTGGATGCGGTATGGACGGACGCCGACTCACTTCCATCGGTTGAGGGGATCTCTCCAGCACCCCTATCGTGGCGCTGTTCGGTCGCGACCACAGGCATGGGCTGCTCGTCTGTCTCGGGCGTGCTGGTGCTGTCTTGCCGGGTCGCCCGACCGTCGAGTGGCCGTTCCTGCTCACCGGCATGGCTGGGATTACCGGTCTCCCCGGAAGGCTGCTGGGCTTCTGGCCTACCGCCTGTGTCCGCCTCACCATGGCCGGTTTCGTACCCCACGTCGGCGACGCCGTCATCCTTGGTGGGGGATTCGCGTTCATTCACCTCCGACATGCCCGGCGTCTCCGGCCTGTCTTCGACGGCCATGAAGCCTTGTTCGCCCGAGGTCTCCTGTGACGACTGGGCGGTGTCCGGCTTGTCTTCGCTCTGGTTCTCGGCAGCCTGGTCGCTGGTGTCGTTGGCGGCGGCTGCGCCGTTGCGGCTGTCGGCGCGGGAAGGGGCGCCTTCGGCGCCTGGGCGGTCTGGTGGCGGTCGGCGGTCGGGCGGGGGTGGTTGCTCGGCGGCTTCGCCCGGATCGTCGGTGCCGGTGCCCGTACGGTCAACGCCCATCGGTTCTCCCGGGCGCAGCGTTGCCGTAGCGGTCGAGGCGGCGGGTGCTGTGGGCGTACTTGTGGCGTAGGCGCTGTGCGGTGGCCGTATCCAGGCGTACGAGCCGGTCCGGGTCGCTGTTGTCGGCGATGTCGGCGCGTTTGACAGCGCGGGCGATCGGGTTCGCGGCGGCGCGCGCCATGCTGTCTTCGAGTGGTTCGCCGGGGTGTTTGGTCAGCGCGCATACCGCTTCGTTCGCTTGGTCGGCCTGGCGGCGCGCCAGCTCGTAGGCCGCGCGGGCATTGCGCCGTGCGCTGACCGCGATCCCGGTGAGTACGGCGCCCGATGCGAGGCAGATCAATGCCAAAGGGGTCGATCCGGCCGGTACCGATGTCTTTCCGAGTGAATAGTCGGTAAGGCTCAACGGCAAGGTTCGGGTCAGGCGCCGCTGCGCCACGTGTTCGGTCTGTGTGACCTGCTGATGTAGGTAGTCCGGCAGGCGCTGAGGCTGTGGCTGCGGATCGGTGAACGGCGTGTAGAACGCCCAGCGATCACGGGAAAGCCAGCCCAGTCGCGAATCCGGGGAGAACAGCGAAGACCACCGTTCCAGCAACGACTGACGACTGACCGGTTCGACGGTCATGACCTCGAAACCCCCGTACCCCACCACACTCGTACTTGACAACCATCTTTGACCGTCCCCAGGCAACAACCCAAGCAGAGCCATAGCGGACTTGTCACTACTTCCGTACGGAACGAGAGCTTCCAATCGGGCAACCCGCTCAATAGCCTGGCCGCGGCCAGCGCACGGCTGCAGTCGCATCACGAGGTCACGCACTCGGGGAGGAAGGCGCACAGTGAGCTCCACCTGTCAGACGTGCACCTCACTGGGCTTCTCCTCGGCCTTCAGGCGGGACTGAGTTGGTGACCGTTGACCGCACGACCACCGGCGACACCGACGCCGAGGTGGCCGAGGAACCTGCCGGCCGCGCAGCCGTTAAATCCGAAAGGGAGGAGAATTCTCTTCCCGAGAAATCGCGCCCGTAAATTTCACCAGGAAGGTACCAATGCCGTCGGTAGCGGCGGGCGCCATGATCGGTGAGGCTAGCCGCTTGGTTCACAAGAAACTCATCCAGAAGGAAGGGGCATAACGATGGCCGTGACCGCCGGCCAGGTGGCGACCCTGCGAGCGTTTTTGGTGCGAGACTTCGATAGGTACGAGCGGCTGTACGAACAGCTTGACCCGGCCGCTGCCCGGAGCGGCTACACCGCGCTGATCGCTGCGGCGTTCGTCGAGGCCGTTGAGCGGCGGTTCAGTGCGGACAGTACGGACGCCGCCGTGGTCGAGTTCGTCGCAGCCGCCCGCGCCCGGTTCGACGAAAGTGGTGATCGGATCGCCCCGCAGGCTGCCGAACGCATGATCCGAGCCGTCCACACCGACGAGGAGATCAACGATCTGGACACGAAGACCGTCGTCGGAACCGAGGTCATTCTCCTGACGGCGATGGTCGCCGATGAGGGCCTTGACGACGTTGCGATCGATGAACTCCTGGCCAAAGCACGGAAGCTGGCCGACGAATGGACCAACTGACGCGGCCGGCGGAGATCGACATGGTGGTGAGCGATGATCAGGTGGCCGCACTACGCGCCGACCCCGACCAGGTCAGACCGTGCGCGTCACTCCCAGCGAAAGAATCGCGCCGCCAGGGCGAGGCCGAGGACGGCCCACACGGCGAGCACGAGCAGATCGCGGGCGGGCAGCCCGGCGCCGTGCTGCAGCACCTGCCGCAGGCCGTCGGCGAGCGCGGAGATCGGTAGTAGTTCGAGGACCGAACGTAGCCCGCCGGAGAATTTGGTCAACGGGAATACGACGCCGCCGAGCACGAGCAGCAGCAGGTAGACGAGGTTGGCCGCGGCGAGAGTGGCCTCCGCGCGCAGGGTGCCCGCCATCAGCAGGCCGAAGCCGCTGAACGCCGCGGTGCCGAGCAGGACGAACAGGATCGCGGTCAGCGGGTTCCCGTGCGGGCTCCAGCCGAGGGCGAGCGCCACCGCGCCGATGACCAGCGTCTGGAGCAGCTCGACGAGCAGCACGGTGAGCGACTTGGCGGCGATCAGGCCGGA
Organism: Actinoallomurus sp.; assembly: GCA_025964685.1. Lineage (GTDB taxonomy): Bacteria > Actinomycetota > Actinomycetes > Streptosporangiales > Streptosporangiaceae > Actinoallomurus. Next base: position 3,954 of record JAOPYG010000159.1, on the reverse strand, counting down.
GCGGGGGAGGGGCGTGGCGCCGAGGCGCTTGAGGACGCCGTAGCGGCGTTCGAAGCCGGTGCCTATCGCCTGCCCGGTGAAGGCCGTCGACAGCACCGCCAGCGCCAGGACGCCGGGCGTCAGGAAGTCCACGCGCCGGCCCGGGCCGAGGTCGAGCAGCGGAGCGGAGCTGAACAGCACCAGGAGCGCCACCGGGATGATCAGCGTGAGGAGCAGCTGCTCGCCGTTGCGCAGCAGCGTGCGCAGCTCGTGGGAGGTCTGCGCGCCGACCATGCGGGGCAGCGGCGCCGCCCCTGGCGACGGCGTGAACACCGAACTCACGACCGCGGCTCCCGTCCGGCCGGTTCCAAGCAGTGCCTGCCCGGGGGGCGCCCCTCCGGAGCCCCCCGTGTGGTGGTGTCCGTCACTACCGCAGCTCCCGTCCGGTCAGTTCGAGGAACACGTCCTCCAGAGTGCGGCGCTCGATGCGCAGGTCTTCGGTCATGACGCCGTGCGAGGCGCACCAGGCGGTGACCGAGGCGAGCAGCTCGGGTACGAGATCGCCCTCGATGACGTAGTGGCCGGCCGGGGACTCCTTGGCCATGGTCGCCGGCGGCAGCGCGGACAGCAGCTCGTCCAGGCCGAGCCCCGGACGGGCACGGAAGCGCAGCTGGCGCTCGGCCCCGGTGAGCTCCGGCGGGCCGCCGCTCGAGATCACCACGCCCCGGTCGACGATCACGACATGGTCGGCGAGGCGTTCGGCCTCCTCCATGTGGTGGGTCGTCAGGATCACCGCCACCCCCGCGGTCTTCAGCTCCTCGACCAGCTCCCAGGTGGCGTGCCGGGCCTGCGGGTCGAGGCCGGCGGTGGGCTCGTCGAGGAAGACCAGCTCCGGGCGGCCGACGACGGCCGCGGCCAGGGACAGCCGCTGCTGCTGGCCGCCGGACAAGCGCCTGTACGGGGTGCGGGCGCTGCTCGTCAGGCCGAGCCGCTCCAGCAGCATCTCGGAGTCGACGGGGTGGGCGTAGAAGCTCGCGATGAGCCGGAGGTAGTCTCCGGCCCGTGTGCCGGTGGGCACGCCCCCGGACTGCGGCATGACCCCGACCCGGGCCCGCAGCGCCTGGTCACGGGGGTCGAGGCCGAGCACCCGCACGGTGCCGCCGTCGGCGCGCCGGTAGCCCTCGCAGATCTCCACGGTGGTCGTCTTGCCCGCGCCGTTGGGGCCGAGCAGCGCGGTCACCTCGCCGCGCGCCGCGGTGAAGGAGAGCCCGTCGGCGGCGATGATGGTGCCGTAGCGCTTGACCAGGGCATTCACATCGACGGCCAGGGGTGTCATGCACTGAGTGTAAGTGGGGGATGTGATCATCGGTCGATGGCCCCCGAACTCGGCTTTCGAACGGTGATCGCATATTGATTCAGCGATCCGCATAGCGATACAGTGCGTCGCATGTCCTGGGGAGGTCAGATGCTGCGCGGCCGGAGTTACGTCAAAGAACTCGACGTCACACCAGAGGAGTTCCGCTCCCTGCTCACGCTGTCCGCCGAGCTGAAGGCGGCCCGCCGGGAGGGCACCGAGCGCCCACGGCTCACCGGCCGCAACATCGCGCTGATCTTCGAGAAGACCTCGACGCGCACACGCGCCGCCTTCGAGGTCGCCGCCCATCACCAGGGCGCCCACACGACCTATCTCGACCCGTCGGGCTCCCAGATCGGCCACAAGGAGTCGGCGCGCGACACCGCGCGGGTGCTGGGCCGGATGTTCGACGGCATCCAGTTCCGCGGGCGGCGGCAGGCCGACGTCGAGACCCTCGCAGCACACGCGGGCGTGCCCGTCTGGAACGGCCTCACCGACGAGTGGCATCCGACCCAGAGCCTGTGCGACGTCCTCACGATGAGCGAGCACAGCGGCAAGCCGCTGACGCGCATCGCCTACGCCTACCTCGGCGACGCCCGCAACAACATGGGCAACTCCCTGCTCGTGGCCGGCGCGCTCCTGGGCATGGACGTGCGCATCGTCGCGCCCCCGGGACTGCTGCCGCCGGAGCCGGTCCAGGCCGCGGCGCGGGAGCTCGCCGGCCGCAGCGGTGCCCGCATCACCCTGACCGATGACGTCGCCGAGGGTGTACGGGGCGCGGACTTCGTGCACACGGACGTCTGGGTCTCGATGGGGGAGCCGAAGGAGGTCTGGGCCGAGCGCATCGCCCTGCTCAGGCCCTACCAGGTCAACGACGCCGTTCTGGAGGCGACCGGCAACCCGGACGTGCGCTTCATGCACTGCCTGCCGGCCTTCCACGACCGCGAGACGACGGTCGGCGAGCAGATCTTCCAGGAGTTCGGCCTCGACGCGCTCGAGGTCACCGGCGAGGTCTTCGAGTCCAAGGCCTCCATCGTCTTCGACCAGGCGGAGAATCGCCTGCACACCATCAAGGCCCTCCTGGTCGCCACACTCGCCGACTAGGCGCCCCTGCTCCCCGTGCCTTCAACGGGGGCAGCGCGATCGGCCTGCCTGTCCTGCACGGGTGGCTGTCGTTAGTCATGAGCCTGTACTTGCAGCACACACCCATTACCGCCGCCCCGGCCCTGCCACCCCACGGGATCCTGGCGTCCCTCCATCCCCGTCGCCACGACGGCCGTGGTCGAGGCCGCGCCGCGGAGCGCGTCGGGGGCGGCCGTGACCGGCAGGCAGGGCGGCACTACTCTCAATGTCGCGCTTTCCGGCATCTGGAGCGTCTCGGCCGGGCAGCACGCCGCGGCGGGCGCCGGGTTCTTCGCCGGCCACCTCGCCGCGTTCGCCATTCCCCGGCGCCTCGCACCTGCGCGGGGGCCTTCCCAGGTGGGGTAAGGGTTGCCTTAGTGAGCGAGGTAACCGCATTCCGTTTGTGCCGGGGGAAGGAATTAGGCCACACTGATGTTGTGAAATACATGACCGAGACGAGGAGCACCGCGCCGGCCCCCGCCGGCGTGCCCGCGTTCGGTCCGAGCCATGCCGAGCGCACGACACGCGCCCGGGTGGCACGCCTGATTCTTGAACATGGTCCCATCAGCGCCTCGGCGCTCGGACAGCGGCTCGGGCTCACGCCCGCGGCCGTACGCCGCCACCTTGACCACCTCCTCGGTGAGGAGATGATCGAGGTGCGCCGGAGCCGCCCGCACGCCGCTCGAGGGCGCGGGCGTCCGGCGAAGCTGTTCGTCATCACCGACGCCGGCCGCAGCGCGTTCGAACACGCCTATGACGACCTTGCCACGAGCGCCCTGCGATTCGTCGCCGAGCAGCTCGGTGACCAGGCCGTCGAGGAGTTCTCCCGTCGCCAGCTCGGCGACCTCGAGGCGCGTTATGGTGCGGCGATACGCGCCGTGCCCCCGCAGCAGCGGGTGCGCGCGCTGGCGGAGGCGCTGTCCGCGGACGGCTATGCCGCCGCCGCCGGCACCGCTCCCGCCGGTGGGCAGCAGCTTTGCCAGCATCACTGCCCGGTCGCGCACGTCGCGGCCGAGTTTCCGCAGCTCTGTGAGGCCGAGACCGCCGCGTTCGCGCGGCTGCTCGACGTCCCGGTGCAGCGGCTGGCGACCATCGCCCACGGCGATGGAGTTTGCACGACTCACGTGACCGCACGTGAGCTGACCCAGAAGAACGACCACAAGCAGGAGTCCGGAGGCGCCTCAGTATGACTACGGCAGCCCACCCTGAGCTCGAAGGGCTCGGAAAATACAAGTTCGGCTGGGCCGATTCCGACGCGGCCGGTGCATCGGCACGTCGCGGGTTGTCCGAAGAGGTCGTCCGCGACATCTCGGCGAAGAAGAACGAGCCGGAGTGGATGCTCGACCTTCGCCTGAAGGGCCTGCGCCTGTTCGGCAAGAAGCCGATGCCGACGTGGGGCGCCGACCTCACCGGGATCGACTTCGAGAACATCAAGTACTTCGTCCGGTCGACGGAGAAGCAGGCCGCGACCTGGGACGAGCTCCCGGCCGACATCAAGA
>JAOPYG010000137.1 GCA_025964685.1 Actinoallomurus sp. | reverse complement strand
CCCGTCGCCCAGCGCCTGCGACTGTCGATCTTCGAGAGCACGCCGATCCTCATGCCGTTCCCCGTCTTCAACGGCACGCTCGCCGACTTCACGACGCACGCCTGTTACGACGACGGCGTGGGCCGGTGGACCGGACACGGCGACGGCAGGGATCACACGGTGACGTACGAGGTGATGTGGAGCCTGCCGAAGGACGCCGAAGCCCCCGACGACGAGCCCAAGCTCGGCTTGGTCTGGGAGGCCCGCACCGCCTGACCTTGGTGATCGCGGCTCAGTCGCGGCCCGTCTCGACAACCGCGATCTCCACGCAGTCGTCATTGTTGCCGCCTGTTCGAGTCGACTTACGCCAGGGGGTCGTCAGGGCGTCCATCGTTCCTCCGCCGTCCGCGCGATCAGTTCCTTGGACATTCCTACCGGCAGCGCATCGGCCTTGATCGCTTCCCATGCGGCGTCCGCTCGTACGAGGTCCTCGGGAGAAGTGGCAATCAATCCACGGACGGCCGTCTCCAGGTATGCGGCTGTACTGCCGTTCTCCAGCGTAGCGAGTACGAACGGCCCTTGCGTTGCCAGGTGGCCTCCATTCGGCAGGATTTGGATCTGCACCTTTCGCGAGGACATCGCAACCAGGTGCGACAGTTGCGCTCGCATGGCCTCAGGCCCGCCAACGTCTCGCCAGAGTACGGACTCGTCGAGCACGACATGGAGCGTCGGGGGCTCGGATCGCTCGAATATCCGCTGGCGGGCGAGCCGTCTGCCGATGGCCATTTCGTCACCGGCCAGCACGGTCCGCGTGTACCCCTCCGTCTGAAGGAGCCCATAAACCAGGCGGGGTTGGAACGTCTTGAGGACTCCGGCACCCTCCTCGTACGGCATCCACTCGGCGCACCACGGCGGGATGTCACCCTTCCGATAATCCAGGAGCCGGACGAGGGCGCCCCCGGTGTCGAGCGTCTCGTTACACGTGGTGGCGAAATCCGGTGTCGCCGGCACCTGTCCGGTCTCGATTTGTGAGACGAGCGACGGCGAGTATTTGATCTTCGCGGCCAGCTCGATCTGGGTTAGGCCGGCCGCCTTCCGGTAGTGCCGCAGCTCGCGGCCCCAGATGGCCATTGGTGTATACGCGAAGTCCGTCATGTATGCCCGATTTCAAGTTGCTTCAATTCGCAAGCCGAAATGCACAATGCGGAGGCTTGCGTGCGGTGTGTCTCCACAGAATAAGCGTGCGCTGCCACGCTGTAGAGACATTTCGAAAGGAGCACTTCCCATGGCAATGAACACAGCGGAAAGCGCCGATGAGCTCATCTCCCGCCTCGCCGCGACGTGCCGCCGGACCGGGCTTGTCGCCGACATCGTCGAGCCGTCCACCAGGATCCGCATCAGTACGCCGAACGGCAATCAGCACATGGCCGAGACGATCACGCTCAAGCCGGACGCCGACGACGTACTGATGTGGTGGTGGTCCTGGAACCGGCCGATCTGCCCAGCCGGCGAGATCGACTTCGCGGTCAGATCACTGACCCGCGTCGTCGCCGAGACACGGGCATGACGCCGCAGCCCCCCGGCAGGCCCGACGACCTCACCCGCGCCGTCACGCCTTCTCGGCGATCTCCTTCGCCCATCGGTAGTCGGCCTTGCCCGCCGGTGACCGCTCCAGCGTGGCCACGAACGCGTACGTGCGCGGGACCTTGTATCCCGACAGCCTGTCCCGGCAGTGCGCGTCCAGCTCATCGGTGGACGGCGCCTCGTCGTACGGCTGGATCACCGCGGCGACGCGCTCGCCGAACCGTTCGTCAGCGATGCCGGTGACCACCGCGTCGAAGACCGCCGGATGGCCCTTGAGCACGGCCTCGACCTCTTCGGGGAAGACCTTCTCGCCACCGGTGTTGATGCACTGCGAGCCACGTCCGAAGATCGAGATCGTCCCGTCGTCCTCCACTGTGGCGATGTCGCCGGTGAGCAGCCAGCGTTCCCCGTCGACCTGGACGAAGGTCCGAGCGGTCTTGGCCGGGTCGTTCCAGTAGCCGAGGGCGATGGGGCCGCTCTTGGCCACCTGGCCCAGCGCTCCCGAGCCCGGCGAGACAGGCCGCAGGTCGTCGTCCAGGACCCGGAGCCGCGGGGTGTTCGGCCGGTATCTGAGCCCCGACTCCGGTGTGGAGCCCTCGAGCCCGGACGCGGTGTAGCCCGACTCCGACGAGCCGAAGCTGTCGATGATCATGACGTTGGGCAGCAGCTCGCGCAGCCGGTCGCGTACGGTGCCGGACAGGATCGCGCCGGTGGAGCTGAAGACCACCAGCGAGCTCAGGTCGTACGAGCCGGTCGCGATCTCGTCGGTCAGCGGCCGCGCCACGGCGTCACCGGTGATGCCGATCGAGACCACCTTCTCCCGCTCGATCGTGCGCAGCACCTCGGCGGGGTCGAAGCGGCGGTTGTAGACGATCCTTCCGCCCATCCACCAGCAGATGAACGTCGTCATCTGCGCGGCGCCGTGCATGAGCGGCGCGGTGGTCATCATGGTGATGGGGTTCCCGGCCCGCGCGGCCTCGATCACCTCGTCCGGTGTCGCCCGCGGCTCGCCGTACGGGTTGCCGCCCCCGAACGCCATGAACAGGTCCTCGCAGCGCCACATCACGCCCTTCGGCATGCCGGTCGTGCCGCCGGTGTAGATGATGTAGAGGTCCTCGCCGGAACGCGCCGGAAAGTCCCGCGCCGGCGACGCGGAGGAGAGGGCGTCCGCGTACCGCACCGCGTGGGGCGACGAGCCGCCGCACACCACGCGGTGCCGCAGCGACGGCGCCTCCCACGCGGCGGCGGTCACCCGGTCCTCGAAGTCCGCGTCGTACACCAGCGCGACCAGCTCGGCGTCGCGGTACAGGTACTCCAGCTCGGCCGCGACGTAGCGGTAGTTGACGTTGACCGGCACCGCGCGGATCTTCAGCGCGGCCAGCACGGTCGCGATGTACTCCAGCCCGTTGTAGAGGTGGACGCCCACGTGCTGCCCGGGGCCGACGCCCGCGTCCCGCATATGGTGGGCCAGCCGGTTGGCGTGCGCGTCCAGCTCGGCGTAGGTCAGGTGTTCGGTGCCGTCCGCTCCGGGCGTGACGAGGGCGACGCGGTCCCCGATCGCGTCGACGAGCCCCTCGAACAGGTCGGCGTGGTTGAACTCCATCGCGTTCCTCCGACCGGTGTTCAGGGCCGTGCCGACCCGACGACCCACATCGCGTAGAACTGCGCACCGCCACCGTACGCATGGCCGAGCGCTCGCCGGGCGCCATCGACCTGGTGGTCGCCGGCGAGCCCGCGTACCTGCTGCGCCGCCTCGGCGAACCGGATGAGACCGGACGCGCCGATCGGGTTGGAGGACAGCACGCCTCCGGAGGCATTCCACGGGATGTCGCCGTCGAGCGCGGTGGCGCCGGACTCGGTGAGCTTCCAGCCCTCGCCGTCTCCGCAGAAGCCGAGGTTCTCCAGCCACATCGGCTCGTACCAGGAGAACGGGACGTACACCTCGGCGCAGTCGAGGTCGCGGCGCGGGTCGGTGATGCCGGCTTGGGAGTAGACGTCGGCGGCGCAGTCCTTGCCGGCCTGAGGGTTCACCGTGTCACGGCCGGCGAAGAAGATCGGTTCGGACCGCATCGCGGCGCCGTGCACCCACGCGGGCGGGTTCGGCGCCTGACGTGCCGCGGACTCCGAGGCCAGCACCATCGCGGCCGCGCCGTCACTCGACGGGCAGGTCTCCAGGTAGCGGATCGGCTCCCACAGCATCGGCGTGGCCTCGACCATCTCCCGTGAGATGCCCTCGATCCGCAGGTGCGCGTACGGGTTCTTCAGGGCGTTCTGCCGGTCCTTGACGGCGACGAGCGTGCCGATGTGGTCCGGGCAGCCGGTGCGCCGCATGTACGCGCGGATGTGCGGCGCGAAGTAGCCGCCGGCACCCACGACGAGCGACGGCGTCAGCGGCGGGTGCGTGGACAGCGCCCAGGTCGCGTTCGACTCCGACTGCTTCTCCCACGCGACGACGAGCACCCGGTCGTGCACCCCGCCCTGGACGAGGCCCGCCGCGACCAGGGCGGTGGAGCCGCCGACCGAGCCGGCGGTGTGCACGCGCATCATCGGCTTGCCACGCGCGCCGAGCGCGTCCGCGAGGTAGGCCTCCGGCATCATCACGCCCTCGAACAGGTCGGGGGCCTTGCCGACGACGACGGCGTCGATGTCCTTGAACGTCAACCCGGCGTCCTCCAGCGCCCGCAGCGCCGCCTCCCGCACGAGCCCGGCGATCGAGACGTCGTTCCGCCGGGACCGGTAGTGGGTCTGCCCTACGCCGATCACCGCGCACGCCTCACCCATGGTTCACGCCTCCATCATGCACACGAGGTTCGACTGCAGGCACGGGCCGTACGACGCATGGGCGAGCGTGCGGCCCGCCTCACCGCGGTGGATCCAGCCCGCCGCCTCACCGACGCGGATCAGGCCCGTCGCCATGACCGGGTTGGCGGCCAGCGGCCCGCCGGACGGGTTGACGCGTACGTCGTCGCCCAGTCCGAGCGCCTCGCGCAGGATCAGCTCCTCGTGGCTGAACTGCGCGTGCAGCTCCGCGACCTCGACGTCACGGACCCCCGCCTTCTCACCGGCCAGCGCGGCCGACTCCGACCGGGCCAGGTCGCGGGCGCCCAGCGAGTGCGCCTCGATACGGTGGTCGGCGCCGCGGATCCAGGCGGGCCGTTCGCACAGCTCGCGAGCCTTGTCGCCGGTGGCCAGCACGATCACCGCCGCGCCGTCCGTGACCGGCGCGCAGTCATGCGGCCGCAGCGGCGCGATCTCGTAGTCGTCATCGCCTGGGTCGGGCAGGTCGAGCGCGTACGGGTTGGCGCGCCCGGCCGCGCGGGAACGGGCGGCCACGGCACGCAGGTCGTCCTCCTTGTGCCCGAGCTCGAGGTACGCGCGGGCCTGCAGCGCCGCCATCGACACCTGGTCCAGGCCGAGCGGCGCCAAGTAGTACGGGTCGAGTTGCAGGGTCATCAGCTCGGGCAGCCCGGACTCACCGTCCGCGCGCCGGACCTGCGACGACTTGCCGAAGCCGTACACCAGCGCGGTGTCGATGTCACCGTGCCGCAGCCGCACCCACGCCTCGTACAGCGCCCATGCCGCGTCCATCTCGACGTGGCTCTCGGAGATCGGCGGCCACGCGCCGACCGCGTCCAGCGCCGAGACGAACGAGAACGGTGCCCCGGCCAGGTAGTCCAGCGAGCCGGAGCAGGTGAAGCCGAAGCGTGTCAGCCCGGTCTGTTCTTTGACGTCGGTGATGACGGGGGCGAGCAGCTCGACCTCGGAGAGCCCGGAGTCCTCCCCCGTGTGGTGTGTCTGCGCGAACGCCACGACCGCGATGTCGCTGCTCATCGGTCGTTCACCACTCCTCACTCGCTTCGCGAGTGGCCTCGTCCCTCGGCCGCTCACTTCGCTCGCTACGTCGGGTTCTCTCCATCAGAGGTAGTCCTTGATCTCGTCGAACGGGACGTCGGGCTCGTCGACGGGCTCGAACCATCTGATGTTCGCCATGGTCTGGCCCCATTCCTCGCGCGGCCGCCACACCGCGCGCACGCGCATGCCCATGCGGACCTCGCCGGCCGGGATGCCCGCGACGAGGGCGACCATCGCGATGTCGGCCCCGTCGAGCAGGACGTACGCCGAGACGAACGGCACCTCCGGCGCGCGGGGGTCCGGGATGTTGTTCACCGCGAACGTCGTCACGGTGCCGGTGCCGGGCACCTCCACCTCCTCGGTGGTGGGTACGCCGTCGACCGGGCACATGCCCTTCATCGGGACGTACACCTTGCCGCACACTCCGCACCGGTGCCCGAGGATGCGTCCCTCGGCGATGCCGCCGAGGAACCTGCTCAACGCCTGGCCCGCGCTCAGGCGGTAGTCCGCCCGCACCGGCGCGTTGATCGCCGTGACGCCGGGACGGAAGCACTCGATGTCGCCGATCGTGCCCGTGCGCTCCGCCCGCCACTTCGGGCGTACGCGCAGGCCGGCGCGCAGCGTCTTCGGCGGTTTGGCGCCGAGGTCGAAGACGCCCAGGTCCAGCACGTGCAGCATCGCGGTGTCCGCGCCGTCCGGGGTGATGAGCGCCCAGGCGAACGGCCGGTCCAGGGGGTGGTCCGGCCGTGGCCGCGGCACCCAGGCGTACGTCCCGACCGTGCAGTCGGGGCCGACCTCGACGAACTCCTCCGTCACCGGCTCGCCGTCGGCGTCGTACTCCACCGGCGGGAACAGCACGCCGCCCGCGGCCGTACGCACCCCGACGAGCCGCCCGTCGCGCAGCTCCGTGAGGAACCGCCCGATCACCGGCCCGACCGACCGCGTGTACCCGCCAGGAAACGCCAGCGAGTGGTCGGCCGTAAGCGAGTTAGATCGCGGCATCGCGGTCCTTCCAGTACGGGTCGCGGAGGCGGCGCTTGAGGAGCTTTCCGTTGGGCTCGCGCGGCATGTGCTCGATGAAGTCGAACGACTTCGGCCACTTCATCCGGGCCAGCCGCCCGTCGAGGGAGGCGAGGATCTCCGCGGCCAGCTCCGGACCGGGGGGTATGCCCTCGGCGGGCTCCACGACGGCCTTGATCTGCTCGCCCCATTCGTCGTCCGGAACGCCGAAGACCGCGACGTCGGCGACCTTCGGATGCACGACGATCTCGTTCTCGATCTCGGCCGGATAGATGTTCGTGCCGCCGGAGATGATCAGGTCCGCCTTGCGGTCGGACAGGAACAGGTAGCCGTCGTCGGTGAGGTACCCGATGTCGCCGACGGTGAAGTGGTCCTTCAGGCGGCTCGCCTTCGTCTTCTCCGCGTCGCCCTTGTACTCGAAGGCGACGCCGGCCATCTTCATGTAGATCGTCCCGTGGGTGCCGGTGGGGACCTCGGCGCCGTCGTCGTCCACGATCAGCAGCTCGCTGATCGGCCAGGGCCGCCCGACCGTGCCCGGGTGCGCGCGCCAGTCCTCTGGGCTCGCGATGGTGCCGCCGCCCTCGGTGGCCGCGTAGTACTCCCAGATGCAGTCGCCCCACCAGTCGAGCATCGCCCGCTTGATCGGTACGGGGCAGGGGGCGGCGGCGTGGATCGCCCACCGCATGGAGGACACGTCGTACGGTTCTCGCACGTCGGCGGGGAGCGTGAGGAGCCGCTTGAAATGGGTCGGCACCATGTGGGTGCTGGTGATCTCGTACCGTTCGATGAGCCGCAGGGTCTCCTCGGGATCCCAGCGGTCCATGTAGACGAGCGTGTGGCCCATGTGCAGCGCCGAGCCGCCGAACTGCGTCACGGCCGTGTGGTAGTTCGGCGAGGTGACCAGGTGGGCGCCCGGCGGGCCGGGCGTGAAGCCGAAGAACGTCAGCAGGAACGTCATCAGCTCGGCCGCGTCGTCGGGATCGAGACCGGACAGCGCGCGGCGCACGCCCTTCGGCCGCCCGGTGGTGCCGGAGGTGTAGTGCATGGTGGCGCCGGCCGTCCGCTCGCCGGGCAGGGTGTTCGGCTGTCCGGCCAGCAGGTCGTCCAGAGGCCGGAAGCCCGGCACCTGGCCGGAGCCGGAGGTGATGCGCCGCCGGTCTTCGAGGCCCGCCGCGGCGGGTACGCCTTCGGCGGCGAAGCGTTCGTGGACGAAGAACGCCTTGGCCTCGCTGTCGGCGACGATGTAGGCGATCTCAGGGGCGGTCAGATGCCAGTTGATCGGCGTGTAGTACCAGCCGGCCTGGAGCGCGGCGAGGTAGAGGATGAGGCCGTCGACGCCGTTGGGCACCAGGCCGCAGATGCCGTCTCCGGGCCGCAGGCCGAGGTCGCGCAGACCGTGGACGAGGCGGTTGGAGCGTGCGAGAAGCTCCCCCGCGGTGTACGGGGTCCCGTCGGGGTCGACCGCGGCGACCCAGCCGGGGTCGTTCGCGGCCAGCCGCCAAAAACCCAGCGTGCCCATCGATCCTCCCGCGTACGGGGGTGCCCAGATCCGCAGTAGATCACGTTCTCGTTTTGTGGAGCAAGGCCTGTTCGATACGCGCCGCTGTAACTAGAATCCGTTCTTGTTCATGCCGGGCAGGGAAGGGGTGGGCATGGCGGAGCGACTGCCGATCAGCACCTCGCACTGCGTCGTCGAACGTGACGGCCACGTCGTCACGGTGACGATGAGCCGCCCCGAGGCGCGCAACGCCCTCAGCGCCGACATGCTCGTGGGCATGGCCGACGCCTGGGCCTATGTCTCCAGCACCGATGACGTACGCGTCGCCATCCTGACCGGCGCGGACGGCCAGTTCTGCGCGGGCGCCGACCTGAAGGCGATGGGCACGCCATCGGCCGACGAGCGCGTGCGCCTCCGGGCCGCCGAGCTGACCGACTATCACTGGAAGGGCCTGCTGCGTGACTCCCGGCCCACCAAGCCGCTGATCAGCGCGATCGAGGGGTACGCCGTGGCCGGCGGCACCGAGCTGCTCCTCGGCACCGACATCCGGGTGGTGGCCGAGACCGCGACGCTGGGCCTGTACGAGGCGCGGCGCGGACTGTTCCCGATGGGCGGCTCGGCGGTGCGGCTGCCCCGCCAGATCCCGTACACGTTCGCGATGGACATCCTGCTCACCGGCCGCTCCGTGACGCCCGCCGAGGCGCTGCGGATGGGCATGATCACTCGCGTGGTGCCGGCCGGAGAGGCGCTGACCGTCGCCCGTGAGGTCGCCGACCAGATCGCCGCCTGTGGCCCGCTGTCCGTCCAGGCGATCCTGCAGGCCTACCGCCGCACCGAGGGACTGGACGAGGAGGCCGCCCTGAAGATCTCCGACCAGATCGGCTGGCCGGTGTTCGCCTCCGAGGACGCGAAGGAGGGCGCCCGTGCCTTCCGCGAGAAACGCCCCGCCATCTTCACCGGGGAGTGACGTACGCGCCCGCGCGTGCCGCCGCGACGGCGGCCTCGGCGGCACGGTCGGCGGCGGCGTCGTCGAGTGCGTTCCCGCTGGCCAGCAGGCGGTAGTAGAGCGGCGCGGAGACGGCGCGGATCACCTCCTCGGCGTCGGTGCCGGCGGGCAGTTCGCCCCGTTCGACCGCCTCGCGCACGCAGGGCGCCCACTCCTTGACGCGTGTGTCGTAGAAGCGGTGCAGGGCGTCGGCCGTACGCGCGTCGCAGGTGGCCGCCGCGATCACCGCCTTGAACAGCGCTCCCTGCCGGGGGTCGGTCAGCGTCCGCCGTACGAGCCGGGCGTTGGCCCGCAGGTCGCCCAGCAGCGAGCCCGTCCGGGTGCGCGGCAGTGACTGCTCGGCCATGTCCGTCAGTAGGTCGGCCACAAGCCCGGTGACGGTGCCCCAGCGGCGATAGACGGTGGTCTTGCCGACGTCCGCGCGGCGTGCGACGTCCGCCAGGTCCAGCCGGTCGATCCCCTGCTCCGCCAGCGCGTCGCCGGCCGCCCGCAGCACCGCCACCCGTACCCGTGCCGTACGTCCTCCCGGCCGGAGCGTCCCGGGCTCATCTGCGGTCATAACGGGTCTCCAGTTTCATTAAGGCTCACCTGCGTGCTACCGTCACGCTCAAGCTTAACGGAACTAAAGCACCATTTACGGAGATTGATCATGGAATATCGGCGGTTGGGCGCATCGGGGCTCATGGTCCCCGCGCTGAGCTTCGGGGCGGGCACCTTCGGTGGCAGGGGCGAGCTGTTCGAAGCCTGGGGCGACACGGACGCCCGGGAGGCACGCCGCCTGGTGGACATCTGCCTCGACGCCGGCGTCACGATGTTCGACACCGCGGACGTGTACTCCGCGGGCGCCTCGGAGGAGGTGCTCGGCGAGGCGATCAAGGGCCGCCGCGACCAGGTGATCCTGTCCACCAAGATCGGCCTGCCGACGGGGGACGGCCCCTACGACGCGGGCACTTCCCGCTCCCGCCTGATCACGGCGTGTGAGGACGCCCTGCGCCGGCTCGGCACCGACCACATTGACCTGCTCCAGCTGCACGCCTTCGACGCGGGCACCCCGATCGAGGAGGTCCTGGCCACGCTTGATGACCTCGTACGCGCCGGAAAGGTCCGCTATCTCGGCGTGTCCAACTTCGCGGGCTGGCAGCTGATGAAGTCGCTCGCGATCGCGGAGCGGTACGGCCACCCGAGGTACGCCGCCCATCAGGTCTACTACTCGCTGGTCGGCCGCGACTACGAGTGGGAGCTGATGCCGCTCGGCCTCGACCAGGGCGTAGGCGCGGTCGTGTGGAGCCCGCTCGGCTGGGGACGGCTCACCGGCAAAGTGCGCCGGGGGCAGCCGCTGCCGGCCCGCAGCCGCCTGCACCGGACCGCGGACTTCGGCCCGCCCGTGCGGGAGGAGCGGCTGTACGACGTGGTCGACGTCCTGTCCGAGATCGCCGAGGAGACCGGCCGGGCCGTTCCGCAGATCGCCATCAACTGGCTGCTCCGGCGTCCGACCGTGTCATCGGTCATCATCGGCGCCCGCGACGAGAGCCAGCTGCGTGAGAACCTCGACGCGGTCGGCTGGGCACTGACCCCGGAACAGATCGCACGCCTCGACAGGGCCAGCGCGGAGACCGCGCCCTACCCGTACTTCCCGTACGAGCGCCAGGAGGGCTTCACCCGTCTCAACCCGCCGGTATACGCCCCGCGCTGACCGAGTGCGGCCAGGATGGGGGCATGATAAATGGCGCGCATGTGATCGTTTACAGCCGGGACGCCGACGCCGACCGGGCGTTCCTTCGGGACGTGCTCGGGTTCGCCCATGTCGACGCCGGCGATGGTTGGCTGATCTTCAAGCTGCCGCCCGCCGAGGTCGCCGTGCATCCCACCGGCGAGGAGAGCCGGCACGAGTTCTACCTGATGTGCGACGACCTTGAGGCCACCCTCGCGGAGCTGGCCGCCAAGGGTGTCCAGCCGGCCCAGCCGGTCACCAACGCGGGCTGGGGATCTCGCGCGGCGATCAGGTTGCCGAGTGGAGCCGAGCTTTCTCTCTACCAGCCGCGCCACCCGGTGGCCTACGACCTGGATCGCTGAGCGGGGCCTGACCGTCACCGCCCAAGCGCAGGTAGGTGAGCTCGCTGACCTCGACGCGCAGGTCGGTCAGCGCCTCGTGCACCTGGCGGCGCAGTGTCTTCAGAGGGTTCGCAGGTCGCCGGTTGTCGTGCCCGCCTCGGTGAGGGCGTCAAGCAGGGCGGCCGTGGCCGGAGGCTCCGGGGGTTCGCCGTACGTCGCGGCGAGTACGTGGCGGGTGGAGCCGGGCAGGATGGTCGCGTGCACCGCCGGGTTGCGGGCCGCCAGCAGGGGCAGGCCCGGCAGGGTCGTCACGCCCAGCCCGGACGCGACCATGGCCTGCACGGCCACGAAGTCGTCCGTCGTGAACGACACGCGCGGGTTGAAGCCGGCGCGGCCGCACATGTCGAGTAGGTGCAGCCGACAGCGATCACAGCCGGCGATCCAGTCGGCGTCGGCGTACGCCGCGAGGTCGGGGGCGGTCCGCTCGGGGGTCACCAGGTAGCTCGGCTCGTCCAGCAGGCGACGGGTGGCGACGCCGTCGTCCTCGCTCTCCAGGTCGTACCGGAAGATCACCGCGACGTCGACGTAGCCGGCCCGCAGCATCCGGACCGCCTCCGGCGGTTCGGCCTCGGTCAGGCTCACCCGCAGACCCGGGTGGCGTGCGGACAGCAGGGCCGCGGCCTGAGGCACGAACGTGCCCAGCGCCGACGGGAACGCGGCCAGCCGTACCCGGCCCTGGCTCAGCCCCACGTGCGCCGACAGCTCGGCCTCGGCGGCGTCCAGGCGGCCGAGGATCTCGGCGCCGCGCTCGGCGAGGGTGCGGCCGGCCTCGGTCAGCCGGATGCCGCGGCCGGCACGCCGGACGAGCTGCGCGCCCGTCTCGGCCTCCAGCCGGGCGAGGTGGTGGCTGACCGAAGGCTGGGAGTAGTGCAGCTCCTTCGCCGCGGCCGTCACCGAGCCCGTACGGGCGATCGCCACGAGCACTCGGAGGCGGGAAACATCCAGCACAGAGCCAATCTATCAACCGTGTCTATGGGTTAGCTGTGGAGTTGGCATTGGACCGATGAGTAGTAACGGCGCCATCCTGAAGATGTGAAGGAGGTGTCCGAAATGACGACCCTGGTACGCGGCGACGTACGGCCCGGACTGACGGATCTGGTGATGGGGGTTCGCGCCGCCGTGGATCGCCGTGTCGGCTGGCGGGAGACGGCCGTGCTCGTCTCCGGTGAGCTGCGCCGGCATCTGCCGTCGCCGGACGTCCTCACCGCGCAGGAGCGGCTCGGTGACCCCGCCACCTATCAGAGCCACACCCTGTACGCCGCGCCGGACGGGGCCTTTTCCATCGTGGGCCTGGTGTGGCGTCCCGGGCAGATCACGCCGATCCACGACCACGTGACCTGGTGCGTCTTCGGCGTGCTCCAGGGGATCGAGCACGAGGAGCTGTACGTCCACGAGGGCGACCACCTGCTCAGCGTCGGCGTGAACGACAACCGGACGGGCGACATCAGCGGCTTCGCGCCGCCGGGCGACATCCACCGGGTGCGCAACTCCGGCGACACCACGTCGATCTCGATCCACGTCTACGGCACCGACGTCTCGCGCATCGACTCCAGCGTCCGCCGCGTCTACGACCTGCCCGTACGCGACTGACCCTCAGGAGTCCAGCCGGATGAACCGCGTGGACTCGGTCAGCTCGTCCAGCACGTCCATGATCGGTTCCACGCCCAGCCCGGGACCGGACGGCACGGTCATCAGCCCGTCCACCAGCCGGAACGGCTCGGTGATGTCCTGGGTGTAGTAGCGGTCCGAAGCGGACACGTCACCCGGCAGCGTGCAGCCGGGCAGCGCCGCGAACGCCAGGTTCGCGGCGCGGCCGAGCCCGGTCTCCAGCATCCCGCCGCACCACACCGGCACACCGTGCGCGGCGGACACGTCGTGGATTCGCCGCGCCTCCAGGTAGCCGCCGACGCGCCCGGCCTTGACGTTAACGATCGAGCACGCGCCGAGTGAGAGCGCGTCCGCGGCCGCGCGTGCCGACACGATCGACTCATCCAGGCAGATCGGGGTGGTGAGCGCCGAGGCGAGCTGCGCGTGGCCCAGCAGGTCGTCCTCGGGCAGTGGCTGCTCGATCAGCAGCAGCCCGAACGGATCCAGCCCGGCGAGGTGCCGGGCGTCGGCCCGCGTGTACGCGGTGTTCGCGTCGACCTGCAGGAGGATGTCGCCGAAGCGCTCGCGCACCGCGCGTACCGGCTCGATGTCCCAGCCAGGCTGGATCTTGAGCTTGATGCGGGCGTACCCCTCGGCCAGGTAGCCGTCCACATGGTCCAGCAGCTCCGGGACCGAATCCATGATCCCGACCGAGACGCCGGCCGGCACCCGGTCGCGCGTCGCGCCCAGGTAGGCCGCGTACGACATGCCCGCGACGCGCAGTTCCGCGTCCAGCACGGCCATCTCGACCGCGGCCTTCGCCATGGCGTGCCCCTTGACCGGTGCGAACGCCGGGCCGAGGCCGCGGGCGGTGAGGTCCGCGGGCAGGCGTGGGAGCAGGAAGTCGTGGATGACCTGCTCGGCGCCGTCGACGTACTCGGGGGAGTACAGCGGCTCGGTGATGGCCACGCACTCGCCCCAGCCCTCCGTCTCGGTACCGACGACCCGGACGAGCAGCACCTCCCGCTCGGTCTCCGTCGCGAACGACGTGCGGAACGGGGAGACCAGCGGCATCCGGATCCGCCGCAGCTCGACGCCGGACAGCTTCATGAGCAGACCTCCAGAAGATAGTGGCCGGACCGGGTGAAGCCGGTGACGCTGTATCCGGCGGTGAGCGCTCCGCCGAGCGCCGCCCGCTGGGCCCGCCGCCAGGCGAGCGCGAGCGAGGCATCGGCGGCCCGCAGCGCGGCGATGTCATCGGGCGTGCCGACCGCCAGCCGGCGCGCGCCGGCCGGATCCCGCTCGACCGGTCGCCCGTCCGGCCCGCCGGTCAGTGCGACGACCTCCGCGGCCTCGGGTTCGGCCGGCGGGGCGCCCGTGACGGCCGCCGCCACCTCCGGAGCCTCGAGATCCCAGGACAGGAGGAGACGGTCGCTCGGGTCGCCCGCGTTCAGCTCGTCCGGCATCTCGCCGTAGAAGTCCGGGAGGTACGCCGTCGCCCGTGCCGCCAGTTTCGCCAGGTTGAAGTAGGCGTTGCGGCGTACCAGCGGGTCGAAGGTCCATGTGATCGTGGTGACCCCGCGGGCGAGCGCCCACGCCCGCTGGTGCCGTTTGATCGCGAACCCCGCGCCCTTGCCGCGGGCGGCGACACCGGTGATGTGTGAGTGCAGGCTGCCGTCCGCGGCCGGAAAGGCGGCGCAGGCCCCGACCATCGTGCCGGACTCATAGACGCCGGAGATGTATCCGCCCAGGTGCTGGAGCACGCGCAGCATCTCGTACGGCATCGGGTCGGTCGGCCGCCAGATGCCGGCGAGCAGCTCCGAGGCCGCGCGCAGGTCCTCGGGCGAGGTCAGCTCGCGTACGTCCATATCCCGATCGTGCCGCGCCCGGGATCCGGCCGCTCGATCGGGCGGCCACGAGCCGGTTATCGACGGGTCACTTGATGATGGGCAGCGGGTCGCCGTTCCGCGGGGTGGCGGGCGGGTTCGAGGGCGTCAGCGGGTTGTTCGGGGGGATCTTCGTCGACTTGCCCGAGGCGCCCGGGATGTTGATCGACGCCGGAAGCGGGACGAGGTTCTGCAGGTAGACGTCGAACCAGCGGCCGGTGCCGGTGTAGTCGGCCACCTCGTTGGCGAACGGTGCCATCGCCTTGAAGCTCTTGTCGAGGTTCTCCTGGTTGCGGTTCAGGATGTTCTCGACCTGGTGGAGGTTCTTCAGGGTGGGGCCGAGCGTCGCCTGGTTCTCCTGGATGGTCCCGGTGATCTGCTGGGAGAGCGAGACCGTGCCCGTGAGGAGCTGGTTGATCACCACGCGCCGGGAGTTGATCTCCTGCAGCAGCAGGCCGCCGTCGTTCACGAGGGCGGCCAGATCGCCGCTGCGGTCGGCCAGCAGCCCGGTCACGTTGTTGGTGTGCTGGAGCAGCTGGCCCAGCTCGTCATCGCGCGAGGCCACCGCGCGTGAGATCTTCTGCAGGCCCGCGAGGGTGCCACGGACGTTGGCCGAGGAGCCCTGCATGGTCTGCGACAGCGTGTCGAAGGAGGCGGCGAGCTGCTTGGTGTCGATCTTGCCGAGCTGGGAGCTGGCGTCCTGCAGCGCGGGCACGACGTCGTACGGCGCGGTGGTGCGCGTGACCGGGATCTCCCGATCCGCGGGCTGGCGGCCCGGACCCTTGGGCTCGAGCGCCAGGTAGTGCGAGCCGAGCAGCGTCTTGATCTTGATCTGGACGCGGGTGTCGGTGCCGAACGGCCTGCCGCTGGTGAACTTCACCTTCACGTGGTCGCCCTCAAGGGTCACGCCGTCGACCTTGCCGACCTTGACGCCGGCGATGCGCACCTCCTCGCCCGGCTTGAGCCCGGCCGCCTCGCTGAAGGCGGCGGAGTAACCGGTGCCACCGGAGAAGCGCTGGAGGTTGAAGGCGAGAAACGCCAACAGGCCGACCACCGCCAGCCCGGCGATGCCGATCGGCAGCGGGTTGCGTTCCCGGAATGCGCGCATCTGCGGGGGTACCTCGCGTCGGATCTCGGGGCGCGCGACGGGGGAAGTCCGTGTTGGCGTCATGAGACCTTCACGCCGCGTCGCGGCCACCATCGCGTCCGTGCACCTTACTGACGCGTATTTTCTCACGACAAGGACGTCCGGCCGGAAAAACCCGGAAGAAAGTCGAGGCGGCGCGTTCGCCCTGGTCAGCGATGCCTTACTGAGGTCGGCGAGTGACGCACATCACGCTGCCCTCTCTGCTTCCTGCCGCCGAGAGCGCCTCTCACCGGCGGAAATGCCGACGGCCGCCACGAGGGCGACCACTAGAAGGACCAGACCGTACGCCACCGTCCCCGCCCAGTGGCCGTGCTCGTACGCGAAGCCGCCCGCCGATCCGCCCGCACTGCCGCCGAGGTAGTAGGCGAACAGGTACAGCCCGGAGGCCTGGGCCCTCCCCGTCGACGCGCGCCCTCCGACCCAGCCGCTGGCGACCGTGTGCGCGGCGAAGAAACCACAGGTCATGACCATGAGCCCGGCGGCCACCGCGGGCAGCGAGTCCGGCAGGGTGAGCAGGAGCCCGGCGCCGGTCAGCAGGCAGGCGCCCAGCAGGACCGGGCGGCGGCCGATCCGGTCGGCGAGCGAACCCGCCGCGGGCGAGCTGAACGTCCCGGCGAGGTACATCACGAACACCAGAGCGGCCAGAGACTCCGGCAGGCCGAACGGCGCCGCGATCAGGCGGTATCCCAGGTAGTTGTAGACGGTGACGAACGTCGACATCAGCACGAGGCCGACCACGTAGAGGCGGCGCATGCCGGGATCGGCCAGGTGACGCAGCAGCCCTCCGCCGCGCGTTGACGGCGAGAAGAACCGCGAGCGCGGCAGGAGCGCCCAGAACACCACGGTCAGCAGCAGCGAGACGAACGCCGTCGCGCCGAGCGCCCAGCGCCAGCCCGCGAGGTCGGTGACGAGGCCGGGCAGGAGCCGCCCGGCCAGGCCGCCGACCGTGTTCCCGGCGATGTAGCGGCCCATCGCGCCGCCGAGCGCCTCGGGATGGACCTCGTCGGCCAGGTACGCCATGGCGACCGCGGGAACGCCGGCGAGCGCGATCCCCTGCAGGGCACGCACGGCCGCGAGCGTCGCGAACGACGGGCACAGCGGCATCAGCAGGCCGAGCGGCGCCGCGACCGCCGAGGAGACGAGCATGACGCGGGTACGGCCGAAGCGCTCCGACAGCGAGCTGACCGGGATTACCGCGAGGGCGAGCGTGCCGGTGGCGAGTGAGACGAGCAGGCTGGCGGTCGTCGGCGAGACGCGGAAGGCCCCGGACAGGGTGGGCAGCAGCGCCTGCGTGCTGTACAGCGACATGAACGTGGTCAGTCCCGCGGCGAACAGCGCCAGATTGACCCGGCGGAGCCCGGGAGAACCGCGGCGGTGACGCCCTTCTTCGAGGACCAGGAGAGCGGCGGTGGGTGGCGAGAGCACGCCCTCAAGCCTTCCCGACCTTCGTTAATGCGTCCAATGACAGTTCCTCTGGAGAACTATGCTTGCTGTGCATGGATGTCGGTACGGTTCGCTGGTTCCTCACCCTCGCGGCGGTCGGCAACGTCACCCGGGCGGCGCAGGAGCTCCGCATCTCCCAGCCGGGTCTCTCCCGCGCCATCGCCCGGCTCGAGCGCGAGCTGCGCGCGCCCCTGTTCGACCGCGAGGGCCGTACGCTCCGGCTCAACCACTACGGCGAGATCTTCCGCGAGCACGCCGAACGGCTCGTCGCCGCCGAGGACGCGGCCCACCGTGCGCTGGCCCAGGCCGCCGACCCCGACCACGGCGAGGTCGGCCTCGCCTTCCTCCACACGCAGGGCACCGCGCTCGTCCCGGAGCTGCTGCGCAGCTACCGCTCCGCCCACCCGCGCGTGGGCTTCCGGCTCATCCAGGGCAGCTCCGAGCGCGTCGAGGAGGCCGTCGCCCGCGGGCACGCGGACATGGCGATCACCAGCCCGCGCCCCGAGGGGCTGGCCTGGCACCCGCTGACGACCGAGCGGCTGCGCCTCGCGGTGCCCACCGGCCACCGGACCGCGGGTCGCGCCGAGGTGACCATCGCGGAGGTGGCGGCCGAGCCGTTCATCGTGATGCGGCACGGGTACGGCCTGCGCTCCATCACCGAGGACCTGTTCCGCGCGGCCGGGGTCCGGCCGGAGATCGCCTTCGAGGGGGAGGAGGCCGCCACGCTGCGCGGCCTGGTCGGTGCGGGCCTGGGCGTGGCGGTGGTCCCCCCGGGCGAGCCCGTCCCGGGCGTCGCGGAGACGGCCATCGCGAACGCCCAGCGCACGATCGGCCTAGCGTGGGTGGCCGACCGCACGCGTCCACCGGCGGTGGAGGAGTTCCGCCACTTCGTGATCGCCCGATCGAGACCTTGATCGCCCGGGCCCGGTGGTCGAGGAGCGCGCGTCTCGTCTAGCGGGTGAAATAGCGGCGCGGGTTGTCGACCAGCATCGCGTCGATGTCCTTCTCGCTGACGCCCGCCGCCCGCAGGGCGGGCAGGACGTCGTCGTGGATGTGCTCGTAGTGCCAGTTCGGCAGGGCCTGCTCGCGCATGGTCTGGAAGTCGTCGCCGAACCAGTCGATCCAGCACATCGCGTCGTGGCTGAGCACGATCCGCTCGGCGTAGCCACGCTCGCACAGCGCGACGATCGTCTCGACCCGATCCGGCGTCGTGCGGTAGACGTCGAGGCCGAAGCGGTCCATGCCGAGCAGCGCGCCCGAGTCGGCCAGCCACATCAGGTAGTCGAGGTCACCGGTGTCGCCGCTGTGCCCGATGACCACCTTGGTGAGGTCGGCGTTCTCGGACCGGAGCAGGTCGATCACCCAGCGGCCGGTCTGCTGATGGGCGTTGGTGTGCACGGTGATCGGAGCGCCCGTCTCGCGGTGGGCGTACGCGACGGCGCGGCAGACGCGTTCGACGCCCGGCGTCGGGTCCGGGTGCTCGACGGCGCACTTGAGGAACGCCGCCTTGACCCCGGTGTCGGCGACGCCCGCGGTCAGGTCGCGGACGAACTCCTGGCCGAGCGGGTCCGGGCTCTGGTCCAGCAGCAACCCGGGGCCGCGGTTGAGGAACTGGAGCGGCGCGTCGGTGTAGTGGTAGTAACCGGTGGCCACGATGATGTTCAGCTCGGGGACCTGCTCGTTGATCCGCTGGATGCGGGGGATGTAGCGGCCGCCGCCCCACACCGTCGGGTCCACGAACGTCCGCACGCCCCTGGCCGCCACCGCGCGGAGCCTGGTGATCGCGTCCTCGACGCGTTCCTCCTCGTCCCACCAGCTGCCGGTGCCGTAGTTCTGCAGGTACTCCGTGCCGACGAAGAAGACGTGCTCGTGCATCAGGGTCGGTCCGAGGTCGGTGACGTCGACGGCCCCGCGTACGGTCTCGACCGTGGGCATGGCGGCCTCCCTAGAATTAGAACGAGTTTCTAATTCTGGACCCCGGCCACCAGTCTGCGAAGGCCTGAGAGCCATCGATCCGGATCACTGGCCTTGCGGCGGACGAACTCGGCCACCTCGGGGTGGGGGAGGATCAGGAGCTTCTCCGCCTCCAGGCCGGCGATCACCGCGTCGGCCACCTCCTCGGGTTCGAGGATCTTGCCCGCGGCGGCGACCGCCTTGCCCGCGAGGCCCTCCTCGATGCCGCCGGTGAGCAGCGGCGTGTTCACGCCCTGGGGGCACAGGGCGCTCACCTTGATGCCCTGGTCGCCGTAGGTCAGCGCCAGCCACTCGGCGAACGCCACCGCGGCGTGCTTGGTCACGGCGTACGGCGCGTCGCCCGGCTGGGTCAGCAGCCCCGCCGCCGAACAGGTGTTGAGCAGGTACCCGCTGCCGCGCTCGAGCATCGAGGGCAGGACGGCGCGCGCGGCGTACACGTGCGCCTGGACGTTCACCGCCCAGATGGCGGCCCACTGCTCGGCCGTCGCCTCGAGCCCGGCGCCGGTGCCGATGCCGGCGTTGGAGCACATGAGGTCGAT
Organism: Actinoallomurus sp.; assembly: GCA_025964685.1. Taxonomy (GTDB): domain Bacteria; phylum Actinomycetota; class Actinomycetes; order Streptosporangiales; family Streptosporangiaceae; genus Actinoallomurus. The sequence continues at coordinate 5,006 of JAOPYG010000137.1, read as the reverse complement.
CGGGCCGAGTTCCGAGGCGGCCTCGACCATCGCCCGCACCTGGGCCTCGTCGCCCACGTCGGTGCGGCACACGACCGTGCGGCACTCCAGGCCGGCGGCGACCCGCCCGGCCGCGTCTTCGTCCAGGTCGGCGAGGCAGATGCCGGCGGCTCCGTCGGCGGCGAACCGCCGGGCGAGCGCGGCGCCGATCCCGCTGGCCGCTCCAGTGATCACGATGTTCTTCCCAGTCACCCGCATGGCAGGAACGTAACATCTGTCACTAAGGTGAACCTGATTCGGGTATCAGCAGGGAAAGGCGGGAGCATGGCACTCGAGACCGGCCTGGCAGGCAGAACCGCGCTCATCACCGGTGCGTCGCGCGGCATCGGCAAGGCGACCGCGGCGGCGCTCGCGGCGGAGGGCTGCAACGTGGTCCTGTCCTCCCGCAAGCAGGAGGCGCTGGACGAGGTCGCGGCCGAGATCAGGGCGGCGCACCCGGGTGTCGGAGTGCTGCCGAAGGCGGCCCACGTCGGGCACGAGGACGCCGCGCGCGCCTGCGTCCAGGCCGCCGTCGAGGAGTTCGGCGGAGTCGACATCCTGGTGAACAACGCCGCCACCAGCCCGTACTTCGGCCCGATGGTCGACATCGACGCCCCGCGGGCGGCCAAGACCGTAGAGGTCAACCAGTTCTCGATCGTGCTGTGGACGCAGCTCGTGTGGAAGCTGTCGATGGCCCAGCGCGGCGGCTCGATCATCAACACCGCCTCGGTCGGCGGCATGGTCACCGAGCACGGCATCGGGTACTACAACGCGACGAAGGCCGCCGTCATCCACCTGACGCGGCAGTTCGCGATGGAGCTGGCCCCCACCGTGCGCGTCAACGGTGTCGCTCCCGGCATCGTCAGGACGCACCTGGCCAAGGCGCTGTGGGAGGAGAACGAGGCCCAGATCGCCAAGCTCATGCCGCTCGGCCGCATCGGCGAGCCCGAGGACATCGCGAACGCCATCGTGTTCCTGGCCGGTGACGCGTCCAGTTGGATGACCGGTCAGACCATCGTCATCGACGGTGGCGGCACCATCCGCCCGGCCATCGCCTGAGGAGGCGCGCATGTCTCGATGGGGACTGACGATTCCGCTGATGGGTGTGCCGCTCGCGCGGCACGGAGAGATCGTGCCCGGCCTGGAGGACCTCGGCTACACCGACGTGTGGTCGGCCGAGACGAACGGCACCGACGCCTTCACACCGCTGGCCCTGGCCTCCCAGTGGGCACCCGGGCTGCGGCTGGGGCCCGCGATCGTCCCGGTCTACACGCGTGGCCCCGCACTGCTCGCCCAGCACGCCGCGACGATCGCCGGCCTCGCGCCGGGCCGGTTCGTGCTCGGCATCGGCACGTCGTCCCCGGCGATCGTGGAGCGCTGGAACGGGATCCCGTTCACCGAGCCGTACCAGCGGGTCCGCGACACCCTGCGGTTCCTGCGGCGCGCGCTGGCCGGGGAGAAGGTCACCGACGAGGCCCTGGGGGTGAAGGGCTTCAAGCTGGACAATCCGCCGGAGACGGCGCCGCCGATCGTCCTCGCCGCCCTGCGGCCCGGCATGCTGCGCCTCGCCGCCCGCGAGGCCGACGGCGCGATCAGCAACTGGCTCTCTCCGCAGGACGTACGGCAGGTGCGCGCCGAGCTCGGCGGCGACAAGGAGCTCATCGCGCGGATCTTCGTCTGCCCGACGGCCAACGCCGACGAGGCGCGGGCGCTCGGCCGCTGGATGATCGCGGCGTACCTGACCGTGCCCGTCTACGCGGCCTTCCACGAGTGGCTCGGGCGCGGCGAGCGGCTCGCCGCCATGAACGCCGCGTGGGCGGCCGGCGACCGGAAGGCGGCCCTGGAGGCCGTCCCGGACGAGGTCGTGGACGAGCTGGTGGTGCACGGCACCCCGGACGCATGCCGGGAGCGCGTGGAGGAGTACGTCGACAATGGGCTGGACACACCGGTTCTCGCGGTGCTGCCGGCCGACGGGGTCGACATGCGCGAGGTGGTGGGCGCGCTCGCGCCGGGATCATGAGCCGGACCATTCGCCTCCTTGACGGGTGACGACGTTTGCGGCTCGTGTGGCGGGGCATGGCACGCCGCAAGCGCGGCCTAGGTCGCGCTCGTCACGAAATCGACAGAAGGAGCTGTTGACAGTGCTCACGCTGACCGACTCGGCGGTTCAGGTGATCCGTACCGTCACAAGCCAACCCGAGCTCTCTCCGCAGACCGGCTTGCGGATCGCGACGCAGGCCCAGCCCGAAGAGGCGGGCACGCTCGCCCTCGCTGTGGCCGAAGGCCCGCAGGCCGGGGACGAAGTCGTGGAGGAGCAGGGGGCACGTGTCTATCTTGAGCCGGACGCCGCGTCCATCCTTGATGAGATGACGCTCGACGCGAGCGTCGACGAACAGGGTGACGTGACCTTCCGGCTTGCCGAAAGGGCCATCTGACCTGACAGACCTCACCGATCGCCCCGGACACCTGTGTCCGGGGCGATCGGTGTTGTTAGGGGCGCGTTAGGGTCCGCCCCGCCCGTGTGAAGGGTCCGTAGGTGAACGGCCGGGCGGCTGGATCGGCCCATAACGTCGATCGCATGGACGTAACGGGATTGCTGGTCGCGCCCCCTGCGGGGCGTCTTGTGAAGGTATTCACATGACTGAAGGCCTCATCGCCCCCCGGCGCGCCCGCCGTCAGCTGGCGAGCGCGCTGGAGGCACTGGTCCGCGTGCGGCTGGTCGGCGGCGCCGAACACGAGCCGTTCGAAAAGCACCTGCGCGCCGATCCCGCCGTCGTGGACGCCTGGCGGCTCGCCGGCGACTGCGACTACGAGGTACGCCTGACGTGCCGTAGCCTCGCCGACCTCGACAACGCGGTCGGCGAGCTGCGGGACGCGGGCGGACACACCTCCACCACCCTGGTCCTGCACCGCGTGAACATGGACGATCAATGAACATCTGGCCCCTGACCGCCGATTCGCCGTCCGCCGTGGGCGGCGTGCCCCTCACCGAGATCGCCGAGCGCTTCGGCACCCCCGCGTACGTGATCGACGAGGAACACGTCCGGCACCGCTGCCGCGACTACCGCAAGGCGCTGCACCCGCACCGCGTCGCCTACGCCGGCAAGGCGTTCCTCTGCCGCGCCATGGTCCGGTGGGTGCACGAGGAGGGGCTCGATCTGGACGTCTGCTCCGGGGGAGAGCTGGCCCTGGCGCGTTCGGTCGGGTTCCCGCCCGAGCGGATCCTGCTGCACGGCAACGGCAAGACGCCGGAGGACCTCGCCGCGGCGTTCGACTACGGCGTCGGCCGCATCGTGGTCGACTCCGTCGGCGAGGTGGCACGGGTGGCCGCGCTCGCCGGAGGGCGCCGGCATCCGCAGAAGGTGCTGGTCAGGGTCACACCGGCGGTCGACCCGCAGGTGCACCGCGCGATGGCGACCGGCGTGGAGGACCAGAAGTTCGGCCTGTCCCTGGCCTCCGGTGCGGCCGCCGACGCCGTACGCCGCGTGCTCGGCCAGCCGTCGCTCACCCTCGCCGGGCTGCACTGCCACATCGGGTCCCAGATCCGCGAGCCGGACGGCTACGCCACGGCGGCGCGCCGGCTGGTCGCGTTCATGGCCGAGCTGGGCGGCCTGCCGGAGCTGGACCTCGGCGGCGGCCACGCGGTCGCCTACCGCCCGGACGAGCACGGCCTGGACGTCCAGACGTTCGCCGACCGGGTGCTCGGAGCGGTCGCCGAAGAGTGCGCCGCCTGGGGCATTCCCGAGCCGGAACTGACCGTCGAGCCCGGCCGGGCCATCGTCGCCGCGGCGGGCGTCACCCTCTACCGGGTACTCGCCGTCAAGCAGGGCGTGCGGACGTTCGTCGTGGTGGACGGCGGCATGAGCGACAACCCGCGGCCCGCTCTCTACGGCAGCCGGTACACCGTCGCGCGCGTCGGCCGCCGGACCGGCGCGGCGGAGCTGCCGATGACGGTCGTCGGCCGGCACTGCGAGGCCGGAGACGTCATCGCGGCGGACGTGCCGCTGCCCGCCGACGTCCGCGCCGGCGACCTGCTGGCGGTGCCCTGCACCGGCGCGTACCACCACGCCATGGCCTCCAACTACAACCAGGTCGCCCGGCCCCCGGTCATCGCGGTACGCGGCGGGCGCGCCTGGCCCCTCGTCCGGCGCGAGACCAGCGAGGATCTGATCCGCCGCGACGTCGGCTGAGGCTCCGCCGCCGGTCGATCTGCTCGGCGTGAAAAGATCGTGAGAGTCGAAGAGAGGAGAGAGGAATGCAGCTGACCAAGCTGGGCCACGCCTGCGTGCGCCTGCGGAAGGACGATCGCACTCTCGTCATCGACCCTGGCGGTCTCACGCCGGAGGATGACGCCATCGCGGGCGCCGAGGCCGTGCTCATCACGCACGAGCACTTCGACCACCTGGAGGCCGAACGCCTGCGCAGGGCCCTCGCCGAGGACCCGCGCCTCACCGTCTACACCTGCCGCGCCGTGGCCGAGATCCTCGGTGACGCCGGCGGCCGCATCCGTACGGTCGGCGAAGGCGACGCGCTGACCATCGCCGGCTTCGAGGTCGGCGTCGTCGGGCAGAAGCACGAGATCGTCCACCCCGACGTGCCGCCGGTGGAGAACGTCGGGTTCTTCATCGACGAGGAGGTCTTCCACCCCGGTGACGCGTTCACCGTCGTGGAGGCGCCGACGCTCCTGGTCCCCGGTCAGGCGCCGTGGATGAAGGCGCCGGAGATGATCCAGTACCTCCGCGCGGTGACGCCGCGACGCGCGTACGCGGTCCACGACGGCCTGCTCAACGACTTCGGCCTCGGCCTGCTGGAGAGCCAGCTCACCGGCGAGGGCGCGCAGCAGAACGCCGACTTCCGCCGCCTGAAGCCGGGAGAGTCCGTCCAGCTCTGAGCCGGTCAGGCGGCCTCGCGCCCGGCGGCCGTTCCGACGGGCGCGGCGGCGCGGACGACCACGCGGCGCAGCACTCCCGCGCGCGCCGCCGTCTCGC
>JAOPYG010000078.1 GCA_025964685.1 Actinoallomurus sp. | reverse complement strand
GCGGCCGGGCTCTGTTGTGCGCACCGGGCCGGCCTGGTGCACCGTGACGTCAAGCCTGGCAACCTTCTCATCCGGGACGACGGCACCGTCAAGATCACCGATTTCGGGATCGCCAGGGCAGCCGGAGACGCGCCGCTGACCCGAACCGGAATGATCACCGGTACCCCGCAGTACCTCTCTCCCGAGCAGGCGTCCGGCGTAGCGCGACCCCGGCCAGCGATCTGTACAGTCTCGGCCTGATCGCTTATGAGTGCCTCACCGGACGCCCGCCCTTCGAAGGAGACGCGCTCACAGTGGCGCTGGCCCACCGTGACCAGGTGATGCCCGCGCTGCCCGACACCGTCCCCGGGCCGGTGGCCCGGCTGATCGACGCGCTGACCGAGAAAGATCCGGCCGCCCGGCCACCAGGCGCCGATGCCGTAGAGGAATGGGCGTACCGGCTGCTCGGCGATGCCGACGTCGCGGCCGCCCAAGCGGGACCGATCACCCCGCCGACCGGGCCCGCGGACTCCGGCTCGGCCGGCGGCCAGGCCCAGCCGGCCGAGCATCGGCGTGGGGTGGCGCTGGCAGGCGCGGCCGCGGTGTTGTTCTCCGTCACCGGACTCGCCGGGGTCGCCGGCTGGGAACTGCATCGCCCGGCTCCGATCCACACGACGGGAGCCTCGACCGCCGACCTCATGGTCGACCCGTCCCGATACCAGGGCAGAGCGCTCGCCGACGTCGTCAGCGGGCTGCACCGGCTGGGACTGCGTACCACGATCCATTACCAGGCCGTGGGTGGCCAGCCGGGCACCGTCGCCGGAGTCTCGCCCTCGGGTTCGGTGAAGGCCGGGACGACCGTCGTCATCTACGCCATCGCCACGGACCCATCCGCCGATCTGACCACCTCACACATGACCACCGGTCAGCCCAAGCCCGCCCAGCCAAGGACACCGCAACGGGCTCAGGCTCGGCCGCGAACGCCGGCGAGGAAGGCCGCCACCGCGTCGGCCAGATCTGCCGGGGCCTCCTCCGCGATGTGGTGGCCGCAGTCCAGACGCCGGCCCCGCAAGTCGGCCGCCCAGTCCCGCCAGACGGCGAGCGGGTCACCATAGAGCTCCTCCATGTCGTCCTTGGCCGCCCACAGCACCAGCGTGGGGCAGGTGATGCGGCGGCCGGCCGCACGGTCGGCGTCGTCATGGGCCCGGTCGATGCCGAGCCCCGCACGGTAGTCCTCCATCATGGCGTTCACGGTCTCCGGATTATGGATCGCGTTCTGGTAGTCGGCCCATGCCTCCGGCTCCATGTGCTCGCTGGTGGCCTGGTACCAGACATCGGGGTCCGCATTGATGATCCGCTCGGCCGGCTTGGCGGTCTGGGCGAAGAAGAACCAGTGCCACCAGTCGGCGGCGAACCTAGCATCGCACCGGGCCAGCGCCTCCCCGATCGGCACCGCGTCCATCACGATGAGCGCGGACACGGCCGGAGAATGGTCCAGAGCGGTACGAATGGCCACGTAGGCGCCCCGGTCGTGGCCAGCCACGGCGAACCGCTCGTGCCCGAGCGCCCGCATGAGGGCGACGCAGTCGCCCGCCATGGCGCGCTTGGAGTACGGCTCGTGGTCGGGCGTGGTGGGCGGCTTGGCGGACTCGCCATACCCTCGAAGATCCGGGCACACGACGGTGAAGCGGTCCGCCAGCAGCGGAGCGACCTTGTGCCAGGTGGCGTGTGTACGGGGATGACCGTGCAGGAGCAGGAGCGGTGGACCGGACCCGCCGTACCTCACCCGCAGCTCGACACCGTCGGCATCGATCCGCTCCAGCGTGAACTCCTCGAAGAACATTGCGACCCTCTCCCTGCAACGCCGGTAGGCAACCGCATAATGACAACCACGCCGACGCCCCATGGTCTCACCGTGGGCACCGCATCTGCTGTGAGCTGCAGACTCAGGCGACGAATGTCCGGCCACACAGCCTCTCCCGCATCGCCCCGTTCATAGGTGTGAAGGTACAGAACATAACCAGCTCGCGACGGCCAGCCGAACCTAAGGCGTTTGTTCAAGATCCACGGACGACGACGGCCCAACGGCATTGTTCACGGTGGCGGACGCACAGGCCATCGGTCATCCCGTTGTTCACCGAAACGCGGTCCGAACAGCAATTCCACAGCGCGTGAGCAGTAGATGAGCAATTCCATGTTTCGGTGGATAGTCCCTGATCCCGGCGTGCATCCCATGCCAGATGATCTTGGAAGAGGCGTCGGAGCCCCCGGTGTTCGTGCGCTATGTGAGGACGCGATCGTCGGGCCCGACGCATCCGAGGACAGCCCCTCCGGGCGTGGCCGGGCCCCGTCCCAGGCTGGCTTGACCCCGCGAATGCTGGGGATGATCCTCCGCAGGCCTGCATAGGCCGACGCCGCATCGCGTCGGCCTAGCGGGTGCAGCTGGCGGTCTATTGCATAAACGAGGGATCTAGGCGGCCGGTTGTTCCGGCTTGTTTGACGAGGCGGCCCCAGCGTTCCCGGCGCCCGAAGCGTTCGGCGATCTTTTTGCCGGAAGGCAGGTCGCCGGCCGGTGTGCGGTTGGTGATCGCCCATTGCCATGCATTGTGTTGCAGCTCGGACGCCGGGCGTCTCGGTCGTGAACGACCTCGATTCGCCTGCTCACGGTCACGCGGATGGACATCGTCTGTGTCTCGTATGAGCTCTTCGGTGCTGTCCGTCTGAGCGTCGTATGAGGCTGTGATCGGATCGACCGACGCGATATGAGTGTCGTATGAAGCAGCGTCTTCGCTGCTCAGGCTCGTATGAGACACGAATGACCCGACCTCGTTCGCCGCAGGGCTGGTTTGCGCCTGACTTCGTGATACAGATCTGGCCGGGAATTAGACAACATCGGACGTGCTCTTCGAGCAGCTCAGTGAGCTGGTCAGGAGAGTTTGATCATGTCCGATCCCACTCGGGGTGTCGACAGGGCGGGCCGCCGATCCAAGCGGTTCTTGTCGGCGCTGGAGAAGTAGGAGATCTGGCTGCAGCTGATCCGGCAGGAGGCGACGATGGCCGAGGCCGCCTCGCGGTGGCAGGTCGACCGATCCACGATCATGCGGATCCGTACCGTGGCGAAGGAGGGGGCGCTGGCCGCGTTGGCCGAGTCGCGTCCCGGAGCGCGGGCCCAAGCCCGCGACTACGAGCTGGAGGCGGTCAAGGCCGAGAACGCCCGGCTGGCCGAGGCTGTCAAGCAGATGGCCGTCAAGCTCACGCTGATCGAGGGAAAAGAGGGTTGGGGCTGAGTGGCCGGGTCCCGCTCCGGGTCGATGCGGTCACCAAGGAGGCGCTGCTCGATCTGATCGAGCACGCGCTGTGGCAGGGCTGGACCGTGCATCAAGCGTGCCGGGTGCTGGAGCTGAACCGGGTGCGGGCCTACCGGTGGCTGGAGCGCCGCCAGGCCCGCTCCCTGGAAGACGCCAAACCCGGCGGGAACCCGGTGCACGGCCTGCTCGATGAGGAGATCACCGAGGTCCGCCCACAACGCGCCCACGTCCACCGGGTCGTGACCGTCGTCCGCGGCGGCCAGCGCGTCCAACAGGGCGTGGCCCGCG
>JAOPYG010000058.1 GCA_025964685.1 Actinoallomurus sp. | reverse complement strand
GCTCGGTCTCGGCGTAGCTCTGGTCCTCGTCGCCGTAGTTGTCCGCCGCCGCGGTCGGGTCGAACCCGGGCGGGGAGTCCTTCAGCGTGAGGCCCATGTCGTTGAGCTTCTGCTTGACCTCTTCGATCGACTTGGCGCCGAAATTCCTTATATCGAGGAGGTCCTGCTCGCTGCGCGCCACGAGCTCACCCACGGTGTGGATGCCCTCGCGCTTGAGGCAGTTGTAGGACCGGACCGTGAGGTTCAGCTCCTCGATCGGCAGCGCCAGGTCCGCCGCGAGCGCGGCGTCCGTCGGCGACGGGCCCATGTCGATGCCCTCGGCCTCGACGTTGAGCTCGCGCGCCAGGCCGAACAGCTCGACGAGCGTCTTACCGGCGCTCGCCACCGCGTCGCGGGGCAGCATCGACGGCTTGGTCTCGACGTCGACGATCAGCCGGTCGAAGTAGGTGCGCTGCTCGACACTGGTCGCCTCGACCTTGTAGGTGACCTTCAGGACCGGGGAGTAGATCGATTCGATCGGCACACGGCCGATCTCCTGGCCCGGCTGCTTGTTCTGCGCCGCGGAGACGTAGCCTCGGCCGCGCTCGACGGTGAGCTCCATCTCCAGCTTCGCCTTGTTGTTCAGCGTGGCGATGTGGAGCTCGGGGTTGTGCACCTCGACACCGGCCGGCGGCGCGATGTCGGCGGCGGTGACCTCGCCGGGACCCTGCTTGCGGAGGTACATCACGACCGGCTCGTCGTGCTCGGAGGAGACGACGAGCTCCTTGAGGTTCAAGATGATGTCGGTGACATCCTCCTTGACCCCCGGGATCGTGGAGAACTCGTGCAGCACGCCCTCGATCCGGATGCTCGTGACCGCGGCACCGGGGATCGAGGACAGGAGGGTACGGCGAAGCGAGTTGCCGATGGTGTAGCCGAAGCCCGGCTCCAGCGGCTCGATGGTGAACCGTGAGCGGAACTCGTCGACCTGTTCCTCGGTGAGGGTCGGTCGCTGTGCGATGAGCATGTCAGTACTCCCTTTCCGCGGCGCCCGCTATTTGACTGCCGCGATCCTGCATTCGGCGGACGCACGTCATGGCGACGTGCGCCCGCCCGAGTCGTACGTCAGCGCTTGGCGTACCACTCGACGATGAGCTGCTCCTGGACCGGCGCGTCGATGTGCTGACGGACCGGGAGCGAGTGCACGAGGATGCGAAGCCTGTCCGGTGCGACCTCGATCCACGCCGGGACGGGACGCTCGCCGGCCTCGGCACGAGCGACCACGAACGGCGTCTGCTCGACCGACTTGCCGCGCACCTCGATGATGTCGCGCTCACTGACGCGGTACGACGGGATGTCGACCTTCTTGCCGTTGACCGTGAAGTGGCCGTGCCGGACCAGCTGGCGGGCCATGTCGCGGCTCTTGGCGTAGCCCGCGCGGTAGACCACGTTGTCGAGGCGGCGCTCGAGCAGGCTCAGCAGGTTCTCACCCGTCTTGCCCTGACGGCGGTTCGCCTCTTTGTAGTAGTTGACGAACTGAGCCTCGAGGACCCCGTAGATACGGCGCGCCTTCTGCTTCTCCCGAAGCTGAAGCATGTGCTCGCTCTCCTTGGGGCGACCGCGGCCGTGCTCACCCGGAGGGTAGGGCCGGATCTCGATCGGGCACTTCGGCCCGTCGCACTTGCTCCCCTTGAGGAACAGCTTCATCTTCTCGCGGCGGCACAGCTTGCAGTCCGCACCGGTGTATCGAGCCATCTCTCTCTTCCCTAACTCAGACGCGCCGGCGCTTCGGCGGGCGGCAACCGTTGTGCGGCACTGGGGTGACGTCCTGGATGGAACCGACCTCGAGGCCGGTCGCCTGCAGCGACCGGATCGCGGTCTCGCGGCCCGAGCCCGGGCCCTTCACGAAGACGTCGACCTTGCGCATGCCGTGCTCCATGGCGCGACGCGCGGCGGCCTCGGCAGCCATCTGAGCGGCGAACGGCGTCGACTTACGCGAGCCCTTGAAGCCCACGTGGCCGGCGCTGGCCCATGCGATCACGGCGCCCACGGGGTCCGTGATCGTCACGATCGTGTTGTTGAACGTGCTCTTGATGTGGGCGTGCCCGTGAGCGACGTTCTTCTTTTCCTTGCGGCGCACCTTCTTGGCGCCGGTACGGCTCTTTGGCGGCATCTGCTCTCAAGTCTCCTGGAGGTCGTCGATCCGTCGGTCCGGCCGCCCGCTAGAGCGGTCTGGGGCCGAGGACTACTTCTTGCCGGTCTTCTTCTTGCCGGCCACGGTCTTCTTCTTGCCCTTGCGGGTACGCGCGTTGGTCTGCGTGCGCTGACCGTGAACCGGCAGCCCACGACGATGCCGAATGCCTTGGTAGCAGCCGATCTCGATCTTGCGACGGATGTCGGCCTGGACCTCGCGGCGAAGATCGCCTTCGATCCGGTAGTGGCCTTCGATCCAGTCACGGAGCTGGATCAGCTCGTCGTCACCGAGCTCGTGGACCCGGCGGTCACCGCTGATGCCGGTTTCCTTCAGGGTCTCGAGCGACCGGGTGCGGCCGATGCCGAAAATGTAGGTAAGAGCGACCTCGAGGCGCTTTTCGCGCGGCAGGTCGACGCCGAGGAGGCGTGCCATCCGGGCAGTTCCCTTCTGTTTCACGGAGGTCTTGCGCTCCACTTCTTCACCCCTGCCCGGGTGAAGCCCCGGCCTCCGACCGGGGGTCGCTCCTGTCACGGAGCCGCGGAACGTTTTGTTGTTGGTCCCGGTCACGCCGTGCCGTTCGTCGCTCACGGCATGACCGGTCGGGCGTGACCTGTCGGTCAGCCCTGGCGCTGCTTGTGGCGCGGGTCGTCACAGATGACCATGACCCGGCCGTGCCGACGGATGACGCGGCACTTGCTGCAGATCTTCTTGACGCTCGGCTTGACCTTCACTGGGTCTCCTCGATAGCAGGGTCACCCCCGCGCTGCCGGCGCGGGGAAGGCAACCCCAGTGGGTGTATGGCTTACTTGTAGCGGTAGACGATCCGGCCGCGGGTGAGATCGTAGGGACTCAGCTCAACGACCACTCGGTCATCGGGAAGGATCCGGATGTAGTGCATCCGCATCTTCCCGCTGATGTGGGCGAGAACCTTGTGCCCGTTGTCCAGCTCTACCCGGAACATGGCGTTCGGGAGAGACTCGACGACGGTGCCTTCGATCTCGATGGCCCCTTCTTTTTTGGGCATGTCCTCCGCGCTTCGCTGATCGGTTCGTCAGGAGAACGGTCCGAGCGGGCACCCGAGGCACGCGGGAAGCATGCGGGCATGCGCCAACACAGGACCGACATAGAAGTGTACGTCACCGACCGCGAGAATGTGAAATCCGAGTGGATTCACGAACAAGCCAACGCCGTGCCGACCACTCCCCCCTGTTCGCAACACGGAAGTGGACATGGTGATTCCCGCGATCGCGTGGTGGGCTGCGGACCATGACGATCCTCGCTCAGCTCAGCGATCTCCACCTCACCGAGGACGACCCGTCCCGCGTACGGTCACTTCGCGAGGCCGTGACCGCCCTCCTCGATCTGTCCACGCCACCGGACGGCGTGGTGCTCACCGGCGACCTCACCGACCACGGCCGCCCCACGGAGTACGCGCTGCTCCGCGCCGAGCTCGACCGCCTGCCGATGCCCGTGCATCCGCTGCCCGGCAACCACGACGACGTCGGCGCGCTGCTCGCGGCGTTCCCCGCGATCCCCGCCGCGAACTACGCCGTGACGGTGGCCGGCGTACGCCTGCTGTGCTGTGACTCCACCGTCTCCGGACAGGATGGAGGCGAGCTGTCGGACCCGGAGTGGCTCGACGCGGCGCTCGCGGAGGAGCCCGGCACGCCCGCGGTCGTGGCGATGCACCATCCGCCCTTCGACATCGGCGTCGGCTGGATCGATGAGATGGGGCACGCACGTCCCGAACGTCTCGCCGCCGTCATCGCCCGCCACCCGCAGGTCGTTCGCGTCATCGCGGGGCACGTGCACGCGGGATCGGTACGGGCCTTCGCCGGTACGGTCGCCACGACCTGCCCCAGCACGTACCGGCAGCTGGACATCGACCGGGGTGGCCGGCCAGCGGTCCTGGACGCGCCGCCCGGACTGGCACTGCACTTCATCGACGGCCTGAGCGCCGTCACCCACTTCCGCCCCGTGGGAGGCACGCGCGTACCCGTCTGACCGGGGTCAGCGACGGTCGTCGCGCGAGCCGAAGACCTGACCGGCCAGCATCACGACACCCCAGGGCCCGGCGACCCACAGCCACCAGGGGTACCAGACCCCGGTGGACACAGCGGTGATCATCCAGATCACGATGCAGACCAGGTTGACGGTGGTGTAGGCCGCCCAGCTTCCAGTAAGGGCGGGAAGAGAGAGCCCGCCGCCGCCCATCCTTCTGGCCGGCGTCGACTGGCGCCAGGACGGCACCGGAAGCTCGTACAGATCCTCTTCCGGCAGGTCGTCGGTGACTCTCTGCAGGTCACCGAGGGTCCGTGCGGAGTAGACGCCGTCGAGACGGTCGTTCAGCTCGTCGACGTCGATGCGCCCCTGAGCGCAGTGCTCTCTCAGCGCCGCCGCGACCCGGTCGCGATCGGCGTCGGAGGCCCGCATCTCAGGATTGAGCGCCATCCTTTACCCTCTCGTCGCGGCTCTGGTGGCCGTGCGACGCGCCGCCGTCGAGTGCGGTGAGCACCCAGGGGCCGTCCTCGGTGACCGCGAACGTGTGCTCGAAATGCGCCGACGCGAGCCGGTCACCGGTGATGACGGTCCAGTCGTCGCCGAGAAGGACGGTCTCGGCGGTGCCCAGGTTGATCATCGGCTCGACCGCGAAACACATGCCCGAAACCAGGCGGGGCCCATGGCCGGGCTCGCCGTAGTTGGGCACCGGTGGGTCCATGTGCATCTGGGTGCCGATCCCGTGGCCGACGTATTCCTCGACGATGCCATAGTCGCCCTCGCCGCGCACGTACGTCTCGACCGCGTGACCGATGTCGCTCAGCCTGCTCTCGGCGAGGCCGGCACCGATGCCGCGCCACATCGATTCTTCGCAGACCTCGATCAGCCGCTGCAGCTCGGGAGTGATCTCGCCGACCGGGACGGTCACCGCGGAGTCACCGTGCCACCCGTCGACGATGGCGCCGCAGTCGATGGAGATGATGTCGCCCTCGTGCAGGACCTTGTCCGGGCTCGGGATGCCGTGCACGATCTCCTCGTTGACCGAGGTGCAGATGGTCGCGGGAAAGCCCTGGTAGCCCTTGAAGGACGGCGTCGCGCCCGCGGAGCGGATCGACTCCTCCGCGATCGCGTCGAGGTCGGCCGTGGTCATCCCCGGCGTGACCGCCTCGGTGAGCCGCTGGAGCGTACGGCCGACAACCAGGCCGGCCTCTCGCATCACCGCGAGCTGGTCCCGTGACTTGATCTGAATGACCGGCTTACGCTTCTTCCACACTCTTGGCTCCGCGCCTGGGTCCGGGGGTTAGGTATCGAAGGTGGCCGGCAAGGCCGGCCGATCCGCGCGTCGCACGCGACCGCAGGCGACGGTCAGGCGGCGAACCTGCGGAGCGCGGCGAGTGCCCGCTCCGTGACCTCCTCGACGGGTCCGGTGGCGTCCAGGCCCACCAGAATGCCCTCATCGGCATAGAACGACGCAAGGGGGGCGGTCTGTTCCTGGTAGACCTCCAGGCGGTGCCTGATGGTCTCCTCGCGGTCGTCGTCGCGCTGGAACAGCTCGCCGCCACAGACATCGCAGACGCCGTCCTTGGCCGGCGGGTCGAAGGCCACGTGCCAGATCCGGCCGCACTTACGGCAGGTGCGGCGGCCGGACAGGCGGCGTACGACCTCGTCGTCGTCGACCACGAGCTCGAGCACGAGGTCGAGCTTGCGGTCCATCTCGGACAGGATCTTCTTCAGCGTCTCGGCCTGGGGAACGTTGCGCGGAAAGCCGTCGAGCAGGAAGCCTTCTTGCGCGTCCTCCTCGGCCAGGCGGTCGCGCACCATGGCGATGGTGACCTCGTCCGGGACGAGGTCACCCCGATCCATGTACTCCTTGGCCTTCTGCCCCAGAGCGGTATTTCCGCTCACGTTCGCGCGGAAAATGTCACCTGTCGAGATTTTCGGGATTGACAGGTGCGATGCGATGAATTGGGCCTGTGTCCCCTTACCCGCTCCGGGGGGACCCACGAGCACGATGCGCACTACCGCAGGAAGCCCTCGTAGTTACGTTGCTGGAGTTGGCTCTCGATCTGCTTGACCGTGTCCAGCCCGACACCGACCATGATCAGGATACTCGTGCCACCGAACGGGAAGTTCTGGCTGGCGCCGATGAGCCCGAACGCGACCATCGGGACCAGCGAGATGAGCCCAAGGTAGAGAGCGCCCGGCGCGGTGATCCGCGTGAGCACGTAGTCGAGGTATTCGGCGGTCGGCCGACCCGGCCGGATCCCGGGGATGAACCCGCCGTACTTCTTCATGTTGTCGGCGACCTCGGTCGGGTTGAACGTGATCGCGACGTAGAAGTACGTGAAGAAGATGATCAAGACGAAGTACAGGCCCATGTAGATCGGGTGGTCGCCCTTGACCAGGTACTTCGAGATGAAGGTGCTCACCGGGTTGGTGCTGTGCCACATCTGCACCACCAACTGCGGGAGGTACAGCAGGGACGAGGCGAAGATCACCGGGATGACGCCGGCCTGGTTGACCTTGAGCGGGATGTAGGTCGACGTGCCGCCGTACATCCGGCGGCCGACCATCCGCTTGGCGTACTGCACCGGGATGCGGCGCTGTGCCTGCTCGACGAAGACGACGCCGGCGACGATCGCCACACCGACCAGGAGAACGATCGCGAAGACGAAGCCGTGCTTGGTCTTGTAGATGTTCCAGAACTCGGTCGGGAAGACCGCGACCACCTGGGTGAAGATCAGGATGGACATGCCGTTGCCGATGCCGCGGTCGGTGACGAGCTCACCGAGCCACATGATGACCGACGTGCCGGCGGTGATGACGATGACCATCGTGACGATGGTGAACCAGCTCTTGTTCCAGAGCAGGTCCTCGGTGCACCCCTGCAGGAGGTTGCCCGTGCTGGCCATCGCGACGATGCCGGTGCCCTGGAGGATCGCCAGGCCGATCGTCAGATAACGCGTGTACTGCGTGATCTTCGTGGTGCCGGCCTGCCCCTCCTTGCGGAGTGTCTCCAGGCGCGGGATCACCACGGTCAGCAGCTGCAGGATAATGCTAGCGGTGTTATAGGGCATGATGCCCAGCGCGAAGATCGACAGCTTGAGCAGAGCGCCACCGCTGAACAGGTTGACCAACCCGTAAATATTGCCGTTGGCGCCCTTAGTTGCGACATCGACACAGCGATGGACGGCACCTGCGTTCACGCCCGGTGCCGGCAGCTGGGAACCCAGCCGGAACACCGCGATGATGAAGAGCGTGAAGACAAGCTTCTTGCGCAGGTCGGGTGTTCGGAACGCCCGAGTGAACGCGGTCAGCACCATTCCTCCTGCGCGACTTCCCGCCAATGGCCACGGGCGGGGCCCGGTCGATGGTAAGCAACGGCGATAGCCGCAGCTCGCACTCTAACAGCCCTTGCATGGGCTGACGCCCCCGCCGGGTTGTGGCGGGGGCGATTCCCACAAGGGCTTGTACTCACAGTTCTTCGACACTGCCCCCGGCACCTGTGATCTTCTCCTTTGCGGAGCCGGAGAAGGCGTGCGCCTTGACCTGCACCGTTACAGAGATGTCACCGGTCCCGAGGATCTTGACCGGACGGCCCGAGCGCACTGCGCCCTTCGCCGCCAGGTCCTCCGGCGTAACCTCGCCACCCTCAGGGTAGAGCTCGGCGAGCCGTCCCAGGTTGACGACCTGGTATTCGACACGGAAGGGGTTCTTGAAACCCTTGAGCTTGGGCACCCGCCGGATCAAGGGCATCTGACCGCCCTCGAACCCTGCCGGCACCGAACCGCGTGCCTTGGTGCCCTTGGTGCCGCGCCCGGCGGTCTTGCCCTTGGACGCCTCACCACGACCCTTGCGGGTCTTGGCCTTGTGAGCTCCCGGCGCGGGCCGCAGGTGATGCGGCCGCAGCGGTGTCTCCGCTCCCATCAGTCAACCTCCTCGACCGTCACGAGGTGGCGCACGGTCTGGATCATCCCGAGCACCTCGGGGCGGTCCTCGCGGACGACGCTCTGGCCGATCCGGCGAAGCCCCAGGGTGCGCAGAGTGTTTCGCTGGTACTGCTTGCCACCGATCTGCGACTTAACCTGCGTGATCTTCAGGTTCGTCATGATCCCACCTCCTGCCGGGCCTCGTTGCCGGCCGCGCGGGCCTTCAGCATGGCGGCGGGGGCGACGTCCTCGATCGGCAGGCCGCGCTTGGCCGCGATCTCCTCAGGCCGGTTGAGCTGCTTCAGCGCCGCCACCGTCGCGTGGACGATGTTGATCGCGTTGGAGGAGCCCAGCGACTTCGACAGGACGTCGTGGATACCCGCGCACTCCAGCACGGCGCGCACCGGACCACCCGCGATGACACCGGTACCGGGGCTGGCCGGCTTGAGGAGAACGACTCCCGCGGCCTCCTCGCCCTGGCTGGTGTGCGGGATGGTGCCCTGGATGCGCGGCACCTTGAAGAAGTGCTTCTTGGCCTCTTCGACACCCTTGGCGATCGCCGCGGGCACCTCCTTGGCCTTGCCGTAGCCGACACCCACGGTGCCGTTGCCGTCGCCCACCACGACCAGCGCGGTGAAGCTGAAGCGCCGGCCGCCCTTGACGACCTTGGCGACACGGTTGATCGCTACGACACGCTCGATGTACGACTGGCCCTTGTCGGCGCCACCCCGGCGATCATCACGCCGGTCGCGCCGCTCGCCGCCGCCACGACGTGGTGCTGCCATTAGTGGTTCCTCTTCTCGTCAGTCACTTGCTGCGAGCGGGCCATCAAAGCTCCAGCCCGCCCTCGCGGGCACCATCGGCCAGCGCCGCGATACGACCGTGGTACCGGTGCCCGGCGCGGTCGAAGACCACGCTGGAGATACCGGCCTCCTTGGCGCGCTCTGCCAGCGTCTCGCCGACCTTGCGCGCCTTGGCGGTCTTGTCGCCTTCGCTCGTACGCAGCGTCGAGTCGAGCGTCGACGCCGACACGAGCGTGCGGCCCGCGATGTCGTCGATGATCTGCGCGGACATGTGCTTGGTCGACTTGGTCACGACCAGCCGCGGGCGCTCGGCGCTGCCCTGGATCTTCTTGCGGACGCGCAGGTGCCGGCGGGCCCGCGACGCTGCACGCGCCGAGGTCCGCTTCCGGACCTGAGTCTTGCTCACAGGCACGACTACTTCCCAGCCTTTCCGACCTTGCGGCGGATCTGCTCGCCTTGGTAACGCACACCCTTGCCCTTGTACGGGTCGGGCTTGAGCAGTTTGCGTATGTTAGCTGCGACCTCGCCGACCTTCTGCTTGTCGATGCCCTCGACCACCAGCTGGGTCGGCCGCTCGACACGGAAGGTGATACCCGCCGGCGGCTCCACCGTGATCGGGTGGCTGAAGCCGAGGGAGAACTCGAGGTTGCTCCCCTTGGCCTGCACGCGGTAACCGACGCCGACGATCTCCAGCGTCTTGCTGTAGCCCTCGGTCACACCGACGACCATGTTGTAGATCAGCGTGCGGGTCAGGCCGTGCAGGGCACGGACCGGTCCCTCATCGCTGGGGCGGCCGACCTTGACCGTGCCGTCCTCCTGGACGACCTCGATCGGTCGGGCCACCGTGTGCTTCAGTTCGCCCTTGGGGCCCTTGACCGTGACCACCTGGCCGTCGACCTTGACGTCGACGTTGCCGGGGACAGGGACGGGCAGACGTCCGATGCGCGACATTCTGAGTTCCCTCCCCTTACCAAACGTAGGCGAGGACTTCCCCGCCCACACCGTTACGGCCGGCCTGCCGGTCGGTCATCAGGCCTGAAGACGTCGAGATGATCGCGACGCCGAGACCACCGAGGACCTTCGGCAGGTTGTCCTTCTTCGCGTAGACCCGCAGGCCCGGCTTGGACACCCGCTTGAGTCCGGCGATCGAACGCTCACGGCTCGGGCCGAACTTGAGGTCGACCACAAGCTTCTTGCCGACCTCGGCGTCCTCGACGCTCCACCCCGAGATATAGCCCTCCTGCTGGAGGATCTCGGCGATGTGCGCCTTGATCTTCGAGTACGGCATCGCCACGATCTCGTGGTATGCCGAATTCGCGTTCCGCAGACGTGTCAGCATGTCTGCGATCGGGTCGGTCATCGTCATGGCCTACTGGGCCCTCCTCGCCGCGGTTTCCGTACGTGACTGTGCGTACGGACCTTCGACGTGGTCGTGGGCGCCTTGCTCAGGCACCCGGTTGGTCATTATTTGAATGCTGGTCTGGCCGCAGCCGGTCTTACCAGCTGGACTTGGTGATGCCAGGCAGCTCGCCGCGGTGCGCCATCTCCCGGAAGCAGATCCGGCACAGGCCGAACTTGCGGAAGACGGCGCGCGGACGCCCACAGCGCGAGCACCGAGTGTAGGCGCGCACGGCGTGCTTGGGCTTCCGGTTCGCCTTGGCGATCAGGGCCTTCTTCGCCATCTGTCAGTTCTCCTTGAACGGGAAGCCCAGGTGCCGCAAAAGCGCCCGGCCTTCGTCGTCGGTCTTGGCGGTGGTCACGATCGTGATGTCCATACCGCGCTGCCGGTCGACCTTGTCCGGGTCGATCTCGTGGAACATCACCTGCTCGGTGAGCCCGAACGTGTAGTTGCCGTTGCCGTCGAAGTGCTTCGGCGACAGGCCACGGAAGTCGCGGATGCGGGGCAGGGCCAGCGAGAGCAGCCGGTCGAGGAACTCCCACATGCGGTCGCCGCGAAGCGTCACGTGGGCGCCGATCGGCATGCCCTCACGCAGCTTGAACTGCGCGATCGACTTCCTCGCGTGCGCCACAGCGGGCTTCTGCCCGGTGATGATGGTCAGGTCGCGCACCGCGCCCTCGATGAGCTTGGAGTCGCGGGCGGCGTCACCCACACCCATGTTGACCTTGATCTTGGTCAACCCGGGGATCTGCATCACGTTCGCGTAGCCGAACTCCTCGCGCATCGCCTTCGCGATCTCCTCGCGATAGCGCTGCTTGAGGCGCGGCTGCACGGTCTCCTGGGTGGTCGTGTCGGCGGTCATCAGATGTCCTTACCGGAACGGCGCGAGACGCGAACCTTCGTGCCGTCGTCTTCGAAGCGGTAACCGACGCGGGCGGGCTTGCCGTCCTCGACCAGCGCCACCTTGCTGACGTGGATCGCACCTTCCTTGGTGACGATCCCGCCCTCCTTGGCGCCGCGCGGTCCCTGGTTGGTCTCCTTCGTGTGACGCTTCACCAGGTTGACACCCTCGACGACCACACGCTCACGCTTGGGGTCGGCGTCGATGACCTTCCCCGTCGCGCCCTTGTCCTTGCCGGCGATGACGATCACGTCATCACCCTTCTTGATCTTCATCAGAGCACCTCCGGCGCGAGCGAGATGATGCGCATGAACCTCTTGTCACGCAGCTCCCGGCCGACCGGCCCGAAGATGCGGGTTCCACGCGGGTCGCCGCCGTCCCTGATGAGCACAGCCGCGTTCTCGTCGAAGCGGATGTAGGAGCCGTCGGGACGGCGGCGCTCCTTGCGGGTGCGCACGACGACGGCCTTAACGACATCACCCTTCTTCACGCCGGCTCCGGGAAGGGCGTCCTTCACGGTCGCGACGATGATGTCGCCGATGCCCGCATAGCGCCGACCCGAGCCGCCGAGAACGCGGATGCAAAGAATCTCCTTGGCACCCGTGTTGTCGGCGACCTTGAGTCGCGACTCCTGCTGGATCACGTCAACTCCTGTTAGTCTCGCCGGTTCTCTTTCGAGCCTGGCGGATTCGATCCTTCAGCCGCTCGGCGGCGACTGCCATTTACCGGGGACCACCTCGGCGGGCTGAGCCCGTCGCTGTGGGTCCCTTACTTGGCCTTCTCAAGGATCTCCACGACGCGCCACCGCTTCGTGGCGGACAGCGGGCGGGTCTCCATCAACCGGACCCGGTCGCCGATGCCACAGGCGTTGGACTCATCGTGCGCCTTGTACTTGGTCGTACGGCGGATGATCTTGCCGTACAGCGCGTGCTTGACACGGTCCTCGACGGCGACCACAACGGTCTTGTCCATCTTGTCGCTGACCACAAGACCCTCACGGATCTTGCGGTAGCTCCGCGTCTCGGTGTTCTGGTCACTCATCGGTGGACTCCTCCACGGGCTCCTCGGCGAACACGACGATGCCGAGCTCCCGCTCCCGCATCACGGTGTAGATGCGGGCGATCTCACGCTTCACTTCGCGCAGCCGACCGTGAGTCTCGAGCTGACCCGTCGCCGCCTGGAAGCGGAGGTTGAACAGCTCCTCCTTGGCTTCCTTCAGCTTGGTGGTCAGCTCAGCCTCCGGCTGAGACCGCAGATCGTCGGCGGTAAGGCCATTGGCAGCCATCACGCCTCACCCACTTCGCGCTTCACGAATTTGCACTTCATAGGGAGCTTGTGCATCGCGCGGCGAAGCGCCTCGCGAGCCAGTTCCTCCGGTACGCCGGCGAGCTCGAACATCACTCGGCCGGGCTTGACGTTGGCGACCCACCACTCCGGCGAGCCCTTACCGGAACCCATGCGGGTCTCGGCGGGCTTCTTGGTAAGCGGACGGTCGGGGTAGATGTTGATCCACACCTTTCCGCCACGCTTGATGTGCCGGGTCATGGCGATACGTGCGGCCTCGATCTGCCGGTTGGTCACGTACGCACCCTCAACGGCCTGGATGCCGAACTCACCGAAGACGACCTTGGTGCCGCCCTTGGCCTTGCCACGCCGCTTCGGGTGGTGCTGCTTGCGGTGCTTGACCCTGCGAGGGATCAGCATTGGTAATTCAGCTCCCCTCACCCGCGCTGGACGGCGCAGCCGTCTCAGTCGCCTGCTGCTCGGCGGGCGCACTCGCGGGGGCCTGCTGCTGCCTGCCACCGCGGTCGCCACCACGCTCACCACCGCGTCCACCACGGCCGCCGCCACGCTCGCCGCCGCCGCCACCGCCACCGCCAGCGCCGCCACCGCGACGCTGCGGACGCTCACGGCGACCGGCGCCACCGGCGGCACGCTCCTTGGCGGCCTGGGCTTCGCGCTCGGCGCGGCTCGTGGGCGCCTCGCCCTTGTAGATCCAGACCTTCACACCGATGCGGCCGAAGGTCGTACGGGCCTCGTAGAAGCCGTAGTCGATGTCGGCGCGGAGCGTGTGCAGGGGCACCTGGCCCTCGCGGTAGAACTCCGAACGCGACATCTCGGCGCCGCCGAGGCGGCCGCCGCACTGCACCTTGATCCCCTTGGCGCCGCTCTTCATGGCGCTCTGGATCGCCTTACGCATCGCACGGCGGAACGCGACTCGGCTGGACAGCTGCT
>JAOPYG010000046.1 GCA_025964685.1 Actinoallomurus sp. | reverse complement strand
GCCCACGGGACAAGATCGTGATCTTGTGCACCGGGTCGGCGTTCGGCAACGCGTGCGCCACCAGGGCGTGGCCGCCCTCGTGGTAGGCGATCGTCTTCTTCTCCCGGTCGGACATGACCCGGCTCTTGCGCTCCGGGCCCGCCATGACGCGGTCGATCGACTCCTCGAGGGTGTCCATGTCGATCTGCTTGCGGTCCATACGGGCCGTCAGCAGGGCCGCCTCGTTGATCACGTTCGCGAGGTCGGCGCCGGTGAAGCCGGGCGTGCGCCGCGCGATCGTGTCGAGCTCGACGTCCGGGGCGAACGGCTTGCCGCGCCCGTGGACCCGCAGGATGCCCTTACGGCCCTCAAGGTCCGGCCGGTCGATGACGATCTGCCGGTCGAAGCGGCCCGGACGCAGCAGCGCCGGGTCCAGGATGTCGGGCCGGTTGGTCGCCGCGATGAGGATGACGCCGCCCTTGACGTCGAAGCCGTCCATCTCGACGAGCAACTGGTTGAGCGTCTGCTCGCGCTCGTCGTGACCGCCGCCGAGACCGGCGCCACGGTGACGGCCGACCGCGTCGATCTCGTCCACGAAGATGATCGAGGGGGCGTTGGCCTTGGCCTGCTCGAACAGGTCGCGCACCCGGGAGGCACCGACACCGACGAACATCTCGACGAAGTCCGAACCCGAGATCGAGTAGAACGGCACACCCGCCTCACCGGCCACGGCACGCGCGAGCAGCGTCTTACCGGTGCCGGGCGAGCCGTACAGCAGCACGCCCTTGGGGATCTTCGCCCCGATGGCCTGGAACTTCGCAGGGTTCGCCAGGAACTCCTTGATCTCCTGCAACTCCTCGATGGCCTCGTCGGCTCCTGCGACGTCGGCGAATGTGGTCTTCGGCGTGTCCTTCGTGACCAATTTGGCCTTGGACTTTCCGAAGTTCATCACCCGCGAGCCGCCGCCCTGCATCTGGTTCATGATGAACAAGAAGATCAGCACGACGACGACGATCGGCAGGAAGCTGAACAGCAGGCTCAAGAAGACGTTCTGCTTGGGGACCGTGACCGTGTAACTCTTGATCTGGCCGGCGGCGGCCTTGGTCTGCAGCTGCCGGGCGAGGTCGAGGCCCTGGCCGTCGACCCATGACGCCTGCAGTTGCTTACCGCTCTTGAGCTTGACCTCGATCCGCTGATCCTTGTCAATGATCTGGGCGGAGGTCACCTCGTTGTTCTGGATGGCCTGTACGACCCTCGAGGTGTCGGCCTTCTCGTACGAGCCACCGGGATTGATCCCGTACATGACGAGGAGTACCAGCACCCCGAAGGCCAGAATCCAGAGCAACGGCCCGCGAAAGTATCGCTTCAGATCCATTTATGCGGGACCTCATGATGAGGCCCCGTCCCTCCTGACCAGCGTCATCAGACCTCGTCGCGCGAACGCCCGTCGAGGCGGCCTTCCTGAGTGTGGCCCGCAAGGAGCCTGAGCTTACGAAGGTACACCGGTGTCGCGGAAGACCGCAGCACGACGTCCGGCGCCCCACTTCGCAACTAGGAACGTACGAGGCTAAGCCTCTTGTTCCCCACTTCCACCGTAGACGTGTGGCGCAAGCGTCCCGACGAACGGAAGATTGCGGTATCGCTCGGCGTAGTCGAGGCCGTAACCGATCACGAACTCGTTCGGGATGTCGAAACCGACGTACTTGACGCCCACGTCGATCTTGGCCGCCTCTGGCTTCCTCATCAGCGTGCAGACCTCCAGTGAGGCCGGTCCGCGGGATTCGAGATTGCTCCTCAGCCAGGAGAGTGTGAGGCCGGAGTCGACGATGTCCTCGACGATCAGTACGTCGCGGCCCATGATGTCGGCGTCGAGGTCCTTGAGGATCCGCACGACGCCCGAGGACTTGGTGCCCGAGCCGTAGGACGAGACGGCCATCCAGTCCATCGAGACCGACGAGTGCAGCGCCCGCGCCAGGTCGGCCATGACCATCACCGCGCCCTTGAGGACGCCGACCAGCAGGAGATCCCGGCCCGCGTAGTCCGTGTCGATCTGAGCGGCGAGCTCCCGGATCTTGTCCTGGAGCTCCTCCTCGGGGATGAGCACCTTCTCGAGGTCAGCGCGCATGTCCGCTTCGTCCACCACAAGCCCTTCCAGATCGGGCGGCCACTGCCGCCTCATCGTTCCCACCCCCAGGCGCGGGAGCCGCTTACGCCAACCAACTATCGGAAATCACGGGATTCAGTCATTTTCGGACAGTCCGAAGAGCAGCTTTTCATACCTGCGCCAAACCCGGACGCGGCCGGGCAGGTCAACGTGCGATTGGCCGTGCCAGGCGGTGACCAGCGCGTCCACCGCCTCGACGTGCACCGCGGCGAGGGCGCCGGGCGGGCTGCCCGCCGCGATGGCCGCGCGGTGCAGGACGCGCGTCCGGATGGCACGCGGCAGCTCCGTCAGCACTCGCACCGTGAGTGCGGTGGCCGCGGCGGGCTCATCCGTCACGGCCGCCTCCATCGCCCTGGCCGCCCATTCGTCGAGGGCGTCGGCGTCGTCGCGGAGCATCCTCGCCGTACGGGCCAGGGCGGCGGCCACTCCCGGCCCCAGGCCCGCTTCGAGGGCGGGCAGGATCTCGGCCCGCACGCGCGGCCTGGCGTACGCGTGGTCGCGGTTGTGTGGGTCGTCCCAGGGCGTCAGGCCCATGGCGAGGCAGGCGCGACGGGCGAGATCGCGGCCGAGCTCCAGCAGCGGGCGGTGGTAGCACCCGAAGGCGGCGGGCATGCCGGCCAGCGAACGGGCACCGGAGCCACGGGCCAGGCCCAGCAGGACCGTCTCGGCCTGGTCGTCCAGCGTGTGCCCGAGGAGCACCGCGGTGGCCCGGTGCCGCGCGGCGGCGTCGTCCAGGGCGGCGTAACGCGCCGTACGCGCCGCCGCCTCCGTGCCACCGGCCGACCCCACGGTGACCGTGCGTGCCTCGGCCGGCGCCAGGCCCAGGCCCGTCATCGTCGCGACGACCTCCGCGGCGCGCTCCGCCGAGCCCTCCTGCAGGCCGTGGTCGACGGTCACGCCACCCGCGCGGTGGCCGGATCTGGCCGCCTCGAAGGCCAGCGCTCCGGCGAGTGCGAGCGAGTCGGCACCGCCGCTGCACGCGACGAGCACGAGGTCGCCCGCCTCGACCCCGGCGAGGGTACGACGGACCGCGAGGCGCACCGCCGCGACCGCCGGATCAGGTCCCACGCGTCCATTGTCGCGGCTCACGCGAGACACCGCGCGCACCTCGCGACATCGCTCGCGCGCCGTGTCCGGCAGGATCGCGGAATGCCCCACCTCGGACTGGTGACGATCGTCGTCGCCGACTACGACGAGGCCATCGCCTTCTACGTGGACGCCCTCGGCTTCGAGCTGCGGGAGGACACGCGCCTCTCCGCGGAGAAACGCTGGGTGGTGGTCGCCCCGCCCGGCGCGCGGGAGACGGCCGTGCTCCTCGCGAAGGCGGCGACGGCCGGACAGGACGCGCGGGTGGGCGACCAGACCGGCGGCCGCGTCGGCTGGTTCATGCGGACCGAGACCTTCGACGCCGACCACGAACGCCTGCGGGCGGCCGGGGTCGTCTTCGAGGAGGCACCGCGCGACGAGCCGTACGGCAGGGTCGCCGTCTTCCGCGATCTCTACGGGAACCGCTGGGACCTCATCGAGCCCTCCGGGCACTGAGAGGAATCCTCCGACGGTCTGGGCGAAGAGGCGGGGGTCGTCGAGCCAGGGGAAGTGGCCGGCGTCCGGCTGGACGGAGAGTTCGGCCTTGGGGAACATCCCCGCGATGGCCGCGGCCACGCGGTGCGCAGGGCGGCCGCCTCCCGGCGGTGCTCTTCGGTGAGCTCCACGCCCAGCGTGCGCGCACGGGCGGTGATCAAGGTGAGGGTGGGGATGGGCCGCGGATGCAGTGAAAGCGGGCATCACCGCGATCCTCGTGACCGCGCTACGGATCACGGCAAGCGGTTTACCCCCTAGTTGGAGCTTTCGGACGGCGGGAGTTGCGGTTTGCCGATGACGCGGCCGATCCACAGGCCCGGATCCTTGATCTCCGCATGGGTCGGCAGGGTGTTGGGTGAGGTCCACACGCGGTTGAAGCCGTCCATGCCGGCGCGGTCGATGACCGCGGTGACGAAGCGAGAGCCCTCGGCGTACTGCTTCATCTTCATCTCCAGGCCCAGCAGGCGCCGGATCGCGCGGTCCACCTGGGAGGTGCCCTCCCGGCGGTGCTGGAACTTGGCACGGATGTCGGCCACGCTCGGCACGACCTCGGGGCCGACCGCGTCCATCACGTAGTCGCCGTGCCCTTCGGCCAAGGTCATCACCGCGGTGAGGCGGTCGAGGATCTCGCGCTGCTCCGGCGTCTGGATCGCGTCGATGAGGTTGCCCTCCCCTCCGCGGACGGCGTCGGCGACGGCCTCGCCCACACCGCGCAACCGCTCCAGCAGCGCTCCGGGATCCAGGTCGGAGGCCAGCAGGAACGCCGTCATCTGGTCCTGGACGTAGGTCCGCAGCCATGAGACCGAGGCGAACTGGGCGCGGTGGGTCTCCTCGTGCAGGCACACCCACAGCCGGAAGTCATGGGAGTCGACCTTGAGCTCCTGCTCGGCGCCGACGATGTTGGGCGCGACGAGGGTCAGCCGGCCCGTGGGCGCGCGCCCGGTCGGGTCCGGCGGCAGGAAGAGTTCGTACTGGCCGAGCACGCGGCTGGCCATGTACGCCAGGATCGCGCCGACCTGCATGCCGGTCACGCGCGAGCCGACGGCCTGCAGGACCGCCCCACCGGCGCCGCCGCCGAGCAGTCCGCTGCCCCGCCGCGTCTGGAGCTGCTCCATCAGCGGCTCGAGGACGACGCGGAAGCCGTCGACGTTCGCCTGTATCCAGCCGGGCCGGTCCACGACCTTGGCCGGTGACGAGTCGGCTCCGCCGTCCATCCCGGTGAAGTCGCGGACGTGGCCCTGCGCCACCCCGGAAAGCTCACGCAGCTCGGCGACGACCTCGTGAGCCTCCCTGGGGCTGACCTGCGGCCCCGGGCGGACAAGTCGGGTCCCCGTCTGAACGGCGACATTCCAGTCGATCATCGATGCTGGCATTTACAACCCTCTCCGGCCGGGCCCTCCACCTGAACGGTACGTCCCCGATCGTGTGGGGAGCATGCCTCACAGAGACCAACGCCCGGAGACACCCGATGAACTCCCGCGCCGTGCCGGTCAGCGGCAACCGCAGCCGGCCAGGATGGCGGCCAGCGAGTCGAGTGCGGCCATCGCCGCGGTCGGCGACCGCACCCGGTTGGCCATGAACGCGAAGGCCAGCAGCCGCCCGTCCGCGTCCTCGACGATGCCCGCAAGGGTGTTGACGCCGTTGAGTGTTCCGGTCTTGGCGCGGATCAGGCCCTTGCCACCAGCGGTGCTGCCGCCGCCGTAGCGGTCGGCGAGCGTGCCGGAGAAGCCGGCGATCGGCATACCGGACATCACCGTGCGCAGCTCGGGATGCTCGGCCGACGAGCCGGCGAACGCGAGGAGCCGCGCGAGGCCGTTGGGGGTGATCTGGTTGCGCGGGGACAGCCCGCTGCCGTCCACCGTGTCGATACCGGCCGCGAGGCCCAGCGAGGCGAGCACCTGGTGGACCGCGGCGCCTCCGCCCTCGAACGTCGGCGGCCGGCCGAGCTTCATCGCCACCTGGCGGGACATCGCCTCGGCGATGTCGTCGTCACTGTTGGTCAGCAGCTGCTCCACCAGCGCCGAGATCGGCGGGGACTGGACGGCGCCGATCCGCTGGGCGCCCCGCGGAGCGGTCGTACGGGTGCCGACCTGAGCGGTCACGCCTCGCCTGTCGAGGAGGAGGGAGAACGCCGAGGCGACCACCGCCGGCGGGTCCGCGGCGCGGCGCAGCGCGCCCGGCGCCATCCGGCCCGCGTCGAGCTCGAGCGCGGACACCGGCGCGACGTCGCCCTCGGCGAAGTACACCGGCTTCCAGCCAGGGCCCGAGCGCGAGCCCTGGTAGGCGGAGGTGTCGTAGTCGACCGTCACCTGCCGGACCCCTGCGGCCTTCAGGGCGGCGACGGTCTGCTTGGCCAGGTCGGTGAGCGTGGCCGGACGTGGGTAGGCGCTCTTGGAGGCGGAGGTGGTGAGTGTCGGGTCGCCGCCGCCGACGATGGTCACCCTCTTGCCGCTCCGGACGACCTTGGTGGTGATCCGGTGGTCCGGACCGACGGACGCGAGGACCGCGGTCGCGGTCGCCAGCTTGGTGGTGGAGGCGGGTACGGCGGGCTGGTCGGCATGGCTGCCGAACAGCTGCCTGCCAGTGGCGGTGTCGATGACCGCCCCGGTGAGGCCCGTGCCGAGGCCCGAGGCCCGCATCGGGCCGGCCAGCCGTGCCGCCAGCGGACCCGAAGCGGGCAGCGGGGCGGTCGCCGCGACGGGGGCCAGCGCCGGCGAGCCCGGGGGCATGATCATCCGTGCCGCGACGGTTGGCGGCCGGAGTGCGAGGGAACGATCTGGTGTGACCTTCACCACTGCCAGGGCGGCGGTGACGAGGAAGACGTTCAGCAGCGCCAGTGTGATCATGGCCACGGCGCGCTCGGGCCTCCGCACCTTAACGCCCCTCTCCTCGCCGCACCACTAGTGACGTGCGACATTCTTAGACAGGCCAACATCCAACCAGAACCGCCTCGGCCCGCCCCGGGGAGCGGAGGACATTGTGCAATTCGACGTCACTATCGAGATTCCAAAGGGACAGCGCAACAAGTACGAGATGGATCATGAAACCGGACGAATCCGTCTCGACCGAATGTTGTTCACCTCAACGCAGTACCCGGCGGACTACGGCTTCATCGACAACACGCTGGGTGAGGACGGCGACCCGCTCGACGCGCTGGTCCTCCTCCAGGAGCCGACCTTCCCGGGCTGCCTGATCCGCTGCCGTACGGTCGGCATGTTCCGCATGACCGACGAGGCGGGCGGTGACGACAAGGTGCTGTGCGTGCCGGCCACCGATCCGCGCATGGAGCACCTGCGGGACATCCACCACGTGCCGGAGTTCGACCGGCTGGAGATCCAGCACTTCTTCGAGGTCTACAAGGACCTGGAGCCCGGCAAGTCGGTCGAGGGCGCCAGCTGGGCGAATCGCTCCGAAGCCGAGGCGGAGATCGAGTGCTCCTTCAAGCGGGCCGCCAAGACCCACTGACCGGTCGCCCTATCGCGGCGCCGCCGGACGGGTGGCGCCCGCGTAGTCCGGGCGGAACGCATTGGAGATCCGCACCCTCGCCCCCGTGAAGGGTGCCTCGACCATCTGAGCGTTGCCGATGTAGATGCCCACGTGGTGGATCGTGCTGGGATTCGCCGGGTTGTGGGCGAAGAACACCAGGTCGCCGGGCCGTAGCTGGTCGCGCGTCGGATGAGGGCCCGAGTTGTACTGCGCGGTCGCGTAGTGCGTGAGCGGCACACCGGCGCGCGCCCAGGCGTAGGTCACCAGGCCCGAGCAGTCGAAGCCGACCGTGTGCGCGCCCTGCGCGATGCCGAGCGACGGGCCGGCCGGGTTGCCGCCGCCCCAGGAGTACGGCGTGCCGAGCCATCGGAGCGCGGCACGCGCGACCACGGACCCGAGCGCGGACCCGTGCGGCAGCGCGCGGGCGATCTGCCGGCCGCTGCCCTGCGTGATCGTGGGCACCTTCGCGTCGCGTGCGCGCCGCAGGTCGGCGGCGTGGGCCCGCGCCCGGCCGAGCGCGGCGACCAGGCCGGCCTTCTGCCGCTGGGTGCCCTTGACGCTGGCGCGCTGGCGATCGACCGCGGCGGTCGCCGCCTGGCGCGCGGACGCCGCGGCACGGGTCGCGTTGCGCTGCGCGGCCAGGGCCCGGCGTGACTGCTTCTCGAACAGGCCCGCGATGGTGTGGGCGGCCTCTTCCT
Organism: Actinoallomurus sp.; assembly: GCA_025964685.1. Lineage (GTDB taxonomy): Bacteria > Actinomycetota > Actinomycetes > Streptosporangiales > Streptosporangiaceae > Actinoallomurus. Next base: position 1,400 of record JAOPYG010000046.1, on the reverse strand, counting down.
GCTGTACGGCGAAGTGCTGGCGGCCCGCCAGGACCTGCATGAAGGCGGCTCGCTCCATGAACCCCTTCGGCCCGCCCTGTCCGCCCAGCACGGCGGCGACCGAGGGGATGCTGTTGTCGCTGCGGTAGGCGTTGGCGGCGAAGACCGCCAGCTCGCGCCGCGTCTGGCCCAGCCGGTCGGCGGCCCGCGACGACCGGGTCAGCGCGCCCTGATAGTCGCGATCGGCCTGTTCCAGCCGGGCACGCGCGCCGTTGAAGCGTTCGATGGCGAGCTCGGCCTCGTCACTCAGGTCATCGAGCCGGGCGTCGGCCTGTACGAGTGCGGCGCTGATACGCCCGACCTCGGCGGCACGGTCGCGTACCTGCGTCCTGCTCTTGGCCAGGTCGCGTGCGCCCGGGGAGGGTTCGGCGCGCAGCGGGTCGGCGAGCAGGGCCGTCACCGCGAGCGCGGTGAGCGAGATGGCGCCGAGCCGTCGCCGGCGCGCGGTGCAGCCTGCCAAGTGTTCCCCCCGGAGATCGCCCGCCGCGAGCGGGTTACACGAAGGGTTACCACTGTTGACACTCTGGAAACACCGGCACCACGCGGCGCGCCACATCACTCACCTCCCAGAATCCACGGCCGCGGGGCGCTGACGCGGACCGTGGATGCGGTCAGCGGCCGTCCGGACCGGCCGTGGGTGGGTCGGACGGCGCGGGCGCGGAAGTGGGTGTGGGGCTGGGCGGTGCCGGCTCCGCGGGCGGGGGCTGGGACGGCGGGCGCGGGGTGGGGGCGGGCGTCGTCGGGTCGGGGGTCGGGGTGGGTGTGGGTGTCGGCGGTGGGGACGAGGGCGGGGACGACGGAGGTGACGAGGGCGCTTCCCAGGCGATCGTGACCTGCTCGCCGCCGGGCCAGAACGTGATGACCGCCGAGCCGGGACCGTTCGCCGGGACGTGCACGCCGACGACCTGCGCGGTGCCCGGACGCAGTGTGCCCTCGGCGGGGCTGAGGCGCACGGGTCCGCCGCCGGAGACGCGCCACCGGACGGTCTCGCTCGGGCAGGCGAGCGTGATGGCGCCCGTGCCGCCGGCGGGCAGCGTCAGCCGGGCCGGGCGGATGTCGAGGCGTACGGGGTCAGGTGCCCAGAGGAAGTCCTTCGGCGGTTCGCCCAGGGCGATGGCGGGTGCGGGCACCTCGGGCAGACCCAGCGGCAGTGCCGCCGCCACGGGGTGCGTGCGGGGGTGACCGGGCGGCGCGGGGCTCGGCTGCGGCGAGAGCACGCCGGGCGGCCCCGCGATGACGCCGCCCGGATCGCGCACGACCTCACGGCCGAGGTAGCCGCACAGGGCGACCGCGGACGCCGAGGCGATCAGCGCGCCGGCCACCGCCGTCAGCGCCCGGGCCCAGCCACGCGCGCCGCCGTC
>JAOPYG010000478.1 GCA_025964685.1 Actinoallomurus sp. | reverse complement strand
CCGGCCGTGCCGGCGGTGCGCCGCCGGCCCCTTGCGGTCAGGATGGCGGCCGTCGCGGTGCCCCTGCTCAGCTTCGGGACGTTCAGCTGGGCGGCGATCGCCTTTCTCGCCGCGCGCCGTCGCAGCTCGTCCCTGGCGCTGGCCTCGGCCGGATACTTTCTGCTCGTCGTGGTGTTCGGCTTCACCACGACGGATGACCCGAACTCCCAGTGGGAGACCGTGGCGGTCCTCTCGCTGCTGCTCGCCATGGCCGGCGGGGCGGCGCACACCGCCCTACTCCTGTCCGGCACACATGCCCGGAGCCGGAAGGCGCAGCCCGTCGACTACGACACGCTGCGGTCGCTGGAGCTGCGGATCCGCCGTGAGCAGGCACTCACCCTGCTCGACCACCACCCGCACATCGCCCGCGAACTCCACATCGGCCGCCCCGACCTGGCGCGGGTCTTCAACGATGGTGGCCTGGTCGACGTCAACGCGGTGCCTGAGCACATCCTCGCCGCCCTACCGGGCGTCAGCGTGCCCCAGGCCCAGCAGATCGTGGCCCGGCGGCGAGCCGTGGGCGGCTTCACGTCCGTGGACGACCTCATCACGGGCGGGCTGCTCCCGGTGCCGGCCGTACGCGCCCTGTCCGACGTGCTGATCGTGGTCTGCGAGGAACCGCCGGACATCCATGCGGTGCCCCAACGAATCGGCGACCGCCCCGGCGCGGCCTAGGACGTCTGATAGATCCCTGTCCGGTTGCGCGGCGCGATTTGTCAGACGCGCCCTAGTCGCGGCGGCGCATCGGGTGATCGTCGGGCACCTCGACGACGCAGATCCGTACGCCGTCGGGGTCGGCGATCCACATCTCGATCAGGCCCCAGGGCTCACGCTCAGGCTCGCGCAGCACGGGCACGCCGTCGAGCTCGCGCCGGGCCGCCTCGATGTCTCGGACCTGGAGCCACAGCTCGATGCCCGCGGCAGGCGGCGCGTCGGCGTGCCCGGACACCTCGAGGTAGCCGCCGCCGATGAAGAAGACCGTGCCCGTGCCGCCCGGGGTGGCGAACTCCCGGAAGATGGGGAGCTTCAGCGTGTCGCGGTAGAAGGCGCGGCTGCGGTCGAGGTCGGTCGGCCTCAGCAGGACCCGGCTGGCGAGAACCTCCATGCCGCCACCGTACGACGAGCGGCCCGTCAGGTCAGCTCACCAGGCAGAACTCATTGCCCTCAGGGTCCAGCATGACCTGGAACCGTCCGTGGGCGCTGGTCTCGATCTGCGCGACCGCAGTCGCCCCCTCCTCGGTCAGCCGGGCCCGCTCCGCATCGATGTCCTCCACTTCGAGGTCAAGGTGAAGCCGGTTCTTCCCGTGTTTGCCCTCGGGCACTCGCTGGAACGCCAGCCGCAACCCGCCGTCCGGTGGATCGACATAGGACCAGTCGGGCTCGCGATCGACCGGCTCGCCGCCGACGATGCCCGCCCAGAACCGCACCAGCCGCGGCGGATCGGCGCAGTCGACGACGACCTCGTTCAGCTTCGCTCTCATGCCCGATCACGCTACGGCAGCCCACCGACACGTCCGGGAGACGGAGCAATCCGGAGGGCCGCCGGCACCGAATCCCTGTCGCGCGGCCCGGGTGGCAGGACACCTCCCTGCCCGGGCCGCGCCCATCCGCCCGCGACATGCACCGGCCCGTGGCCGGTGGTTACCCCGCGAGCCGGGGTAAAGAGTCCTCTGCGGCCGGGAAACACCGTCCGGCCGCAGGGGCGAAGGGGGCAGGCATGGCGGATGAGCTGGCACAGCTGACGGGGTTCGTGTACGAGATGGGGCTCCTGAAGCGCTACAAGCGCACCGGCTGGCTCATCGCCGGGGTCAGTGATCCAGAGAGCATCGCGGACCATACGTTCCGCGCCGCGGCCCTGGCCTCGATCGTGGCCGCGATGGAGGGAGCGGAGCCGGAGCGCGCCGCGCTTCTCAGCCTGTTCCACGACAGCCAGGAGACGCGGCTGACCGACATCCCGTATCTGGCCAAGGCGTACGTCAAGCGGGCGCCCAACGAACAGGTCACGGCCGAGCAGACCCGCGGGCTGCCGACGGCGGTCGCCGACATGATCTCCGGCAGCGTCGCGGAGTACGAGGACAAGACCAGCCTGGAGTCACGCTGCGCGCGCGACGCCGACAAGCTCGACTGCCTGGTCCAGGCGATCGAGTACCGCGAACAGGGCAACCAGAACATCCAGCCCTGGATCGACAGCTCTCTCGCGGCCCTGCAGACGACGTCGGCCAAGAAGCTGGCCGACGAGCTGCTGCGGAACCGCTCACTCGACTGGCTCGACCGGTTCTTCAACGGCGACGACACCGCGCCGGTCGGCGAATAGTCAGCCGAGTGAGGGCGACAGCACGTCGGCGGGGCTGAGGAGGTCCGGGCGGCTCGACATGTGCTGGTCGGAGTCCTCGATGCGCCAGCCGGCGTCCAGCAGCCGCCGCAGGGCGGGATGCGGGCCCGGCAGGCAGAGCCGCACGGGACCGGCGCCGACTTCGGCGAGCGCGGCGGCCAGTGTCGCGGCCGCGTCGTGGCCGTCGGCGGTGGCCAGGTGGAACACCCGCCCGGGCCCGGCCGCCCCGGCGGCGACGACGGCCCCTCCCACGCAGGCGATCAGGCCGGTGGCGTCCGGCGTCGTCGCCCAGAACGCATAGTCGGCGGCGCGATCCCGCCCGTTCAGCGCGGACTCGGCGAGGCCGGCCTCCGCCATCGGCACTCGCTCCGCGCGCAGCGCACCGGCACCGGGGGGCGGCCCGCTCAGGTACAGCAGCGGCCAGCGTGGAACCATCCCGTACCGGACATAGAGCGACATGGCCCGAGGATCACGCGAGGCGAAGGTCGAGCGCTCTCCGGCACCGTCGAACGCGGCGTCCAGCAGCCGGCGACCGGTCCCCCCGCCCTGGCGGTCCGGGTGCACGAACAGGTCCGTGAGCATCGTCACCTCACCGGTCCGCCGGACGCCGCAGTACCCGGCCGGCCCGCCGTCCGTCTCCGCCACGAGGAACCGGCCGTGGTCGCGCAGGTGCGCGACATAGTGCGGGTCGGCCCCGTCCTCGTCGTCGTTGGCCACCGCGATCTCCGCGATCACCGGCAGATCCGCGTCCACCGCGGCGCGTACACGCATGGTCACGACGCCACGGCCGTGCGGATCGCGGCGAGGTAGCCCGCGAGCAGTGCGTCGGCGGTGCGGACGATCATGCGGTCGGCGGGCAGGTAGCGCTCGTGGTGCAGCCCGGGGGCGTCCTCGGCGTCCGGTGGTGCCGTGCCGATGAACAGCATCAGGCCCCGCGTGACACCGCAGTAGTGGGAGAAGTCGTCCGCGCCGTAGGAACGGAAGCCGGCGTCGATGGTGACACCGGTCGCGGCGAGCCGGCCCGCGGCGTCGGCGGCCAGTGCGGGGTCGTTGACCAGCACCGGCTCGCCCGGATGGAAGCGCACCTGCCCCTCGCAGCCGTGCGCGGCGGCCGTGTGGGCGACGATCTCCCTGACCAGTGACGCCGCCACCGCCCGGTCGGCGTCGCGCATCACCCGGACCGTTCCACGCGCCGACGTCGTCTCGGGCACGACGTTCGCGGCGGAACCACCGGCGATCTGGCCGACCGAGCAGACCGCGCCGAGAACAGGGTCGAACCGCCGGCTGGCCAGATGCTGGAGGCTGACGATGATCTGGCAGAGGGCCAGGACCGGATCCCGGGCGACGTGAGGGTAGCCGGCGTGGCCGCCGAGGCCGGTGACCGTCACCTCGAACTCGTCGGTGGCGGCGTTGACCGGGCCGGGCGTGACCGCGACGACGCCGTCCGGCAGGCGCGGCTGCACGTGTGCCGCGACGATCGCCCGTACGTCGTGTTCGGCCAGCACGCCGGAGCGGACGATGTCCTCGGCACCCGACGGCGAGCTCTCCTCACGTGGCTGAAGAACGGCCAGGATCGGCACGTCCACGCCGATGCGCTCGGCGGCGCGGCCGACGGCGACGAGGGCCGCGAGGTGCACGTCGTGGCCGCAGGCGTGCATCACGTCCCGTCCCGACGCCCAGGGCACGTCCGTACGTTCGGTGATCGGCAGGGCGTCCAGTTCGGCGCGCAGCGCCACGGCGGGGCCGCGGTCGCCGATCCGCACGATCCGGCCCGTACCGGCGATCTCCTGGCCCGGTCCGGCGTCGAGCGCACGTACGACCTCGACCGTGGTGTCGGCCTCGTCGCCGGACAGCCGGGGGTCGGCGTGCAGACGGTGCCGCAACGCGATGGCGGCGGGAAGCTCGTCGGCCACGGCCGCGCGCAGCTTGAGGTGCAACTCCTCGAGTTCGTCCATCAGTGCCCCTCCAGCCCGTACACGCGGCGGGCGTTGTCGCCGCCGGCCAGCCGCGCGATCCGGCCGGCGTCCTCCTCGGTCCAGGTGCCGTCGTCCAGTCCTGAGCGCAGGAAGTCCGACAGGCCCTGCCGGAAGAGCAGGGCGCCCAGGTGGTACAGCTCCGCCAGCCCGAACGCGTCGGAGGAGAACAGGAACGTGCCGAACGGGGCGAGCTCGAGCGTTTCGGCGATCAACGCCGGCGCACGGCGCCCGACGTTGTGCGTGGCCAGTCCCACGTCGACGAAGACGTTCGGGAACACCTGAGCCAGGTAGCCCGCGTTCCGGTGGAAGGGATAGTTGTGCAACAGCATGATCGGCGTACCGCTGGGCTCGATGGCGCGCAGCAGCCCGGTCAGCAGCAGCGGGTCGCAGCGGTGCAGGTCGACGTCGGCGTCGCCGTATCCGACGTGAAACTGGATCGGCAGGCCGCGCTCGACCCCGCACCACACCAGGAACGCCTGGAGGGTCCGGTCGGCGAGCCGCGGCGCGGCGCCGGCCTCGATGGAGGCGAGCCAGCGGCCGGCCGCGGCCGTGACCTCGGCGTCGTCCGGCCGCTCGGCGGGCAGGTCGAGCCCCACGCGGTACGCGGCGATCGACTTCACGCCGACCGCTGAGACGGTGCGCTCCCGCAAGCGGGCGCGGAACGCCTCGGCGAAACCCTCCGCGCTCGGCCCGGCCACGGCCACCTCCTCGGCCACCTGCTCCAGCCGTACGATCTCGTGCACCGGCGCGTCCGCGAGCGTGCCCATCTCGTCGAGCGGCAGGATCGCGTCGGGTGAGAAGCCGGTGTCGAGGAAGAGCGCCGCGACCCCGGCCGTACGGAGGAAACGACGGTTCACCTCGTCGGCGCCGAGGTCGGCGCGGCGCGTGAGGTAGTCATCGGCGGACGCGTGTGGCGGCAGGTCGAGCACCGGCGCGCACCATCGGCGTACCGCGAACCCGATCTGGGAGTCGAACAGCGTGCCGCCGAGCGGGCTGGGGGCCTCCGCCTCGGTCAGCAGGGACTCGAACTCGCTCCGGTCGAGGTCGCGGCCCACCACGCCATGGCAGTGATGGTCGACGAGGGTGAGGTTCTCGACACAGGACAGCAGAGGGGGCACTCGGTCGTTCGTCCTTTCCTTCGGGGATACGCCGGCCTGAACGGTTGGCTCAGCCGCCCGTGTCCGATGCGGTGACGGGACCGGTCGCGGTGCTCTCGTTCAGGCGGATGCCTTCGCTCTCGGCCAGTGCCCGGCCGAGCTGCCGGGAAACACCCGGTGCGGCCAGGACGACTATGACGGCTATCACCAACCAGCCGCCGGAGACGATCGGATACCAGCGCGCGGGGCCGGAGGACGGGTAGGGGATGACGTTGCGGTAGAGCGTGTAGCCGAGGATGACGAGCGCGGCGAGCGGGATCACGATCTGCCACATGGGCACCGGCATCCTGCGCTGCACGAAGACCAGGCGGATGGCTCCGACGGTGGTCAGCACGTACGCGACGAGCAGGATCAGCGTGCCGATGCTGCCGGACCACAGAAAGGTGTCCTTGGCCTCGGCGGAGAAGAAGACCGCGCAGACCACGATGATGAAGGCCATCGCCGTGGCCACGACGCCGGCCGAGACGGCCGGTGTACCGGCCGCCGAGACCCGGCCCAGGCCACGCTCGCCCGTGGTGTCACGGGACAGCGCGAAAAGCAGCCGGGAGGCGCCGACCATGCAGGCCAGGCAGCAGCCGAAGGCGCTGATCGCGGCGCCGAGCGTGATGATGTCGCCGACCCAGGAGCCGACGTAGGAGCTGCCGAGGTCGCCGAGGAGCGACGGTGACCGCCCGAACGCCGCGACGCCCTTCGCGTCGGCGCCGAACCCCATCATCTCGACCGCGGTCACGACGGTGAAGTACACCCCGCCGAAGATCGCGGTGCCGAGGATGGCCCGGGGGATGTCGCGCTTGGGCTCGGCCGCCTCCTCACCGAGCGTGGCCGCCGCCTCGAAGCCCGCGAACGACAGGAACCCGAAGACCACGCCGAGGAAGAGCGCGGACGTGCTCGTGCCCGGCTGCACGGCGAACACACTGAGCGTGAAGCCGTGGTCGCCGGGCGCCGAACCGGAGAGCAGCCGCACGAGGACGATGGCGGTGATGACGAGGATCAGCGCGACCGTCGCGCCCTCGACGCTGAGCAGGATGGTCGTGCCGCGCTTGGCCGGGGAGATGGTCAGCGCCAGGGCGAGCGCGATGGCCACCCCCATCAGGATGAACGGCGCCCAGCCGGGTGGGTGCGGCCACACGCCGATCTCCTGGAGGAACGCCGTGCCGAAGATGCCCGTGGCGGATGAGGTCACGACGCCGTAGAAGGTGTAGGTGCCGAGCAGACCCCATCCGGCGACGACACCGGACCGCGGGCCGAGGGTCGCGCCGACGAACGCGTACACCGAACCGGCGTGGTGGAAGTACTGGCAGAGCCGGACGAAGCCGTACGCGACCAGGAGGACGGCCACGCTGGCGAGGAGGAACGCCAGGGGTACGGCACGGCCGGCGGAGGTGACGGTCCCCTGCGGGTTGATGTTGGCGGCCATGCTCGGGGCCATGAGCGCGACCGACAGTCCAACCGCCTGCCAGACGCTCAGCGTCCGGCTCAGCCGTGGACCGGGAGGTGTCGGAGTCGGCATGTCACTCCTCTCGACGTGATCGTCGTGTGGTCGTATTTTGGGGCTTCCGTAATGAATATGAAAGACCTGATTTTTCGTGTAACGCATGTTTCATCCGGGCTGAGGTGGGCGTGATGGACCAGCAAGAGCGCACGCGGCGGGCCGCAGCCGCACGACAGGCGACCGGGGAACTCGCCGCCAAGGACGTCACCGGGGTCGCCGTCACGTGGATAGACACCAGCGGCGTGACCCGGGTGAAGGCCGTGCCTCTTTCACGCCTGGAGCACGCGGCGGCCTGGGGCATCGGCATGTCGCCGGTGTTCGACGCCTTCCTGCTGGACGACTCGATCGTCAGCGGCCGCTTCGCCGGCGGACCGGTGGGCGACCTGCGACTGCACCCCGACCTTGACCGGCTGGCCGTGCTGACCGCACTCCCCGGCTGGGCGTGGGCGCCCGCCGACCGCTATGACCAGGAAGGCGACCCGCATCCGCTCGACGCGCGCGGCCTGGCGACGCGGGAGGCCGACCGGCTGGCCGCCGAGGGCATGGCGGTCAAGGCGGCGTTCGAGGTCGAGTGGGCGGTCTCCGTGGGCGGCGGCGACGACTTCACACCCGCCTGCGCCGGCCCGGCGTACGGGATGACGCGCCTCACCGAACGGTCCGGTTACCTGCGCGACGTTCTTCAGGCACTGTCGGCGGCGGGTGTGGGGGTCGAGCAGATCCACCCGGAGTACGCCGCGGGACAGTACGAGGTCTCCGTGGCGGCCGAGGACGCGGTCGGGGCGGCCGACACGTTCGTCCTGGTCCGCGAGACGATCCGGGCGGTCAGCCAGAACCACGACCTGCGCGCGACGTTCTCCCCCAAGGTGCTCGCGGGCGGCGTCGGCAACGGCGCGCACGTCCACCTGAGCCTGTGGCGCGACGGCGCCAACCTGATGGCCGGTGGAGAGGGCCGCTACGGACTGACCTCGGCCGGCGAGGGGTTCACCGCGGGCATCCTGTCCCGGCTCCCGGCCCTGCTGGCGGTCGGCGCCCCGTCCGTCGTCAGCTACCTGCGGCTCGTGCCCTCCCACTGGGCCGGGGCGTACGCGTGCTGGGGCCTGGAGAACCGCGAGGCGGCACTGCGGTTCTTCACCGGCTCGGTCGGCAACCGGTCCCAGGCGGCGAACCTGGAGGTCAAGTGCTTCGACGCGGCCGCCAACCCCTATCTCGCCATCGCCGCGCTCATGGCGGCGGGCCGTGCGGGCCTGGCCGAGGACGGCACACTGCCCGAGCCGGTGGACGTCGACCCGGTGTCCCGCGACGATGTCACGCCGCTACCGTCGTCGCTGGGTGCGGCGGTCGAGGCGTTCGAGGCGGACGCGGCGCTCAGGGAGGCGCTGGGCGAGGCCGTGATCGACACGGTCGCCGTCGTACGCCGGGGCGAGATCGCACTGTTCGACGGCATGGAGCCCGAAGAGATCGCCGCGCGCACGCGATGGAAGCACTGAACCGGTGGACGGCCGCACCGTCGCGGACGCCCTGCGCCGCCGCCGAGCCGACCTGACGCCGGCGGAGCTGCGGGTCGCGCAGGCGCTGCTCGGTGACTACCCCGTGGCCGGCCTGCGGCCGATCGCCCGCCTGGCCGAGAACGCCGGTGTCAGCCCGCCGACCGTGCTCAGGCTCGTCGCCAAGCTCGGCTTCGGCGGTTATCCACAGATCCAGGAGGCGCTGCGGGCGGAACTCTCGGCCCGTACGTCGGGGCCGCTCGAGGGTTATCCGGCCGCGCGTGAGGACGAGCCCCTGGTGGTACGGGCACGGTCGTTCGAGTCGGCGCTCGTGGAGAGCCAGCGCGCCCAGGACCCGGCCGAGCTCACCGCGGCGGCCGACCTGATCGCCGACCGCGAACGCCGGGTGCTGGTCACCGGCGGCCGGTTCTCCTGGACGCTCGCCGCGCACCTCGCGTCGTTCGCCGGCCTGCTGCGCCCGGACGTCACCCATGTCGCCGACGAGCCCGGAGCACGGGCCGCGGCGCTGCTCGACGTGGACGAGCGCACGGTCCTGGTGGCGTTCGACTACCGGCGCTACGAGCGCGACACGATCGCCTTCGGGCGCGCGGCCGCGGGCCGGGGCGCGTCCCTGATCGTGTGCACGGACCCGTACCTGAGCCCGCTGGCGTCCGCGGCCCGTGTGCTGCTCACCACCACGGTCGAGGGTCCTCCGCCATTCGTCACCTTGGTGCCGGCGTTCGCGCTGGTGGAGACGTTGATCCTGGGCGTTGTCGAACGCGGCGGCAAGGAGTCGAGGCACCGCGTCGCCGACTTCGAACGCCTCAACGCCGACGTGGTCGACAGCGGCCCCGCACCGCTGTCCGCCCAACCCGACGAGTGCGACTCCTGACGACCTCAGTGGGGGTGTGCGTGACGCCCTAATGGCGTTGGCTCCCCGTCGACTGGTTCCGCGCGTCGCCGTGTCCGGCGATCTCGGGTCCGGCCTCGGGTTCGGCGCCCTCGCGTACGGGGTGGGCCGGTGTGCGTCCCTCGTCACGGCGCCAGGTCTCGAACGCGGCGACGGTGCCCAGCACGATCGCGGCGCCGATGATCCAGCCGGCGAGCACATCGCTGACGTAGTGCACGCCGAGCAGCACCCGGCACGCCCCGGACAGGAGGCTGATCAGCACGGCCGCCACCCAGGCCACGGTGCGCCAGGCTCCGTGCAGCACCGGCAGCAGGATCAGGACGATCGTCGCCGTGCCCACCACCGCCGTCAGGGCGTGGCCCGAGGGGAACGAACCCCCGGGCACGTGCGCGATCGCGCTGTGCAGCGACGGCCGCGGCCGGTCGATGACCACCTTGAGCAGGACGTCGAGGAATCCTGCGGCCACAAGCGTGGTGATGGCCCAGGCGGCGAGCCGCCGGGCGCCCTGGGCCACCAGCCAGGCCGCCAGCGCCACCACGACCAGCCGGAACACCCAGGCGTGGAAGATGTACGAGGTGGCACGCAACGGCGCGATCAGGCCGCGATGACGTAGCACCCAGGCGTTGGCATGCGTGGTCGAATCCATGTCCAGCCGCCGCAACGGTCCCCATCGGGTGTCGACCAGGACCACGAGCCCCGTGAAGGGAAGGGCGACGAGGAACAGCGCGAGGCAGGACAGGGCCAGCCGCAGTCCGAGCCCGCCGTCCGGGTGCCGGCGCGTCCAGCGCGCAAGTGATCCGTCACGCATCTCGGCCCCTTACCCACAGGTCTTCGTCCATACCGTCCCCGGCGGAGTGGTCACGCGGCGCCATG